>DASYJS010000453.1:0-1875 GCA_035996225.1 Mycobacterium sp. | reverse complement strand
CACCCGCCCCGCGACGCACGCGAATTCCACACCAGCACAGGCAAAGCAAACTTCGCCATCAATCCGCTGCAGTGGGTGCCGGTGCCGCCCGGCCGGCTGGTGCTGCAGACATTGCGCAGCCACGACCAGTACAACACCACGATCTACGGGCTCGACGACCGGTACCGCGGGGTGAAGGGTGGCCGCCGCGTGGTGTTCATCAATCCCGCCGACATCGAGACGCTTGGCCTGACCGCGGGCGAACGCGTCGATTTGGTGTCGGAGTGGACCGATGCCGATAGTGGCCTGCAAGAGCGACGCGCCAAAGACTTCCTGGTGGTCGCATATTCGACTCCGGTGGGCAATGCTGCGGCTTACTACCCGGAGACCAATCCGCTGGTTCCGCTGGATCACACCGCCGAAAAATCGAACACCCCGGCGTCGAAAGCGGTCATCATCAGGGTGGAACCGGAAGCCATTGCGGCCGGCTCCCGCGGCGATGAATTCACCTGATGGGCAACGTAATCGCGCGTCGGCGCGCCACCCACCTCACCGCAGGTCAGGCGATCACCCGAGCCGAAACCCTCGCCGTGGAGGAGCCGCTGGAGATCCGCGTCAACGGCAGCGCGGTCACCGTGACGATGCGTACGCCCGGATCGGATATCGAACTCGCGCAAGGCTTTCTACTCACTGAAGGAGTCATCGCGCAGCGCGAAGACGTGCTGACCATCCGCTACTGCGGCGGCCGCGGCGAGAATGGCGCCAACACCTACAACGTGCTGGATGTGACACTGGCCCCCGGCGTGGAATCGCCCGACCTCAATGTCACGCGCAATTTTTACACCACCTCCTCGTGTGGCGTCTGCGGCAAGGCGTCGCTGGACGCGGTGCGGGTGATCAGCCGCTTTTCGCCAGGTGACGATCCCGCCACGGTCGCCGCCGCCACGCTCAAGGCGATGCCCAGCCAACTTCGCAGTGCCCAAAAGGTTTTCGACAGCACCGGTGGACTGCACGCCGCGGCGCTGTTCGACGTTGACGGCACGATGCTGGTGGTGCGCGAAGACATCGGCAGGCACAATGCCGTCGACAAGGTCATCGGCTGGGCGCTGGAACACGGACGGGTACCGCTGAGCGCGTCGGTGCTGTTGGTCAGCGGGCGAGCGTCGTTCGAGCTGACGCAGAAAGCCGTGCTGGCAGGGATTCCCGTGCTGGCCGCGGTGTCGGCGCCGTCGTCGCTGGCGGTGTCGCTGGCCGAGGAATCCGGGGTCACGCTGGTGGCGTTCCTGCGTGAGAATTCGATGAACGTCTACACCCGCGCCGACCGGATCACCTAGCGGCGGCCTTCGCCCGCGCAGCGTGTGTGAGGCGTTGGCGGGCCGGAGTTCGATCGTTTCCGGCACCGGTCGTTGCGCCGGCCATCAGGCCTCGACGGGGGTACGGCGAATATCCTCGTCTTGTTGAAATGACTTAGCTTGAGCAACAATGGTTTACGAGTAACCAAGTGGGCCCCACCACCAACACGGGCTGCACGTGACCGGGGATAGCGCGCTGCTGTTCGGCCAGGACAGAGAGGAACCACCGATGGACAAGCCTTCGGTTCGCGTTGTCCGGCGTGACGAGCTCTCCGATGACACCCCGCAGACCCCGGGACTGCGTCGGGAGGTCGCCTTCGACAGCCGCAACCCCGACGCCAAGGTACTGAGCGCCTTCCTGAGCACGGTGCTACCCGGCGCAGCGACGGGCGCGCACCACCACGGCGATCAGGAAACAATCCTGTACGTGCTTGAAGGCACCGCCAGGTACCGGTGGGGCGACCGTCTGGAGCACGTCGTCGAGGCGGGTCCGGGAGACTTCGTTTTCATTCCCGCGCACACCGTGCACCAGGAAATCAACGCC
>DASYJS010000452.1:0-17528 GCA_035996225.1 Mycobacterium sp. | reverse complement strand
CAAGATGTGCCCACTCGGATGAACGGTGTCGAAGGCGGGATTAGCGTCTGTCATCGACCGCCGTCGACGATGCGGCCGAGTTCACCAGCCGCATCTTGTTCGTGCTGATCCCAGGTTGTTGCCGAGGCGGTCAGCTTGTACGCCATATCGGCGTGGTCGTCCGCCTGCTGCTCGTAGCACTGGCGCCTGAGTTCGAGCAGTTCGCGTCCGGCGTCGCGAAGTTCACTGAAGATTGGCCCCAGTGAGTCCAGGCTCTCTTGGATGGCGGCGTGCGCCGACGGAATGGTGCGCAAGTAGTCGGAGGTCTCCTGGTGGTGTGCAGCGGCTTCACGTAAGTGCGCGGGCACCACATGGATTCGATCTGCCATCCGCTGTCTCCTGTTCCTGCGCCGCCGGCCGGGCCGGCGAGCTCACTATGGTCGCGTGGTCGGCGTGGCCGCCGGCCGGGTCGGTGTCGGTGCGTCGGTCCTCGCGGGGGCGGTCGCGGCCGCCGCGGCCGGCGGATGCTCCCAGCCTAGAAAGCTCGGGCCGCTTACGGTGGCGATGTGCTGAATCTGGCCGTCCAGCAGGGCCTTGCTGTGGCCGAGGGCCAGCGCATGGCGATCGGTGAAAATTCCGATATCTCCGGGGGCGGCCTGGATCGGGTCGATCGGAGTGGCGACCGCGGTTCCCGGTGCGGGAATGGTGATTCCCTGCTGACGGAACGCATCCGGGATCGACTCGCCGCCCACTGCTGCCTCGATGGCCGCCGCCAGCTGCGGGCTGGCAGCCGTCACCGTCTCACCATCGGGCAGGGTCACCGTTGTGGGACCGGCCGGCCGCGATTCAGCCGTCGACGCGTCCTGATCGTGGTCGTCGTCTTTGGGTTTGTCGGGATCGTCGGATTCATGGTCGGCCGGGTCCGCGTCGAGGTCGTCGAGACCCTGCAGCGCCGGATCGGTTGTGCTGCCCTCTTGGCGCCCGGGAAGCGCTAACCCGCCCGGCGCACCCCAGCCGCCCATCGAACCCGGCCCGGGCGTCGACCCTAGACCGACGTTGGGAATGCCCGGCAGTGCCGACGGCATCGCAGGTGCCGCCGCGCTCCCGGTCGGACTGTGCCCCACCTCCCCGGTCAGCAGGCCAGGATCGTCTGCGAGCAGCGGATCCAGTAATGGATCCCATCCAGCGTCGGCGGGGTCGGGCGACTGTTGACCGGTGCCGCGCGCGGGTGCGGCAACCGGTGCCACCGATGCACTCTCCCCGGCAACGCTCTGTCCGCTCTTGGCGGCGTCGTACAGCGAAGTCCAGGCGGCCATCAGCGCTGATTTCGACGTGTCGTCCAGGCTGGCGTTCACGACCACCGCACGGATGTCTCGAAGCTTGCCGATGAGGAACCGCTGAAAGTCACGTGCTCCTGCCGGAGTGTCCAAGTCCGATCGGGTATGCACGGCGGCCTCGGTCTCGCGCTGCAACGTGCTCAGCGCCTCTGCGCCTTCGACAGTCTTCAGGTGTGCGTTCATGATCGCCGAAATCACTTGCAGGTCGAGCTGAGAGCTCGCCGAATTCTGGTGTGCCAGTGCGGCTTCAGCGCCTGCTATGGCTTCGGCGGCGGCGCCCTGCTCTCGATCCGACGGCCCCTGGGGTGAGTCTGATGTCCGTCGAGCCTGCGGGCCACCGGGTGTCGCGCCGGGGCCGAATACGCCCGGATGTTGTTGGCGGATCTTGGCCAGAATCGTGCCGAGTTGTTCCGGACGTGTCGTGGGGGTGACCACCGCGGCCAGCTCTGTCGGCGTCAGCCCGCTCTGCCACGCATTCGGATCGCCGATGCGGTCGCGCACGGCTTTGACCGTGGCCAGCAACTCGTCATATGTCGACATCGGCTAGGCAAACGGCGCTGCGCCCCAGTGCGGGCGGTGTCGCGACCCCTCCATGCCGGGTGACAGTACTTAGGCGGGCCGCTGCCGACAATTCACCGCGACACGACTGTGGATGAACATCGCCGGGCAGCATCTCGCTAGCCCGCCGACACGCCGTACTCGCCCCGCAAGCTTTCCAGCACAGCCTTTTTCGCGTGATCGAACTCGTGCGCATCCGCCACGACCGCCGCGATCTCACGCTGCTTGGCAACCAGAAATTTCTGAAACTCCCTCGCGCCCATGGGGGTATCGACAGCCAGACGCCCCTGATGCGGAACAGCGCGGTCGATCTCGTCGGCGATCGCGTCCAGACGCCTGATGCTCTCCCGCATCGCGGCATGTGCGCTGGCGAGCACGTCCGTCAGCACCCGGTCGGCCTCGGCGACCGTGCTGTGCCGGGACGCCAGTGCCGACTGCCGCGCCTGAATGGCGCCTAGCGAAGGTCCGGCTTGTTCCGACATGCGTTCAACCTAATCATCAAGCCCACTTCTCATATTGGCCGGCGGATTCATATTGGCCGGCGAATCGCGACATAGTTTCCCAGCTGGCTGATCCGAACCGAAGCACCCGAATAGGGCGCTTCGACGACGAGATTGTTGCCGATGGCCATCTGCACGTGCCCAGTGTGCGGGAAGACGAGATCGCCTGGCCTGACTTGCGAACGCGGCACCGGGATCCCGTCGTTGATCTGCTGATATGTGGTGCGGTCCAGATGGATACCCGCCTGCGCATAGGACCACTGGACCAGCCCGGAACAGTCGAACTGATCGGGGCCAGTCGCGCCCCAGACATAGGGGCGACCCAGTCGGGATAGCGCCGCGCGCACCGCAATTCCGGCACGGCTGCTCGGCGGCGGCAGCCGCAGTCCGCCCATTCCCGGACGGTGATGGTGCAGCATCCGGTAACGCAGTGCCCGCAGCGCCATCGAATGCCGTCGCGCGCGTGAGCGTGCGGCCAACACGTGTGCCCGTTGCGCGCGGAGTCGCGCGACCCGACGGCGCATGGCCTCGCGCTGGGCCAGCGGCGTCATTGGCGCAACGGCGGCGTCGGCGCGGGCCTCGTCGAGGACGTTCTTGGTCAGCTCACGAGCCTGGACCCGATCGTGGTGGGCGCCGGCGATGACGCCCGCCGCCGCGGCATCCGTGCGCGCTGCCGAGCGCAGCGCTTCGTGGCTTCGGGCTACCAGGGATTGGTAATTATCTGGTCCCACACTGCTATTCGGCGCGGGGTTTCGGCTCAGTACGGCGCGGTCGGGCACGTCCAGCGTTGGCGTCCGCGTGCTCCCGGCGAACAACTGATGAGCGCGCCTCAACGCCTCGATATCGCTTTCGGTCATCGGTCCCCCCCGCCGCTGCCCTGATCTGTGCCGTCTTGGCTCGTCGCCCCCACCGTGTCGGCGAACTCGCGAACGCGGGGGAGTACTCCCGCGGCGATCACCCCGCGGTTGCGGATGTCCCACATTTCGTCACTGCTCACACCGAGCAGCGCCGCGATGATCGCGTCGGGTAGCGGGGACTGCGCGCAGGCCCGGTCGAACCGCGCGCTCAAGCTGTTGGGCATTCGCTTCAGCAGAGCGCTGCGCGTTTCCTCGAGGGCCTGGAGATGCCCCATCAGCCGGTTCGTCGAGTCGGCGCCGGCGTTCACGGCCACGCGCCATGAGCTGGCGGCGAGCATCTCTGCCTTCACGCATTGCGCGATCACAGAGAGAATATACGTCTCATATCCGTTTGATGTCGTCGCCGGCAGCCGATCGATGACGGATTTGAGGGCATCGAGTTGGGCTTCGGCGTAGCCCTCCAGCACGTCGGTGTCACTGTGACGGTCGACCACCACCGCCCCGGAGCGTGGCGGGGACATCGTTTCTGGGGGCCGCGTGGCGATCAATCGGGCCAGTTCGGCATCCGGGTCGGCCGCCACCAACAGCCGCGAGTAGGTGCCGGGCGGCAGGCCCAGGCCGTTTTCAACTTTCTGAACAGTACTTTTGTGGGGCTTGCGGGCGCCGCGCTCCAGATAGCTCAGTCCCATGATGCTGACGCCGGTTGCGGCAGCAAGCTCCGCTAGGGACCAGTCGTGCGACTCGCGCAATGCACGGATGGCCGCACCTGCCGATTCACGGCTCACCGCGGGCTCCGGCCATAGGCCGGATATTACACAGCCCTGGTGCTATCGCTATGTATATACGTTCTTGTCTCGTTTCTCTTGCGCGAGGGACGGAGTTGCGTATACGCTTTTGCCTACGTTTCATCCAGACAAGGAGGCCGACATGGGACACCCCTGCGTAACCGACCCCGAACTGTGGTTCGGCTACCCCGACGACGACAGCGGCGACGGCGCGGCAAAGGCGCGTGCCTACGAGCGGTCGGCCACCGAGGCGCGGCTCCAATGCCTGCGCCGCTGCCCATTGGCACAACAGCGTCGATGCGCCCAGTACGCCATCGCGCATCGCGAGGAGTACGGCGTCTGGGCGGGCGTCAAACTTCCCGGAGGCCAGTACCGCAAGCGCGAACAGCTTGCTCGAGCCCACGACATCCTGCGGCGCATCGCCGCCGGCGAGATCAACTCCCGGCAGCTACCCGAGAACGCGACGCTGTTGGCGCGCAGCGAACACGAGGCCATACCGATACCCGCGGTGGTGTTGCACCTACCGCCCGCACAGGTTGGGCCACGGTCGGCAGCCTGACCGACGCTGGGCCGCGTGAACGTTTGTTCACCCAGTCGGCGGGGTAGTCGGTCGCGGCGGGACATCAGACCGTCGACCCAAAGGTGCGTTCATGACCTTCGACCTGACACCAACGGCAGCACAGCACGACCTTGCCCGGCGCACGCACGAATTCGCGGAGTCGGTGGTGCGTCCGGTCGCGCTCGACTACGACCAGCGGCAGGAATTTCCCTGGCCGGTCCTCGAGGAGGCTGCCGAGCGCGGCTTCTATAGTCCGTTGTTCTACCGCGATCTCATCGGCGATCCCACCGGCCTGTCCCTGCCGATGTTCATGGAAGAGCTGTTCTGGGGTTGTGCCGGAATCGGTTTGGCGATTGTGATGCCGGCACTGGCGCTCTCGGCGATCGGTCAGTCCGCTTCCCCGGAGCAGATGCTGCAATGGGCACCCGAATGTTTTGGCACCCCAGGCGATCTCAAACTCGCCGCACTGGCGATTTCCGAGCCCGAAGGTGGCAGTGACGTACGTAATCTGCGCACCCGGGCACGCCGCGACGGCGACGACTGGATCATCGACGGCCACAAGATGTGGATCGGTAACGGCGGCATCGCCAACGTGCATGTGGTCAACGCTGTCGTCGACGGGGAACTCGGCCACCGCGGTCAGGCCCTATTCGTGGTGCCGGGTGGCACACCTGGACTGGAACTGGTGCGCAAGCTTGACAAGCTTGGCTGCCGCGCATCGCACACCGCCGAGTTGCGGTTCAACGGTGTACGCGTTCCGGAGGCCAATTTGCTTGGCGGACAAGACAAGCTCGAACACAAACTCGCCAAGGCCCGCGAACTGGTTGCGGGTGGACAGCGCTCGGGCTCGGCGACCCTGGGCACCTTCGAGCAGACCCGCCCGATGGTCGCATCCCAGGCAATCGGCATCGCACGTGCCGCATTGGAGTATGCGACAGCATATGCCACCGAACGGGAAGCGTTCGGCGGACCGATCATCGACAACCAAGGCATCGCGTTTCCCTTGGCCGACGTGGCAACACAGATCGACGCGGCTCGGCTACTGACCTGGCGGGCCTCCTGGATGGCAGCCAACGAGGTCGCGTTCGAACGGGGAGAGGGCTCGATGGCCAAGCTCGCCGCCAGCGAGGTCGCCATCAAGGCCACCGAACGCGCCGTCCAGACCATGGGCGGCTGGGGCTATATCACCGATCACCCGGTCGAGAAGTGGTACCGAGATGCCAAGCTGTACACCATCTTCGAGGGCACCAGCGAGATTCAGCGGATGGTCATCTCGAATGCGCTGGGCGCCACTGTAGGCACCCCGCCCCTGCATGTCGTGCTCGAGCCGTCCGGCGGACCGCTGAACCGGATGTTCGGCCGAGGCGCCCCGCTGCGGTCCCGCGCGGCCGACGCGGCGCTCTCGGTGAAGGATCAAATCCCCGAACCGATCATGCAGGCGGCCATGCGGCTGCTGCGGCCGCCGGGCAGGTAAGCCCGCGCGGTACGGTCGCGGTGTTACGCCCGCAACGAAGGGTGCACGGTGAGCAACCTGGAGACCGCGCCGGCCGAAGTCGCCTGCAGCGCTTCACGCGATTCGGGTATCGAGGTGCTGCGGCCGCGGGAGGTTCCGCTGGGCGGGCCGCGAGCCATCCGGGTGCAACGCACCCTGCCGCAACGGCAGCGCTCGCTGATCGGAGCGTGGTGTTTTATCGATCACTACGGCCCCGTCACCGCGCGCATGGATGTTCCACCTCATCCACATACGGGACTGCAAACGGTGAGCTGGCTGTTCAGTGGGGAAGTGGAGCACCGCGACAGTGCGGGCGTGCACGCCCTGGTCCGGCCCGGCGAGTTGAATCTGATGACCGCCGGGGCGGGAATTTGCCATTCCGAGGTATCGGTCGGGCCGGGCGCCGTTCTGCACGGAGTGCAGCTTTGGGTCGCGCTGCCCGATTCCGATCGCGACACCGGGCGAGGCTTCGCTCACCATGTGCCCGGCCCGGTCGCGCTTCCGGGCGCGGTGGCCCGGGTGTTTATCGGAGAGCTGGCCGGCACCCGGTCGCCGGTGCATACGTTCACGCCGCTGCTGGGCGCCCAGATCGATCTCGACGGCGAAGCTGAGCTGCACATCGACGTCGACCCGGCATTCGAACACGGCCTGCTCTGCGACTCGGGCACCGTAGCGTTGAGCGGAACGCCGCTGGCAGTCGGCGACCTCGGCTACCAAGGCCCGGGCAGCGCCGCGCTACACCTGCGCAATGTTGGGGATCGGCGGGCGCGGGTAGTGCTGTTGGGGGGCGCCCCCTTTACCGAAGAGCTGCTGATGTGGTGGAACTTCGTCGGGCGCAACCACGACGAGATCGTCCGCTATCGCCAACTATGGGAAGACACCGACGGGCGCTTCGGCGCCGTCGAGGGCTATCGGGGTTCAGTCACGCGACTGCCAGCCCCGCCGCTGCCGACAACCCGGTTGCGGCCACGACCAACACCGCACGGACCGAATAGAAAGGAATCCACATGACAACCGATAAGACCGGTGCACCGACCACAGTCTCCGAGGGAAGCCAGACGTACACCATTGCCGTCGAGGGCCAGACCGTCGGCCACGCCGACTACGCGGACCGCGGCGACCAGCGTGTTTTCTACCACACCGTGGTCGATCCTGAATACGGCGGACGCGGCCTGGCAACCATCCTGGTCGAGGAGGCGCTGAACGGGGCGCGCGACGCGGGCAAACGAATCGTGCCGGTGTGCTCGATGGTCGAGACGGTGCTCAAGAAGCATCCCGAATTCGATGAGATAACCGACCCCGTCACCGCCGAGGTCAGGGGCTGGGTGCAGACCCAGCCCAGCAGCTAAGCAGACGTCTTGTCGGCGACGACTTCCAACCGCCTTTACTGCGACGAGTGCCGAGCGTCCGCCGGCCTCATCGGGCAGCTAAACCTTCCCTGGAACCGCGAGCCGGGCTTGCGAATTCGGCGGATATCGCCTAGTCGCGTGGCATAACGTGTTCTAGCAGGACAGCTGCGTAAATTGGGTATCCCAGTACGCGTGCATCGGGGTCGCATCGCGGGGTCCGGGACCTCCCAGCTAGTTCACAGGTCTCCGTGAGCAAAATGGTTGACGCGGCTGGCCAGGTCCGACCGAGGCCTCGTGTTCGTTTGCCGTTCACTATGCCGCCAGCGCTGGGTCTGCTCGATTGGAGGGATACATGGATTACGCGGTTCTGCCGCCGGAGATCAACTCCGCGCGCATCTACGCCGGACCTGGTGCCGGACCGATGCTGGTCTCCGCGTCGGCATGGGACACACTCGCCGCCGAGCTGCACTCGACAGCAACCTCGTATCAGTCGGCAATCGCTGAGCTGACCGCTGGACCCTGGCTGGGCCCCGCAGCGGCAGCGATGGCTGCCGCGGCAGCCCCCTATGTGACCTGGTTGAGAACCGCCGCCGAGCAGGCCGAGCAGACCGGCAACCGGGCCGTCGCGGCGGCGGCGGCCTATGAAGCCGCGTTCGCCGAGACGGTGCCCCCGCCGGTGGTCGCTGGCAACCGCAGCCTGCTGGCTGCCCTGGTGGCCACGAACTTCTTCGGGCAGAACACGTCGGCGATCGCGACTACCGAAGCGCAGTACGGCGAGATGTGGGCCCAGGACACCGGCGCCATGCAGAGTTACGCAAGTGAGTCGGCATTGGCCACATCGCTGACGCCGTTCGAGTCGCCATCATCGAGCACCAGCACCGACGGGTCCGCGAGCCAAGCCGACGCGGTCGCCCAAGCCGCCGGCGTCTCCGCTGGCAACGCGCAGCGGACCGTCCAGCAGACCTTCTCCGCGGTGCCCAACGCGCTGACCAACCTGGCCAGCCCGTCCTTAGCCTTCCCGGGCTTTGGGGGGCGGGACCTGCTCGGCTTGCTTGCGGACCTGAGTGCGGTTTTTGTCGATCCGGAACTCGGGGCGGCGGGCCTCACAGCCGATACCTCGTTGGGAACCACGGCCCTTCCTTTTGACGTGGGCGGCTACTTCACCGGTGTTCACACCGACGACATCGTTAGCGGCTGGGGGGGTGTGCAACCGTGGCCCGGCAACGCACCGGCACCGCCGACGTCATTTCCGGTGCTCACCAACCCTGCCTCGACGGTTACCGGAGGTTTCAACCAAGCGAATTCGATCGGACGGTTGTCGGTGCCGCCGGGATGGGCCACCGCGGCCCCCGAATTGCGCGCCATGACGGCGGCGCTGCCGGCCGCGACCGTCGGCGCCGCCGCACAAGCCACCGGCTCCAGTGCGGGAAGCCTGTTCAGCCAGATGGCGTTGGCGAGCATGGCCGGACGCGCGATGGCCGGTACGACCGGCGGTGGTGTCGCGGGACGCCAGGAGCGCATCGGGATGCTCGGGCGCAAGCCGAAGGACTCACCGCCGGCTGAGCCGCCCGAACTACCGCAGATCCCGGCCGGTGGCCCGATCACTAGCATCGCCGCCGAGCTGCGTGAGCTGGCCTCTCTCCGGGACGCGGGCATCCTTACCCAAGACGAATTCGTCGAGCAGAAGCAGCGTCTGCTTCCGCGCGATCCGTAGCGGCCAATCCTCGTTAGGAAGAGGCCAAGTGCGCGCTGGTATCGTGTAATTCGTCGCGGCGCAACGACATTGGAGTGACAGCCAGAACATCGCCGCCATCAACCACCGCCCGGGTGATCGGCGTCAGCGCCTGGAACAACGCTTCCACCTCGTCATCGCTGAGCCCGTCGAGCGCCGACAGGCCAAGCGCGTCGGTGCTCGCTTCGACGTGGTCCTTCAGGTCGCGGCCGGGCGCGGTCAGCGACCCGTCGTGGTTGAGCAGGCCCCGCTCGGCGAGTCGCTCTTCCTGCTGACGCCACTCGGTGTCGTCGTAATCGCGGGTACGGGCGATGTAGTCCCGCGGGACGCGGTCCGCCGCGGCGTGTAACACGTTGGACTCTCGTCCCGAGATGCCGGCGGCGGTCAACACCGCCACGTGGGCGTCGCCGCGCTGCTCACGCATCAGCGTGGTGGCATGCCACAGCGCGGCCAGCGGATTGTCCGGCCATGGCAGCGCCAGGTTGGCGGCGAATAACGGTCGTCCATCAGCCGTCGCGTGACGCGCCGCCTTTCCCGCCAATTCCGCTGCAGCACTGACATATTCGTCCTCTTTCAAGCCGTAGCGGCGCAGCGCCGCGACCGCTGAGTCCTGCCGGGCTCGCAACGCGGCTTCCGGGCCGGCGATCTGCCATGCCGCCGGCAGGGCCTTGGCGACGCGTTGGGGGGCGAAGTTGTAAAAGATCGCGGTGACCACCTCCGGCGGCACCGTGCCCAGCGGCGCCGACCGGGCCGCGAAGTAGCCCATCCAGAAACCTCGGTAACCCAGCGCGTCGAGTGCCGCCCGCGCCTCCGGCGCGAAGTATGTCACCGCGTGCACCGGCTCGAATCGATCAAAGAAGCGTCGCGCCAGCTCTGGTTGTCTGCGCACGATTGCAGTTAACCACCGCCGGCGAGCGTGGCCAATCCCGATTCGTTAGCTACGAGAAGACGTTCGGTACCTTGATGTCGGAGGAGGTTTCCGGTGGCAAGACCACTCGCAGACACTGTTGCGGCAGTCATGGCGCGAATCGCTTCCGCTATCGGCCCAAGAGCGATGCGGCCCGTTGCCCGGCTCAACAAGTTCGTAACGAATCCGGTTCAGAAGGTATGGGCACCACGCCTGCGCCACATGGCAATCATTGAGCACCGTGGGCGCAGGTCGGGCAAGGTCTATCAGACGCCTGTCATGGCTTTTGTTGGCAACGGCAGCCTCTGTGTCGTGCTGAACTATGGGGCAGCGTCCGACTGGGTACGCAACGTTCTCGCGGCCGACGCCGCGACGGTGATTCACCAAAGACAGCGGTACAAGCTGACCGCAGCCCGCGTCCTGCCGATGGACTCGGCGGAGCTTCCCGGCGGCGTCCGATCTATCGGCATCGGTGGACGTGACGCGCTGCATGGCAAGTTGTCGGCGGCATGACGAGGAGTGGGCCGCAGAGTGCGGACTCCTTCGCAGAAATCCCGATTACTTAGCACGATCCGGCGGAACTGGTGAACGCCGACGTGGTCGTGCGGGATTTGTCCTGCGTGAGTGTGGAGCCACCGGTCGTGGCGGGGCGGTTCTGATGCATTAGTGCGGCTGAACAAAACACAAAGGTCACGACCCCTCGTACAGTTCGTGACCTCAATGCCGGCAGTCCGTAGAACCGCTGTGGTGGGCGAAGGGGGACTTGAACCCCTCCTTGACCAGGCGAAATAGTGGCTTACCTGCAGTTTCGGTCCGACTCGTTCCGATTCAGTACCGCTCGGTACCTGCGGTTTCGTTTTCGAGTCTTGACGGCGTCAAGACGGCATTCGCCCTTCACATCGCTTTCTCCTGAGGAACTCGTCGAGTTCTTCCGGCTGGACGAATGAGCGACTGCCGATTTTAACGAGCGACAGTTCGCCTTCCTTGATCAGCGCGTAGAACGTGCTATGGCTGATGCCGCCCAGCTGATGCCGGGCTTCCTCGTGCTCGCCGAGCGCGATCAGCCCCCGATCGCGCGCATTAGCCGCCTCTGTAGCCAATACAAGGCAAGCTGTCTGCGGTAGCGTTGGCACCGGACTTGGCTAGCGAAACCGCTTATTGCAGCGGTCTTGCAGGGACGGAAGCAAGCGGTGAGGACTCATCCCAATTGACGTCCTTCAAGCGGCGGGGTGCCGTGCTGGCGGAAATGCTCGCAGCGGGTGTCGTGCTGGTGCAGTGCACCACCGCGCTGCCACCTCGTGCGGCTACACCATCACCGTCCCTTACACCGTCACCGTCGGCCGCCGCGCCGTCGTCGGCCAGCGTGTCCCCGGCACCTGCCGGTGCGACCGTGGGACCGGTCACTGCCGCCGAACTCGGCGCGAGCTGGCGGCCGGGTTGCCCCGTCGAGCCGGGGCGGCTGCGACGGGTCAGCGTCGACCACATCGGTTTCGACGGCCAGACTCACCGCGGCGAGCTGATCGTGCATGAAGACCTGGTGCCGGAGGTCATCGCGATCTTCGAACAGCTTTACCGACTGGGTTATCCGGTCGAGAAGATCCGCACGGTCGACCACTACTCGGATGCTGATGATGAGTTATCCATGGAGGACAACAACACTTCGGCGTTCAACTGCCGAAGCATCCCTGGAACCAACGAATGGTCTCCACACGCTTACGGTCGGGCTATCGATCTCAATCCGCTTCTCAACCCGTGCCTCTACGCCAGCGGATATTTCGAACCGCAGAATGCGGCGGCCTACCTGGATCGCAGCCGCACCGACCCAGGACTCTTACACAACGGCGACCCTGCCGAGCTCGTCTTCGCTGATCGTGGCTGGCAGTGGGGTGGCGACTGGAGGGCTCCTGACTACCAACACTTTGAGCGGCCCTGAGCCTCGCCGCCGGCTCAGACGTTAATTCCCGTCGACGGCGCCTGACCCTTCTATGAGCGCACATCCCGCGCGGTGTTTCTGCCGGGCAGTATCGAAGTCATGGCCTGCGACGCACGGCTCTAAAGACCCAGGGCCTGGGCCGCCGCCGTCGCCACTTCACCTCGCAGATCCGAGATCGGTGGACTGCCCCGCGTATGAATCGAATTCGTGAGCAGAACTATGTAGGTATCTGAGCCTGGGTCTAGCCAAAGTGAGGTTCCGGTAAAGCCTGTGTGGCCAAAGCTGCCGATCGGAAAGACCATGCCTCGCGGCATGGAAAGGGGCGTATCAATATCCCAGCCAAAGCCGCGCAGGTTTTGCCCCGTGATCGCCGGATAGTGCGGAGCGAGCAGCGGATGTGTTGTATTTGGTCTCTTTGCGACGGCTTTCCGGGCGGCATCGTTCGCTGCTTGGAGTTGTTGAGCTGCATGGCCCGGCTGCTGCGGAGTCGTCATCAACTCCAAAGTCGTTTGCGCCAGCGGAAATTCGCTCGCTCGGCCCGCAAGCCGATCAAGCAGGGCCTGCGCATAGATGCGCACATCGTGCGCCGTCGAGAACACACCGGCATGCCCGGCCACTCCACCCATGCGCCGTGCCGTCGTGTCCTGCACGGTGCCCCGAAGCAGGTAATCAAGATCGGGATTCTTGCTCGGATCGGCTCTGCTCTCTTCATCACGCGCTGTCGGTGCGATGCGCGACAAAAGACCGGCGCTCCACGTACCTGCAGAACAAACGCCCGGCACGCCTGTTGGCGCGGGAGCCGACGCAATCGCAGCTCCTCTCACCGTGTGCGAACCACATGCTTTGGCCGGGGGAAGGTAGCGGGTGTCTTCCATGCCAAGCGGCGCGAATACGTGTTCCTGAACGTAAACGTCTTCTGCCTCGCCTGTGACTGTCTCGATCAGCACCCCGAGCAGAATGAAGTTGATGTCGGAGTAGCGGAAAACCTCACCAGGACCCGACTCCAGCGGGGTCGTGACCGCGCGATGAATGCCTTCTGCTTTATCGGCTCCGCTCAGTCCCCACGTATCTTTGAGCTCTACGTCTCCCGTCTCACCTGAAGTGTGCGTAAGCAACATGCGAACCGTTACCTTTGCCCGCCGTGGATCGTTCGCCGTGTTGAAGTCCGGCAAATACTGCTGCACGGGATCGTCGAACTGAACCTTGCCTTGTTCGTAAAGCTGCATGATGGCAGTCGCCGTTGCGAGGATCTTCGTCAACGACGCCAAGTCGAAGATCGTGTCCTCGGTCATCGCCTCTGCAAGTGCAGGCGATCCATCTAGCCCGGGTTCGCCTGCGAGCTTGCGCGAGCCATAAGCCTGGTGGAAGGCGAGCTCGCCACCATGCCCGATCACAACCACAGCACCTGGCAGCCTATTTGCCGCAATCGCATCGTTGATCAGCTTGGAAACCGTTGCGAAGTCAGGCGCGGTGGCAGCATCGGGCTGCTTGGAGACAGTTGTGAAGTCAGGTGCGGTGGCAGCATCGGGCTGCTTGGAGACAGTTGTGAAGCCAGGTGCGGGAGCCGCAGCTGGCGCCTGCGCTGCCTGCGAGCTGTCGCTTACTGCTGTGTGTGCTGCATGGCCACGCCAGCAAGCCGCAAAGAGTGCAAGCACGACCGTTCCAACGGCAATGGCCTCTCGCATCGGCTTACCGAAGACAAAGCTGCTCAGCGAGCTGTGGACGTTCACGTGATTCCCCGCCGCCGCGTTCACGGAATCCCACCGGTGGTCTTCCCGCCATGATGCTGGATCCGGCATAGCGGCTTGTCAAGCGGCGGCGGCCTACGGTAGATCGTCGGCGCCGCTGCAGATTTCATTACGGCCACGCGATCCCGTGACCGCCGTCGATTTAAGCCTCTGACATGCAGTTATATTGGTGGGCGAAGGGGGACTTGAACCCCCACGTCCCGAAGGACACTGGCACCTGAAGCCAGCGCGTCTGCCATTCCGCCACTCGCCCGGGGAAAACAACCGCAGGAACATATCACTGTAGTGGCCGTTCGCCCTAACCGCGCCCGGGGGCGTCGGAGCCCGTCCCGTACCGGATCGCCTCACGCCGGGACCGGGTTGACCAGCTCGGATGCAATTCTCAGACTTCTCACGGTGACGCAGCATCGCCCTGTCCCGATACCATGATCGAGTGATGCGACACGCGGGCGAGTCGTTTGCCTTGCGCCGGCGATATACCGCGACAAGTGCGGGCGAGCGCTGAAGCATGGGTAGCCAAAAGGGGCTCGCCGCGCGGATCGAGCGCAGACTTGAGTCGACCGTCGGCGATGCCTTTGCCCGAATGTTTGGGGGATCGATTGTCCCCCAAGAGGTTGAGGCTCTATTGCGGCGCGAAGCCGAAGACGGCATCCGGCCGCTTCACGGAAATCGCCTTTTGGCGCCTAACGAATACGTCATTACCCTCGGTGTGCACGACTTTGAGAAGGTGGGCGCCGATCCGGATCTCACGTCGGGCGCTTTCGCTAGATACCTGGCCGACTATATCCATGAACAGGGGTGGGAAACGTATGGTGATGTCGTCGTTCGGTTCGAGCAATTGCCGAACCTGCATACAGGCCAGTTCCGCGCCCGCGGTGCTGTCAACCCCGATGTCGAGCCCCGCCCGACGGTCAACGATCACGCCCGGCCACAATCAGGTCAGGCGTTCAGCGCAGAACCAGGAGTACCACCAATGAGTGACAACTCGAGCTACCGCGGCGGTCAGGGGCAGGGGCGTCCCGGCGACGAGTACTACGACGAGCGTTACGGGCGTCCGCAGGACGACCAGCGCCCCGGTCAAGATCCGCAGGGCGGGCCCGACCCTCGCGCGGGACTTCCGCCGGAGCAAGGCGGCTACCCACCCCCGCCCCCGGGCGGATACCCGCCGCCTCGCCAGCCCGACCAGGGTGGCTACCCGGAACCCGGCGGCCACCAAGACCAGCGCGGCGGGTACCCCGAGCAGGGCGGCTACCAAGACCAGCGTGGAGGCTATCCCGAACAAGGCGGTTACCCGCCGCAGGGCGGCTACCCGGGCCAAGGCGGCTACCCCGACCAGGGCCGCGGTTACCCCGACCAGGGGCAGGGCGGCTACCCGCCGCCGTATGAGCAGCGTCCGCCTGCTGGCGGCGGCTACGGCGGGCAAGGCTACGACCAAGGCGGGCAAGGTTACGACCAGGGCTACCGCCAGGGAGGCGGCGGCTACGCTCCTCCTCCCGGCGGCGGTCAGCCCGGCGGCGGTCAGGGCTACGGCGGCGGCTATGACGATTACGGTCGCGGGCCTGCGCGTCCCGAGGAAGGCGGCTACCCGCCCCAAGGCGCGCCCGAACAGCAACGGCCGTCCTACCCCGAGCAGGGTGCCGGCTACGACCAGGGTTACCAGCAGGGCGCACCGGGCTACGGCGGCCAGCAGGAGTACGGCGGCGCGGGCGACTACACGCAATACGCCGAGAGCATTCCGGGCGGCGGCTACGGCCCCCAGGGCGGCGGTGGATACCCCGAGACGGCCCACCCCGACTACGAGTACGGCCAGCAAGGCGAGTACGGGCAGCAGGGTGACTACGGCCAACCGGCCGGTGGCGGCTACGGCGGTTACGGCCAAGGCGGTTATGGGGCCGCCGGAACGGCGGTCACGCTACAGCTCGACGATGGCAGCGGCCGGACTTACCAGCTGCGCGAAGGTTCCAACATCGTCGGTCGCGGACAAGACGCCCAGTTCCGCTTGCCCGACACCGGTGTGTCGCGACGCCACCTGGAAATCCGCTGGGATGGACAGGTCGCGTTGCTGTCCGACCTCAACTCCACCAACGGCACGACCGTCAACAACGCGCCGGTACAAGAGTGGCAGCTGGCCGATGGTGACGTGATCCGTTTGGGCCACTCGGAGATCATCGTTCGGATCCACTGAACGCACCGGGCACAAGCTGCCGTGCTTCGCCCCGCGTCGAGCGCCCTCCAAGTATCGTGACGTTGCTTGGTTTCACGAGGTGCGGCGCCAGGACGGAAAGGACGCCAGATGCAGGGACTGGTACTGCAGCTGACGCGTGCCGGATTTTTAATGTTGTTATGGGTATTCATCTGGTCCGTCCTGCGGATCTTGAAAACTGACATCTACGCACCAACCGGTGCGGTCATGGTGCGCCGTGGCTTGGCATTGCGCGGCACGCTGCTGCCGTCCCGCCAGCGCCGCCATGCCGCCCGCTATCTGGTCGTGACCGAAGGGGCATTGGCAGGTGCACGCATCACACTCAGCGGACAGCCCGTGTTGATGGGGCGTGCCGACGATTCGACGCTGGTGCTAACGGACGACTACGCCTCGACGCGGCACGCCCGGCTATCTCAGCGCGGCTCGGAATGGTACGTCGAGGATCTAGGATCGACCAACGGTACTTACCTTGACAGGGCGAAGGTGACGACTGCGGTACGAGTTCCAATCGGAACGCCGATTCGGATCGGCAAGACGGCAATCGAGTTGCGCCCGTGAGCCTGGTCCTGCGATATGCCGCCCGCAGCGATCGCGGCCTGGTACGCGCCAACAACGAAGACTCGGTCTACGCAGGCGCTCGACTTCTGGCCCTTGCCGACGGCATGGGCGGCCACGCGGCCGGCGAGGTGGCGTCCCAATTGGTGATCGCCGCATTGGCTCACCTCGACGACGACGAACCCGGTGGCGACCTGCTCGCCAAACTCGATGCGGCGGTGCGCTCCGGTAACGCGGCCATCGCCGCACAAGTGGAGATGGAGCCCGATCTCGAAGGGATGGGCACCACACTTACCGCAATCCTGTTCGCGGGCAACCGTCTTGGATTGGTGCACATCGGAGACTCGCGCGGCTATATGCTCCGCGACGGCGAGTTGGCCCAGATCACCAAGGACGACACCTTCGTCCAAACTCTGGTGGACGAAGGACGGATCACGCGGGAAGAGGCGCACAGCCACCCGCAGCGATCGCTGATCATGCGGGCGCTGACCGGCCACGAGGTCGAGCCCACCTTGACCATGCGAGAAGCGCGCGCCGGTGATCGCTACCTGCTCTGCTCGGACGGGCTATCCGATCCGGTGAGTGACGAGACCATCCACGAGGCCCTGCAGATTCCCGACGTTGCCGAAAGCGCTTACCGTCTCATCGAATTGGCGTTGCGCGGTGGCGGCCCCGACAACGTGACGGTCGTGGTTGCCGATGTCGTCGACTATGACTACGGCCAGACCCAGCCGATTCTCGCCGGCGCGGTATCCGGTGAAGAAGACCAGCTGACGCTGCCCAACACCTCGGCGGGCCGGGCTTCCGCAATCGGTCCCCGCAAAGAGGCCGCCAAACGCGTTGTGCAACAAGAGGAGCCGGCTAGCCGGCCTCGGTGGGCATGGCGGCGGATGTTCATCGTCGTCACGCTGGTGGTACTGCTGGCACTCGCGGGCCTGGCCATCGGACGAGCCATCATCCGCAGCAATTACTACGTTGCCGACTACAACGGCATGGTGTCGATCATGCGGGGAATTCAAGGGTCGCTGCTGGGC
>DASYJS010000451.1:0-33940 GCA_035996225.1 Mycobacterium sp. | reverse complement strand
TTCCCTTGATTCGATGCGCGAAGTCGAAACCGTTCAGCCCCTTGTCTTGTGTTTTCGCGCTTTGTCTTTTCGAACCCACCGATTCCTCGGCAGGACACTCCATTGTACGGCCCTACCAACCAGCGGCAACGTAATTATCTTCCCCGACCAGCTTGCGGTCAGATCACGAAGTTCAGCCGCTCGACGATCCGGGCAGCGATACCCCGCTCACCACCGAGTTCGATGTCCTGGGCACGTGTGGGGCACAACGGGCGCCCGCCAGCGAGCCTGCTGAACTGCAGCGCGTCCACCCGAACGGTCGCCGTCGGCTCCAGCCCGTCGAAGTCCTGTACCACCTGAGCGCGCCCATCGACGTTGACGCGGATGCTGCGCGCCAGCGGACCGGTCAGATCGAACTGGATACGCGAACCGTCAGGCGCTTTGGCAAGTTTGCCGACGACGAAGCCCAGGGTGGCCGCGACCTCATCGAGGGACAGTCGTGACGCAGACCCCTCAAGCTCGGCATCCGACGATGGCCGCCCAATCGCCATCCGGATGTCTTGCTCGTGCATCCAGCAGTCGAAGACACGAATCCGCATGAACCGTCCATAACTGTCGGGGCCTGCAGGTGTCAGGGTCTCGGCGTTCCAGTCTTCCTCGGACATCGCCTGCAGGACCTTGCGGCGACCTTCGGTCACCGCGCGGTATCGCTGCAGGACACTGTCGCCGGATTGCCCACCGAGGTGGCGCACCCAGCACTCGTTCATCGCTCCGACGTCGTTGCGCACATGGTCGAGCGCCTTGACGTCGATGTCCGGTTCGGGTGCGGGGATGCCGGCGAGGAATGACTCGGTGCCGATGATGTGCGACACCACGGCCTGCACGCACCAGCCGGGCAGTGGGGTCGCCTCCCGCCACTCGGCCTCGGGGAGGCCGGCCAGCAGCGCATCGATCGAGTCCCACACAGTGAACAGGCCGTTCAGCACATCCGGTTTGTCCAGTGTGGTGACAGAACGCGTAGCCATGGTCGGATGCTAGGCCGATTACCGGCCCAGCGTTAGCCCCACTCGCGCCAGAATCAGACCGGCGATTGTCAAAATGCCCGCTACCGCAACAGTCCATGCCAGTCCGTCAAACGCGGTAACCCACGCTCCGAGGCCCATCACCAGCACTGCATGGACGAGACGGGCCACGACGAAGCCCCGATCCCGCAAGACGGAAAACAGAATTGAACGGGGTATGGCGTTCAGGAGTCGGCCAAGGATGAAAACCAGTGCCGCGGTGACCAACCCGGTAAACACCCGCGGCGTCACCGTGGGATGCCCGTCGCCGTGGGTAAACCCGACGATTTGGATCAACACCGCCAAAACGGTGGCAACGACGGTCATCCGTCTCAGCATCTTCGCCAGCACCGCGCCGATATTCCTGCGCACGAGATCACCGAGCGCCGGGTCGCTACCCGCGGCGCCGAGAAACCCACGCAAGGCGTGGCCGAATTTGCCTCGCTGAAGCCGATTGACAGCCATATTGTTCAGCGCCGCGGCATGGTTTGCGTCCAACGCCAACGCTTGCCGATACGATGCCGTCGATTCTTCGATCCGGCCCAGATCATGAAGGATCGAGCCCCGCAAGACCAGCCCGTCAGGACTCACGGGGTCAAGCCGTAACGCCTCGTCGACCACCAGCAGCGCCGAATGCAATTGGCGCGACTTTTGTAGCAGGCGAGCGTAAACCCGGTGTTGCAAAGGCTCATTCGGATGAGTCTTCACTCCCTGCCACGCCATCCACAGGGCATCCCCGTAGCGACCGACACCATCGAGCGACAACGCATATATCCGCATGGCCAACTCATGCTGCGGCGCGGCGGACAACGCGGCGTAGGCGCTTTGCGCAGCGCCGTCATAGTTTTCGAGTAGATATTCGGCGCGCGCGTGTTGAGCTAATAACCCGGAATCGCTCGGATGTTGGGACAACGAACGACGCAGGACCTCGCGCGCACGTTCGTAATTCTCGGTGTCGAAGTACGCGTCGGCAACGCGTATGGCTTGGTCGACACCGAGATCCGATGTCATCGTCGCTTACCGAATTTTCCTGCGCCGCAGGTATTTTGCCAGATCGTCGTAGGTTCCGTCGTTGTTGGCGAATTCGACGATGTTGCGCGCAACCTCGAACCACGGCCCCGTGCTGGGCCGGATCTGTTCCGTGGCTTCGTCAACATCGGCCATCGTTACCGGGCGAACCCGACCGCTGCGCATCGACTCGGCCATTGCCAATTGCGTTGCGCTGTCACACACATGCGCA
Organism: Mycobacterium sp.; assembly: GCA_035996225.1. Classification (GTDB taxonomy): domain Bacteria; phylum Actinomycetota; class Actinomycetes; order Mycobacteriales; family Mycobacteriaceae; genus Mycobacterium. The sequence goes on along the minus strand of DASYJS010000451.1, from coordinate 31,660 downwards.
AGGTCGGCGCCAGAAAAGCCGTCGGTGCGCTTCGCGATCGACTTGAGGTCTATGCCCGCCACCGGCCGGTCTTTAAGGTGGGAGCGAAGAATTCCTGCCCTGGCGTCGGCATCGGGCAATCCCACAAAAATCATCCGGTCAAACCGTCCGGGCCGGCGCAGCGCCGGGTCGGCATCCCAGGGTGCATTCGTGGCGCCGAGCACATAAACTCCGTCGTTCGTCGACGTCGCCGAGTCCATCTCTTCCAGCAAGGTATTGACGACAGGGCGCATCCCGGAGCTGCCACTCAACGCGGACCGCGGGTGCCCCAATGCATCAAGCTCGTCGAAGAACAGCACGCAGGGGGAATTGCGGCGCGCGCTGTCGAAAACCGAACGGATGCTGCGTTCGCTCTCCCCGAACCAATGGTGCAGAACGTCGGCGATTCAGCGCCCGCGGTCGGCCAGCAAGCCGGCCAGATGCAACCGCAACTCGACCACATCGGGGCTGCGTTCAACGGCAGCGGACAACTCCCGAATAACCGGGTCCTCACCCAACGTTTTCTCCCGACATGATGTGTCCCGCCGGGACCATAGTAGGTCGCGCCGAAGACGTTAGTTGGCGGCGATCATCGCCACGGATCCCATGGCCATCACCATGCCGATCCCCTGCCAGCGAGAGACGCGCTCGCGCAACACCATCATCGCCAGCACCACGGTGGCCGCCGGATACAGCGAAATCATGATGCTGGCCAACGACAGCATCCACGACTGCAGCGCTATCAGCTGGGTCACCAGGGCGCAGATATCCAGCAGCGCAATAGCCAGCGCCAGCTTCATCGACTGCCCCCGAGGCAGCCGCAGGGTACGTCTCGAGGCGGCCAGAATGGTGATCACCACGGTGGCCGACAGGCGCGCGAACATCAGCGGCCAAAGCTTGGAGTCGTGTGGCGATTGATGCAGGAACACCAAGTCGAGACCGAACGCACATCCGGCCAAAATCGTGAGCCAGGCCACCTTGGGGGTGAAGCGGAATCGGCTCACGCCCTCGACCGTGGCCTCACGGCTGACCAGCATCACCGCGACGATCGCCAGCACGACGCCCGCCGAGGCCGCTTGGCCCGGTCGTTCCCCGAGCGCGATACCGACCGCCACGGGTACGGCGGCATTGAGCACGCCTGCTAACGGCGCGACTACCGAGATGGGGCCGGAGCCGAGTGCCGCATAGAACGCCCACATGCCGAAGGCCTGACCGACGCCGTACAGGCAGCCCCAAAGGATCGCACCGGAATGAATAGGCCCACCCGCAGTAAGAGCCAGCAGACCCAGCACCACCGCTTCGACCGGGTACGCGGCCAGCATCACCCGCAGCGCGGCTACCCGGCGAGCTGCTACGCCGCCCATAAAATCGCTGACCCCGTACGAGACGGCGGACAGCTGCGCGTAAGCGGCTCCGATCAGTTCATACCCTTTGCTCGGCGACCCAGTTCACGCAGTACTTCGCGCTGGGCGTCGCGGCGGGCCATGTCTTGGCGTTTGTCGTGTGCTTGCTTGCCCCGCGCTAGCGCGAGTTCCACCTTGACCTTGCCCTCGGAAAAATACAGCGACAGTGGCACCAGGGTGAGGTTACCATCGCGGATTTTTCCAATGAGCGTGTCGATTTGTTGCCTGTGCAACAACAGCTTCCGATTGCGACGAGGATCATGGTTCGTCCAGCTACCGTGCTCGTATTCGGGAATGTGCAAGTTGCGCAACCACACTTCGCCGTTGTCGACGGTTGCGAACGCGTCAGCCAGCGAGGCTTGTCCTAGCCGCAAGCTCTTCACCTCGGTGCCGACTAAAGCCACGCCGGCCTCGAACAACTCCAAGATCGAGTAGTTGTGCCTGGCTTTGCGATTGGTGGCCACGATCTTTTTGCTCTCACGCTTGCCACCACTCGCCTTGCTCCCACTGGACTTTTCGGCCACAGCTAACGCCGTACGTATAGGCGCAACGTCGCGTATGCCGTCAACCCGGCCATCGACACGCCGAGCAAGATCAGGATCGGTGAGATGTAAAGGATGTCGGCGTAGTCGACCCGGGCAATCAAATTGGCTTGGTAGAACTGGTTTAACGCGTTGTCCAGGAACAATGCCCGCACCACGATCAAGCCGGCAATCGCAATCCCCACGCCGAGGCCGGCGGCGAGCATCGCCTCCACCAGGAAGGGCAGCTGGGTGTACCAGCGACTGGCCCCCACCAATCGCATGATCCCGATTTCCGTGCGCCGCGTATACGCTGCGACCTGAACCATATTGGCAATCAACAGGATCGCGCCGACGGCCTGCACCAAAGCGACGGCGAACGCGACATTGCTCAAGCCGTCCAGGACCGCGAACAGCCGGTCAATCAGGTCCTTTTGATTGAGCACGGAGAGCACCCCGGGCTGACCCTGCATCGCCAAGTCGAAGTCCTTGTGTTGCTCAGGGTTGTTCAACTTGACGATGAACGATGCGGGAAAGGAGTCCTTGCCGGCAACGTCCTTGTACTGCGGGAACTTTCGGATGGCGTCGTCGTAGGCGTCCTGACGATTGAGAAAGCGAACCGATTTGACGTCATCGCGGCCCTCGATCTTTGTCCGCAGCGCCTTGCACGGATTGGTGCCGCAAGCCGGATCGTTCGCCGAGACGTCTTCGGTCAAGAAGACCTGCGTCTCGACGCGGTCGAGGTAGATGGCCCGGGAGTGCTCGGCCAACCGGACCACCAGCAGACCGCCGCCAAACAGGCCGACCGAAATCGCGGTCGTCAGGATCATCGCGACCGTCATCGTGACATTGCGGCGAAGCCCGGTCAGGACCTCGTTGAGCAGGAAACCGAAGCGCACTAGCGATCCATCCCGTAGACGCCGCGCTGCTCGTCGCGAACCAGCCTGCCCAGAGACAGCTCCACGACGCGCTGGCGCATCGAGTCGACGATGTGGTGGTCATGCGTCGCCATCAGCACCGTCGTCCCGGTGCGGTTGATCCGCTCCAACAGATCCATGATGTCGTTGCTGGTGTCGGGGTCGAGGTTGCCGGTGGGCTCGTCGGCCAGCAGGACCAGCGGCCGGTTGACGAACGCGCGGGCGATCGCCACCCGCTGCTGCTCGCCACCGGATAGCTCGGTCGGCAGCCGGTTAGCTTTGCCGGACAGGCCGACCGTCTCGAGCACGTCGGGCACCACCCGGTTGATCTGGTCGGCGCGTTTACCGATGACTTCCAGCGCGAAGGCGACGTTTTCATACACCGTCTTTTGTTGTAACAGGCGAAAGTCCTGGAAAACGCAGCCGATCACCTGGCGCAGCTTCGGCACGTGCCGGCCGGGCAGCTTGTTGACGTGGAACTTCGAGACCCGCACGTCACCGGTTGTCGGTGACTCCGCAGCCAGCAGCAACCGCATGAATGTCGATTTGCCCGAACCCGACGGGCCGATCAGGAAGACGAATTCGCCCTTGTCGATTTTGACGTTGACGTCGTCCAGCGCCGGACGCGCCGACGCTTTGTACTTCTTGCTGACACGGTCAAGGGTGATCATCACGGCACGCCAGTGTAGCGGTGAATTTCGCTGGTCCGCGAAGATCAACTCGCCGGTGGCCGCGATGTGGGCGACGGGCCCGGCCCCGGCACCGGTTGCTGCGGGGTTGGCGGTGTGGGGCTCGCGCTGGGCGGACAGAAGGGCGCCGGCAGCAGGCACGGCAGCACAAACGGTGGTGGTGTGGTGGTCGTCGGTGGCGGGGGCGGCGGGGGTGGGGTGGTCGGCACAGTGCTGGTCGGAGTCGGGACGAACGTGTTGGTCGGTGCTGGCCTCTCCACTCTGGTGCGCGGCACCCAGGTGTAATTCGGGTCAGGCACGAAACCCGGCGGCACCACCTGCGGAGCCGGGGGCTTGGGAGCAGCCTCGGGGCGGTAGGTGTCGTAGACCCACCACACCGCCAGGAACGCCACGATCAATAACAGAGTCGAGGTGCGCATCCGGCCACCGAACACATACTGCGGCCATCGGCGTTCCTCGTCGTCGCGGCGCTTCTCCAGGACGTTGAGCGTCAGTTTCACCGTTGCACCGACTGACGCGTCTTCTCGTGATCCGCCTCGGCGGCCTGCGCGGCGGGGAGGGCGGGGTCGTCCTCAACGAGGCTCACCGTCGCGTCGGCAGCAGTGACGATGCCGGCGCGGGCCAGTGCCCGAACGACCAGCACGCGCAACTGCCGGCCCGCCTCGAACTGCTTGCCGGGCAGCGTGCGCGCCACCATGCGCAGTGTGACGGTGTCGACCTCGATGCTTTCCAACCCCATCAGGGTGGGCGCGTCCAGCAGCAACTCCCCCAGCACTGGGTTGTCCATGGCGTGATCGCACTCCTCGCGCAAGACCTCGTTGACCCGATTGAGGTCGGCGCTGGTCGAGACGGGGATGTCGATCACCGCGCGCGCCCAGTCCTTCGAGAGGTTGATCGTTTTGACGATCTGGCCATTGGGGATGGTGAATAACTCACCATCCGACGATCGCAGCCGGGTCACCCGCAACGTCACATTCTCCACCGTGCCGCGCGCCTCGGCGGCGATCCCCGAGACGGTCAACGAGACTAGGTCACCGAAGCCGTACTGCTTCTCGACAATGATGAAAAAGCCCGAGAGCAGATCCTTGACCAGCTGCTGAGCACCGAAACCCAGCGCGGCACCGAGCACCGTGGCAGGCGCGATGAACCCGCCCACCGAGAACTGCAGCACGTCGCCGATCTGAACGACGACCCAGATCGCGATGATCACGATCGACACCCACTGGATCACCGACGCCACCGCCTGGCGGTGCTTGGTCGCCTCCGAGCGCACCAAGGCGTCGCTTTCGGTGAAGCCGACATCGAGCTGCCGGGTGATCTGCTGAGCCACCCAGGTAACGAAGCGGACTGCCAGGACCGCGGCGATGAACAGCATGATGATGTGCAGGCCCCGATCGAGGATCCAGCCACCGATTTCGCCGCGCCAAAAGTCGTGCCAGCGCTGCGTTGCCGAAGTTGCAAGAATTGTGGTGTTAGTCGTCATCTTTTCGATTGCGCCACCGGATCCCCGCTTCCAGGAACCCGTCGATGTCTCCGTCCAGAACAGCGGCCGGATTGCCCACCTCGTACTCGGTCCGTAGATCCTTGACCATCTGATACGGGTGTAATACGTAGGAGCGCATCTGGTTACCCCAGGAACTGCCGCCCTCACCTTTCAAGGCGTCCAGCTCAGCTCGCTCTTCTAAACGCTTGCGCTCCAATAACTTTGCCTGCAGTACTCGCATTGCCGAAACCTTGTTCTGCAATTGCGACTTCTCGTTCTGGCAAGTCACGACGATACCCGTTGGGATGTGGGTAAGCCGAACCGCGGAGTCGGTGGTGTTCACCGACTGGCCGCCAGGTCCGCTCGATCGGTACACGTCAACCCGCACATCGCCTTCGGGAATGTCGATGTGATCGGTGGTTTCCACGACCGGCAGCACCTCGACTTCAGCGAACGACGTCTGACGCCGGCTCTGGTTGTCGAACGGGCTGATCCGGACCAGCCGATGAGTGCCCTGCTCGACGGACAACGTGCCGTAGGCATACGGCGCGTGCACGGCGAACGTCGCGCTTTTGATCCCGGCTTCTTCCGCGTAGGAGGTGTCGAACACTTCGACCCCGTACTTGTGTTGTTCGGCCCACCGGATATACATCCGCATCAGCATCTCGGCCCAGTCGGCGGCGTCCACCCCGCCGGCGCCGGAGCGGATGGTGACCAGCGCCTCGCGCTCGTCGTACTCGCCCGACAGCAGGGTGCGGACCTCGGCGGCTTCCATGTCCGCCTGCAACGCCTTCAGCTCGGCGTCCGCGTCGGCCAGCGCAACGGCGGCGCCCGCACCATCCTCCTCGGCCGCCATCTCGTACAGCACCGGCAAGTCGTCGAGGCGCTGCCGCAGCTCCTCGATGCGGCGCAGCTCGCCCTGAGTGTGGGATAACTGGCTGGTCACTCGCTGCGCGTTGGCCTGGTCGTCCCACAGTTTTGGATCGGACGCCTCATGCTCGAGCTTCTCGATGCGGCTGCGCAGACCGTCCACATCGAGCACTCGTTCCACCGTGGTCAGGGCGGAGTCGAGGGCGGCGATATCGGCTTGACGGTCGGGTTCCACAGCCGCCCACGTTACCGGCGCCCTGGTTGGCGTCGAATGCTCAGGTCGCGACCCGCGGCACTTTGACCATCCGCTGGGGTTCAGCGTCTAGCATCGAAATCACCATCATGTGCGCCCGCGACTGCGACGTCCAGCCCGTTCTCAGCGCCTTGCGTCGCAGCCGGGCATGAACAGAAGGCTTGGGTATGCGTCCATTCCACGTCGCCATCGTCGGCTCCGGACCGTCGGGATTCTTCGCCGCAGCGTCTTTGCTGAAGGCCGCCGATAGCTCCGACGAGATCGATGTCGCCGTCGACATGCTCGAGATGTTGCCGACACCGTGGGGGCTGGTCCGTTCCGGCGTCGCGCCCGATCACCCCAAGATCAAGTCGATCAGCAAGCAGTTCGAAAAAACCGGCGGCGATCCCCGCTTCCGCTTCTTCGGCAACGTGGTGGTGGGCGAACATGTCGAGGCTGCCGAGCTCGCCGAACACTACGACGCCGTGATCTACGCCGTCGGGGCACAATCCGATCGTTCCCTCAACATTCCCGGTGAGGAACTGCCCGGCAGTGTCGCCGCCGTCGATTTCGTCGGCTGGTACAACGCGCACCCGAACTTCGAGCAGATCTCGCCCGATCTGTCGGGCGCCCGGGCCGTGGTCATCGGCAACGGCAATGTCGCACTCGACGTCGCACGCATTCTGGTCACCCACCCCGACGAGCTGGCAGCTACCGATATCGCCGATCACGCGCTGGAATCGCTGCGCCCGTGCGGCGTGGAAGAAGTGGTGATCATCGGGCGACGCGGGCCCCTGCAGACCGCGTTCACCACGCTGGAGTTGCGCGAGCTCGCCGACCTCGAAGGGGTCGACGTCATCGTCGATCCCGCCCAGCTGGAGGGCGTCAGCGAGGAGGATGCCGAGGCCGCCGGCAAAACTACCAAGCAGAACATCAAGGCGTTGCGTGACTACGCCAACCGCGACCCCCGTCCGGGACACCGGCGCATGGTGTTCCGGTTCCTGACATCCCCGATCGAGATCAAAGGCGACGACAAGGTCGAGGGAATTGTGCTCGGCCGCAACGAATTAGTCGCCGACGAGAGCGGGCGGGTTTCGGCCAAAGACACCGGGGAACGCGAGGAGCTTCCGGCTCAGCTGGTGGTGCGCTCAGTCGGTTATCGCGGCATCCCTACCCCGGGGCTGCCGTTCGACGACAAGAGCGCGACCATCCCCAACACCGACGGTCGGGTGGAGGGCAGCCGCAACGAATACGTCGTCGGGTGGATCAAGCGGGGGCCGACCGGTGTGATCGGCACCAATAAAAAGGATTCCCAGGAGACCGTCAATACCTTGATCAGCGATCTGACGGCCGCCGAAAACGGCGCGCTGGCAGAATTCGCCGAAGACCACGCCGACAAATTGGCCGACTGGCTGGCTTCGCGCCAGCCGAAGCTGATCACCTCGGACCACTGGGACACCATCGATGCCCATGAGCGTGCGGCCGGCGAGCCGCACGGGCGTCCCCGCGTCAAGCTGCCGAACGTCACCGAGCTGCTTCGCATCGGCCACGGCTGAGCGCAGCCTGACCGGAGATGGCGCAATCGCGGTGGGGCTGAGCTCGACTCAGCCCCGGAAAACGATGAAGCCGACGCCGGCGAGCAGCAGGGCGATGGCGGCCGCGATCGCCCACCCAGCGCCGGCAAGCCACCAGACGACACCCAACGCCACGAGCGCGGGGGACACTGCGAAAAGCATGAGCACGGGGTGCTGCCTGACCACTTCGAGAGCGCTTTTCGCCCGGATCCGCTCGATGTCCTTGTCCGCCATGCCTTCAGAATGCCACCTGACACCCACTATGCAAGGTTATTGACTAACCCAACTCAGCCGCGGGCGGTTCGGGTGGGGCGAACTTCCAGTTGTCCGGGTTTTTAGCGGAATACACCACCGGATGCAGTTGGCCCATGGTCGGCCATTGGTCAACGTCAGCCACGATGCGCCAGTAGACGGCGTGCTCATTCACGGTGGGTCCGTTTATGACACCGGCGAGGGTGACATATTGCTCGCCACTGACGTTCGGTCGCGGACTCACCCCGGTCACCAGCAACGTGCCACTGAGGAGCTCGCCGCGCGGACCGCGCGGGACGAACCGCTGGGCAAGAAATACCGCCAGGACCGCGACGAGCAAAAGCAGCAGACCGAATTCCCACACGCCGCCATGGTAGGACGTCTGCGGAGAAGACGGTCCCGCGCCGAGAGACCTAGGACCCTACTGACTCACGCGGATTCGCCGTAGCGTCGACATAGAACTGCTGCGCCAAGGAGAGGTGAGGTCCATGACTGATGAGCCCGCTGTCGTTTTGTCAGAAGACGAGAGTTGGCGCAGGTTGGGCGGCGCCGCCCTGGGGCGGCTAGTGAGCAGCTTCGCCGGTGAGCCCGAGATCTTCCCGGTGAACTATGCGGTGCAGCACCGGACGGTGTTGTTCCGAACCGCCGAGGGCACCAAATTGTTTTCCGCCGTGACGAATAGCGTCGTGCTGTTCGAGGCGGACGACCACGACGTCGCCGAAGGCTGGAGTGTGATCGTCAGAGGCCGCGCGCGGGTGCTGCGCACCGCCGCGGAGATCGAGGAGGCCGAACGCGCCCAGTTGATGCCGTGGACCGCGACGCTCAAGAAGCACTATGTCCGGGTGACCCCGTCCGATATCACCGGTCGCCACTTCAAGTTCGGCCCAGAACCCGATCCGAACGCATCCTTTGCCTGACGCGGTCAGCCCGCGAGCAGGACGTCGAGCTCCCGTGCGTCGAGGCCCGTCAACCGCCGGTGCATCGCCCACGCAATCCGGCCGGCCTGCAATTTAGCTCGCTCGGCAGCCGGCCCCCGATACATTTGGTCGAGGTGTCGAGCCGGACGGTCATGCGCGACGCGTATCTGCAACCCGCAGTAACATCATCCCGCTGCAGGCCGGTGCGGCGGGAGGCCAAAAGTCCTTCGTCGCCGAGCCACGAGCGGGAGCGGCACACACCGCCGTGGTAGGACTGCTGCCATGAGCCAGGACGATCTCGGGTTGGCGGTGGCGCTGGCCGACCGCGCGGACATGTTGACTCGTGACCGGTTCGGCGCGCTGGACCTACGCATCGAAACGAAACCGGACCTGACTCCGGTCACCGACGCCGACCGCGCGGTCGAGGCAGACCTGCGTGAGGAGCTCGGACGCGAGCGGCCTGGCGACAGCATCGTCGGCGAGGAGTTCGGTGGGACCCCCACGTTCACCGGACGGCAGTGGATCATCGATCCGATCGACGGCACCAAGAATTTCGTGCGCGGGGTACCGGTGTGGGCCAGTTTGATCGCATTGCTCGAAGACGGCGTTCCGTCGATCGGCGTGGTGAGTGCGCCGGCCCTGCAACGCCGATGGTGGGCGGCCCGCGACCGGGGCGCGTTCGTCTCGGTCGACGGCGGGCCACCACGGCCGTTGTCGGTTTCCTCAGTGGGACAACTAGATTCGGCTAGCCTCTCGTTTTCCAGCCTGTCGGGGTGGGCGCAGCGCGGTCTGCGCGACCGCTTCATCGAGCTGACCGACGCGGTATGGCGGGTGCGCGGCTATGGGGACTTTCTGTCGTACTGTCTCGTCGCCGAGGGAGCCGTCGATATCGCGGCCGAACCGGAGGTATCGGCGTGGGATCTGGCCGCACTCGACATCCTGGTGCGCGAGGCGGGCGGGACGTTCACCGGCCTGGACGGCGTCGCGGGCCCGCACCGCGGCAGTGCCGTGGCGACAAACGGCCTGCTACATGAGCGCGTGCTCAGCAGCCTTGGTGTGAATTAGTTAACAAGCCTTCCTTATCTTACTCCGGAGTAAGATAAGCTTTTCACCGCATCGCCCCAACTACCGAGGCTGCTGAAATGACGGACACTGTTTCCGGCTCAAATACCTCCCGCTCACGCGCAAAACGGCGCGGCCGCAAAACCGGTGTCGGGATGCAACCACACAAGCGCACCGGGATCGACATCGCCATGGCTTTGCTGACCCCTATCGTCGGCCAGGAGTTCCTGGACAAATACCAGCTGCGCGACCCGCTCAACCGGGGCCTGCGCTACGGCACCAAAACGTTCTTCTCCACTGCCGGCGCTGCTTCGCGGCAGTTCAAGCGGGTCCAGAACCTCCGCAGTGGACCGACCCGGCTCAAGTCCAGTGGTAAGGACTACTACGACCTGAGGCTCGACGACGAACAGAAGATGATCGTCGAGACCCTCGATGAATTCGCCGAAGAAGTGCTGCGGCCTGCGGCGCCCCACGCCGACGCGGCGGCGAGCTACCCACCCGACCTGATCGCGAAGGCCGCGGAACTGGGCATCACCGCGATCAACATCCCCGAGGACTTCGAGGGCATCGCCGCACACCGCTCCAGCGTGACCAATGTGCTGGTGGCCGAGGCGCTGGCCTATGGCGACATGGGTCTGGCGCTGCCGATTCTGGCGCCCGGAGGCGTGGCGTCCGCGCTGACCCACTGGGGCAGCGCCGACCAGCAGGCCACCTATCTGCCCGAGTTCGCCGGAGAGAATGTCCCACAGGCCTGCGTGGCGATCGCCGAACCGCAACCGCTGTTCGACCCCACCCGGCTGAAGACCACCGCGGTGCGCACACCGAGCGGATACCGGCTCGACGGCGTGAAGTCATTGGTCCCGGCCGCGGCCGACGCCGAGCTGTTCATCGTGGGCGCGCAACTGAACGGCAAGCCGGCATTGTTCATCGTCGAATCGTCCGCCAAAGGCCTTACCGTCAAGGCAGATCCGAGCATGGGCATCCGCGCTGCGGCGCTGGGCCGGCTCGAGCTCACCGGAGTGTCGGTGCCGCTGAACGCCCGGCTGGGTGAAGACGAAGCCACCGACGACGACTACTCCGAGGCAATCGCGCTATCCCGGCTGGGCTGGGCGGCGCTGGCAGTCGGCACCTCGCACGCAGTACTCGACTACGTCATCCCGTACGTGAAGGAACGCGAGGCGTTCGGCGAGCCCGTCGCCCATCGTCAAGCCGTGGCGTTCATGTGCGCCAACATCGCCATCGAGCTGGACGGGCTGCGGCTGATCACTTGGCGCGGCGCGGCGCGTGCCGAACAGGGGCTCACGTTTACCCGCGAAGCGGCCCTGGCCAAGCGGCTCGGCGCCGACAAGGGCATGCAGATCGGCCTGGACGGCGTGCAACTGCTCGGCGGCCACGGCTACACGAAAGAACACCCGGTCGAGCGTTGGTACCGCGACCTGCGGGCCATCGGCGTCGCCGAGGGTGTTGTCGTCATCTAGCTCCGCCGTCACTAGCGAAAGACCAATCATGGCAATCAATTTGGAACTGCCCCGCAAAATGCAAGCGGTGATCGACAAGGCGCACCAGGCCGGCGCGGAGATGATGCGGCCCATCGCCCGTAAATACGACCTCAAGGAGCACGCGTACCCGGTCGAGCTCGACACGTTGGCCAGCCTGTTTTCCGGAGCCGCTGAGTCAAATGCGCTGGGCCTTGCCGGAGCCGAAGCGTTAGGTGGGCGCGAAAGCAAGGAAGAGAACCGCAACGGAGCCAACATGGCGGCGGTGCTACAGACTTTGGAGGCCTGCTGGGGCGACGCGGCAATGATGCTGTCCATCCCGTATCAAGGCCTGGGCAACGCGGCGATCAGCGGGGTGGCCACCGACGAGCAACTGAGCCGGCTGGGCCGGGTGTGGGCGGCGATGGCCATCACCGAACCGGGCTTCGGCTCCGACTCCGCGGCCGTCTCCACCACCGCCAAGTTGGATGGCGACGAGTACGTGATCAACGGCGAAAAGATTTTCGTCACCGCGGGTTCGCGGGCCACTCACATCGTGGTGTGGGCGACGCTGGACAAGTCACAGGGCCGCGCGGCGATCAAATCGTTCATCGTGCCGCGCGAACATCCCGGTGTCAGCGTCGAGCGGCTCGAGGACAAGCTCGGCATCAAGGGCTCCGATACCGCGGTCCTGCGTTTCGACAATGCCCGGATACCGAAAGACAACCTGCTGGGCAAACCCGAAATCGAGTCCGGCCACGGGTTCTCCGGCGTGATGGAGACCTTCGACAACACCCGGCCCGTGGTGGCGGGTATGGCGATCGGCATCGCCCGTGCCGCACTGGAAGAGTTACGCAAGATCCTGACCGAGGCCGGAGTGGAGATCTCCTACGACCAGCCCTCGCACGCCCAGAGCGCGGCCGCGGCTGAATTCCTGCGGATGGAAGCCGACTGGGAGGCCGCCTACCAGCTGACCCTGCGCGCGGCCTGGCAGGCCGACAACAGGATCCCCAACTCCAAAGAAGCATCGATGGCCAAGGCCAAGGCCGGTCGGGTGGGCAGCGACATCACCCTGAAAGCTGTCGAATTGGCCGGCACCGCAGGCTATTCGGAGCAGACGCTGTTAGAGAAGTGGGCACGTGATTCGAAGATCATGGACATCTTCGAGGGCACCCAGCAGATTCAGCAGCTCGTGGTCGCCCGCCGACTGCTGGGCCTCTCGTCCGCCGAACTCAAGTAGCGATCGGACGGGGTGGTCGACCTCGTCGTCGGGCCCGAGCACCGGTAGGCAGCACGTGAATTGAACTGGTGCGCATAGGCATAACCGGTGAGGCTCCCGTCCTCCTCGAGCACCAGCCATTCGTGCATCGCCAGCGTTTCGAAGCTGCGGTTCGCCATTTCCTGCACCGTCGGCACATCAGCCGTCGCGCATCGAACGCGTGGCGGCATCAGGCAGCGATTGCGTTCAGCTGCTCACGGGTGCCTTCGTCGAGCTCGATCGAAGCGACGTCCAAGTTCTCCTCGAGGTGGCGCACCGACGAGGTACCCGGAATCAGCAGCACGTTGGGCGCGACGCTCAGCGTCCATGCCAACGCGACCTGCGCGGGCGTGCGCCCGAGCCGTTCGGCGGCGTTGCCCACCAACTCGTGACTGAGCACCGGGTTCGGCTGCATGAAACCCGCCCCCAATGGGAAGAACGGAACGAACGCGATTCCCCGCCTTGTGCACTCCTCCAGCACTGCGGCCGATTCCCGGAGAACGAGATTGAAAGCGTTTTGTACACAGGCGATCTCGGTGCGGTCCACAGCGTGCAGCAGGTGCTCACGATTGATGTTGCTCAGCCCTATCCCGCCGATCAATCCCTCATCGCGGGCATCGATCATGATCGAGAGCTGATCGTCGAACAGCTGGTCGGGCCCGTCGCTCTCGAAGAGCCGCAGATTGACCGCGGCCAACTGGTCGACGCCGAGGGTCCGCAAATTCGTTTCGATGTCGCGGCGCAGGTCGGCCGGCTCGCTGACCGGCAGCCAGGCGCCGGCGTCATCGCGACGCCCACCGACCTTGCTCACCAAAGCCAAGTTTTCCGGGTACGGGTGCAGTGCCTCGCGGATGAGTTCATTGGCGACATCCGGGCCATAGAACTGGGCGGTGTCGATGTGGTCGACGCCGAGTTCGACGGCCCTGCGCAACACCGCCAGCGCCTCGTCACGATCGCGCGGCGGCCCCATCACACCGGGACCAGGCAGTTGCATAGCCCCGAAGCCAATCCGGGCTACCGAAAAGCGACCAAGTGGAAAGGGATCCATAGGGTGAGGTTAGCGTCGTCGTATGGACACTTTTCACGCGCTGGTAGCCCGCCAAGATGGTGACCGGATCACCGCGTCGGTCGAGACGCTCAGCCAGTCCGACCTGCCGCCCGGTGAAGTGACGATCCGGGTGTTGTATTCCAGCGTCAACTACAAGGATGCGCTGGCGTTGACGCCGAAGGGCGGCGTCGTCCGCGACTATCCCATCGTTCCCGGAATCGACCTGACCGGCGAAGTCGTCGAGTCGCAATCGCCGGACTTCAGCGTCGGCGACCAGGTGTTGGCTCACGGGTATCAGATCGGCACTGGCCACCACGGCGGCTACGCCGAGTACGCGCGGCTGCCGGCCGACCAGGTGGTGGCGCTCGGCGCGTTGAGTCCGCACGAAGGCGCCGCCATCGGAACCGCCGGCTTCACTGCCGCGATGAGTGTGCAAGCGCTGATCGATTGGGGCCTCACACCCGACGGCGGGCCCATCGTCGTCACCGGCGCCTCCGGCGGTGTGGGCTCGGTAAGCGTGGACCTGCTAGCGGCCGCCGGCTACCAAGTGGTGGCATCCAGCGGTAAGGAAAAGGCCGCCGGATTGCTGAAAGAGCTTGGCGCTACTGAGGTTATCGGCCGGCTGCCCGCCGATCCCGACGCCAAACCGCGACCGCTGGCCAAAACGCGCTGGGCGGGCGGGGTGGACTGTGTCGGGGGCGCGACGCTGGCCGATGTGCTCAGCACCGTCGACTACGGCGGGGCGGTGGCGGCCAGCGGCCTTACCGGCGGGCCCGCGCTGCACACCACGGTGATGCCGTTCATCCTGCGCGGCGTCGCCCTGCTCGGCATGGACTCGGTGCTGATGCGGATTGCGCGGCGACGCACGCTGTGGGCGCAGCTCGGCGACTCGCTGCGGCCGCAGCACCTGGACGCGGTCACCAGCGATGTCGACGTCAAAGACGTCGTCGCAGTGCTGGATCAACTGCGCGCGGGCACCTACTCCGGCCGCGCAGTGGTACGAGTCGCCGGTGGATTCTGAGCTGGCAGTACGCTATTCGAGTGCTGGCCGGAGGCTTCCGGCCCTATCGATGACGGAGGCAGCATGCGCGCAGCACGGGTGATTCGGTTAGATGGTCCGGACGCGGTCGAGGTGGCCGAGGTCGACGAACCCACCGGCGACGGGGTTGTCGTCGACGTGCACGCGGCTGGCGCAGCATTCCCCGACGCCTTGCTCACCCGCGGCCTCTACCAGTATCGCCCGGATCCGCCGTTCGTGCTCGGAGCCGAAATCGCCGGGGTCGTTCGCTCGGCACCGGACAACGCTCATGTTCGTCCCGGCGACCGGGTCGTCGGCCTGACGATGCTCACCGGCGGCATGGCCGAGGTGGCCGTGTTGTCACCCGACCGCGTGTTCAAGCTGCCGGACAACGTGAGCTTCGAGGCGGGTGCCGGCCTGCTGTTCAACGACCTGACGGTGTACTTCGCGCTGACGGTGCGCGGCCGCCTGCAAAAGGGCGAGACGGTGCTCGTGCACGGCGCGGCCGGCGGGATCGGAACATCGACACTTCGGCTGGCGCCGACACTCGGGGCGTCCCGAACCATCGCGGTGGTCAGCACCGAGGAGAAGGCCGAGATCGCCACCGCCGCAGGCGCGACCGACGTGGTGTTGGCCGAGGGCTTCAAGGATGCGGTGCAGGAATTGACCAGCGGCCGCGGCGTCGACATGATCATCGACCCGGTCGGCGGTGACCGGTTCACCGACTCCCTACGCTCGCTTGTTCCCGGGGGACGGCTGCTGGTTATCGGCTTCACCGGCGGTGAGATTCCTACCGTGAAGGTAAATCGGCTGCTACTCAACAATATTGATGTGGTCGGTGTTGGCTGGGGCGCCTGGACGGCGACGCACCCCGGAGCGCTGGACGAGCAGTGGGCCGGACTCGAACGCCTGCTCAGCTCGGGCCAATTGCCTCCCCCGCAGCCGGATGTCTACCCGCTCGAGCAAGCCGCCGCCGCGGTCGCTTCGATGGAGAACCGCACCGCCAAAGGAAAAGTTGTGCTGCGCATTCGCGATTAAGCGGTGTCACCGGGGGGCGGCTGTTTGCCCACCTCTGAGCGACAACCGAACGAGTCGGGTGTGGGCCCGACGCCACTTGTCGCTGTGAGGTGGGCAAATGGCGAGGCCCTGTGGGCAAATGGCGAGGCCCTTGTGCGGCAGCAAAAGGAAAAGTAATGTCACTTTTAGTTTTGTAGTCAGCTCCGAGGAGTGCGACCCATGGAATCCTTCGTTCACCTGCGCAAAGGCAGGACACCGCAACGCCTGCACGCCGACCTCGACGGACTCAAGGACGACGAGCTGGGCCGGGGCGGCTTCACCGGACGGACGGCCAACATCTACCGCCGCCACGACCCCACCGCCTACCGGTCGGCCGGACCGCTGCGCCCGATCGACGTACTGTCCAGCGAGCTCAAGCCCAGCGACGCCACCGACGCCAACGGTGGGCCGCTGCTGATGTTCAGCAACGACGACTGTCGCGTTCTGCTGAGCCGTCGCCACGAGCCGATGCCCTTCTTCGCCCGCCACGTCGACGGGGACCTGCTGTGCTTCGTCCACCAAGGCGCCGGACTGCTCGAGACCGAGTTCGGCCCGCTGCGTTACCGGGAAGGCGACTGGGTCTACATCCCGAAGGCGTGCACTTGGCACCAGCTGCCGGATCGCGAGACCACGCTGTTGATGATCGAGGCGACCGACGAATTCCGGGTGCCACCACCCGGCCCGCTGGGCCGGCACTTCCCATTCGACCCCTCGCAGGCCACTATCCCCGAGCCGGCCCCGAGCGAGGATGACGGCCGCGACGAGTACGAGGTCCGGCTCGTCCACGAGGGTGGCCCAACAACGCTGTTCTACCAACACAATCCGCTCGACGTCGAAGGATGGCGCGGCGACAACTTCGCCTTCACCTTCAATATCGCCGACTACAACGTCATCACCTCCGACAGTGTCCACCTGCCGCCGACCGTGCATCTGTTCATGCAGGCCACAGGCGTCTACGTGATGAACTTCCTGCCCAAGCCCGCCGAGGGCGTTCCCGGCACCGAACGCACGCCCTGGTATCACCGCAACGTCGACTACGACGAAATCGCGTTCTTCCACGGCGGCTCGCTCTATGGCATTCCGATGCCTCCGGGCCTGATTTCCCATGCGCCGCAAGGGGTTCACCACGGTGCGCCGGAGAAGGCGCGCGAACGAGCACGCCGCAAGTTCGACGAGCATTCCCGAGTCGACTGGCAGGTCATCGCCATCGACACCCGCCGCCGGCTGACACCATCGGCGGAGGTACTCGCCCACGACCTCGGACAACACTGACATGGGGAGCACGAAAACTGTGAAACACGCCGTCAAGCACGACTACGACCGGATTCCCTATCTGGTTGCCTTCCAGAACAATTCCGGCGTCCGGGATGTCTACGGCGGGCTCGCCGAGATCACCGTGCTGGAGAGCTATCTGCTCAAGCCGAAAGACAACCCGTCGGACACCGTGCTGGTGTTCATGCACCCGATCGGCGGCGGCGCATACCTGCCGATGATCAACGCGCTGGCCAGGGCCGGCCACCACGTCATCTACTGCAACAGCCGGTTTCGCGGGACGGATTCGGCCCTGCTGATGGAGAAGGTGGTCGAAGATCTCGGCGAGTGCATCACAGACGCCAAGAACCGGCTGGGCTACACCAAGGTGGTGTTGGCGGGGTGGAGTGGCGGCGGCTCGTTGTCGGTGTTCTACCAGCAACAGGCCCAGGACGCGACGATCACGTCGAGCCCGTCCGGCGACGGCCCGGACCTGACCGCGCTGGAGCTGCCCGCCGCCGACGGCATCATGCTGCTGGCCGCGCACATCAGCCGCCACGGCACGCTGACCGAATGGCTCGACGCGTCCATCCTCGACGAATCTGACCCCACCAAGCGGGATCCCGAGCTGGATCTGTACAACCCCGACAACCCCAACCACCCGCCCTACACTCAGGAATTCCTGGCCCGGTACCGTCAAGCTCAGATCGACCGTAACCGCCGCATCACCGCATGGGTCAAAGAGAAGCTGGCTGAATTGACCGCCCAGGGCCGCCCCGACGACGAGTTCGGATTCGTCGTGCACGGCACGATGGCCGATCCCCGCTGGCTGGATCCCACCGTGGATCCCAATGAGCGCACCCCGGGGACCTGCTACCTGGGTGACCCTCAGGTGGTGAACATGAGCCCGGTCGGGCTGGGCCGCTTCTCGACATTGCGCGGCTGGCTATCGCAATGGAGCTACGACGACGCCCGCGGCGACGGCGTGGATGGCGGGCGCGACATCGCGATCCCCGCGCTGGTGATCGGCAACCTGGCCGACGACGCCTGCACACCCAGCCACACCCGGCGGCTGTTCGAGGCAATCGGACATCCCGACAAGGAGATGCACGAAATCCCCGGCGCCACACACTATTACGCCGGCCCAGACCAACGCGACAAGCTGCGCCAGGCCGTTGACGTCGTCACCGACTGGCTGATCCGCCACGATTTCGCGAGCGCGGAATGACCGTCAGCGGACCGCTGGACGGGATCCGGGTGCTTGAACTCGGCACCTTGATTGCGGGACCGTTCGCCGGCCGCTTGCTTGGGGACATGGGCGCCGAGGTCATCAAGGTGGAACCGCCGGGCGCCCCGGACCCGCTGCGCACCTGGGGCCAAGCCGAACTCGACGGGCACCACGTGTTCTGGACCGTAGCCGCGCGCAACAAGAAAGCCATCACGCTCGACCTGCGCCGGCCGCACGGCCGCGAACTGTTCATCGAGCTCGTCGAGAAGTCCGACATCGTGGTGGAGAACTTCCGTCCGGGAACACTGGAGAAGTGGGACCTGGGCTACGACGTGCTCAGCGCCCGCAACCCAGGCATCATTCTGGTCCGGGTATCCGGCTACGGGCAGACTGGGCCCGACGCGCACAAGGCGGGCTACGCCTCGGTGGCCGAGGCCGCCAGTGGACTGCGGCACCTCAACGGTTTTCCGGGTGGACCGCCGCCCCGGATTGCGCTCTCACTCGGCGACAGCCTGGCCGGCATGTTCGGTGCCCAGGGCGCGATGGCCGCACTCTACCGCCGCAGCGTGACCGGGCACGGCCAGGTCGTCGATGTCGCGCTGACCGAATCATGTTTAGCCATCCAGGAATCCACGATTCCCGATTACGACGTCGGTGGCGTGGTGCGCGGCCCATCGGGCACCCGGCTGGAAGGCATCTCGCCGTCCAACATCTATCGCAGCGCCGACGATTCCTGGGTGGTGATCGCCGCCAACCAGGACACCGTGTTCGCCCGGCTGTGCACGGCGATGGGACGTCCGGAGCTGGCCGGCGACGACCGGTTCGCCACGCACGGCGC
This sequence comes from Mycobacterium sp., assembly GCA_035996225.1. Classification (GTDB taxonomy): domain Bacteria; phylum Actinomycetota; class Actinomycetes; order Mycobacteriales; family Mycobacteriaceae; genus Mycobacterium. Next base: position 12,550 of record DASYJS010000451.1, on the reverse strand, counting down.
CCGGGGCCGCAACCAGGACGAACTCGACAAGATCATCAGTGCATGGGCCGCCGAGCGGCAGCCCGCAGATATCGTCGAAACCCTCAGTGCCGCAGGCGTGATCGCGGGTCCCATCAACACCGTCGCGGAGGTGGTCGAAGACCCTCAGCTGCGGGCACGCGGCATGCTGGTCGAGCACTATGACGAACGCATCCAGCGTAATGTCTTGGGGCCCGGCGTCGTTCCGGTGCTGTCGGAATCGCCGGGTGGAGTTCGCAGCGCCGGGCCCGCCCGTCCGGGACAACACAACAACGACGTCTACGTGGAGCTGCTGGGCAAAACCGCCGCAGAGCTCGAGGAGTTGCGCACCGAGGGGGTGTTATGAACACCCACGTCGATATCCGTGAGGTGTCGCTGCGCGACGGCCTGCAGATCGAAAAGCCGATCCCGTTGTCGGCCAAGCTGGAACTGCTCGCGGCGGTGGCCGCCACCGGCGTACGCGAGGTGGAGGCCACGGCTTTCGTCTCCCCGACGAAGGTCCCGTCGATGGCCGATGCCGCCGAACTCGCCGCGCAGCTACACAATTACCCCGACATCGAATTCTCCGCCCTGGTCGCCAGCCCCACCGGCGCCAAGCGCGCCGTTGCCGCGGGGCTGCGGTCGATCGAATACGTGGTGGCCGCCGACGACACGTTCAGCAAGGCTAACGTCGGGCGCACCAGCACGGAGGCCACCGACCAGATCGACGAGATCGTCGCAATCGCGCACGGCAGCGACGTCACCGTCGAGGTCGTGATCGCCACCGCATGGGACTCACCGTTCGAAGGACCCACCCCGCCGCAGCGGGTGCTCGACATCGCGGCGGCCGCCCGCGACCGCGGGGCCGACCGCCTGTCGATCGCGGACACCATCGGCACCACCACCCCGGGCCGGGTGAGTTCGCTGATCTCCCAACTACGTCCGGTGATCGGCGACATGCCGCTGGGTGCACACTTCCACAACACCCGCGGCTCCGGGCTGGCCAGCGCCTATGCGGCGGTCAGCGCCGGAGTCACCCGGCTGGACGCCTCGGTCGGCGGCCTGGGCGGTTGTCCGTTCGCGCCGGGGGCCACCGGCAACATCGCCACCGAGGATCTGGTCTACCTGCTGACCGATAGCGATATCGATGTCGACATCGACCTGCGGGCCGCGATTGCCGCAGCCGATGTCGCGAGATCGGCTGTCCGCCACGACCTGCCGAGCGCGCTGCTGCGCGCCGGCGACCGGATCAGGAACTGATGAGTGTGCCCGCCCCCGAATCGTCGCGGGTGCTGACATCCAAAGGCCGCCAGACCAGGCAGGCCATCGAGCAGGCAGCGCGAAAACTGTTTGCCGAACGAGGCTTTCACGGCACTACACTGGCCGCCATCACATCGGCTGCGGGTAAATCACCGGCGGTGTTCTACCGGTATTTCGACGATAAGGAAGACCTGCTCGCCGCCCTGGCGGAGTCTTTCCTGCACGATGTCGTGGCCCCGTCCGGGTTGAGCCTGCACCTGCCGGATTCTCCAGACGACTACGGGTTCTTCGCCTCGGTGGTCACCGGATACTGGAACATCTTCAAGCAGAACATCGGCATCATGATCGCCGTCGCCCAACTGGCTACCACCCAGCAGCGGTTCGCGGCTGTGCAGAACGAGTTTCGGCGCTTCGGCATGGACATCGTGGCCGCTTCGGTCCGCCGCGCCCAGGAGCAGGGTTACGGCGCTGAGCTCAACCCGCAACACACCGCGGCGGCCATCGCGCTGCTGTTCGAGAACTTCACCACCGTCTTCGTCGGGCAGTCCGGTCTCGGATTGGAGATCAGCGACGAGGACGCCATCACCACCTTGTCGACGGTTTGGAAAAAGACTCTGTACGGCGCGTAACGAGAGATCTTGAGGAGATCACCGTGGATTTCACCCTCCCAGAACATCTTCCGGGCCTGCTGGCCGAGATGGATGCGTTCATCGAGGCCGAGATCAAGCCGCTGGAACGCGAAAACATCCAGTATTTCGACCAGCGCCGAGAGCATGCGCGCACCGATTGGGACAACGACGGCATCCCGACGCAGGAGTGGGAGGAGCTGCTCTCCGAGATGCGCAGGCGAGCCGACAAGGCGGGCTGGCTGCGCTACGGATTGCCCGCCTCGCTGGGCGGGCGCGATGGTACCAACATCGACATGGCCGTGATCCGGGAGCACCTGGCGCACAAAGGGCTTGGTCTGCACAACGACCTGCAGAACGAGTCGTCGATCGTCGGGAACTTTCCCCAGGTGATCATGATGGAGCGCTTCGGCACCGATGAGCAGCGCCGGGCGTGGTCGGAGGCGTTGATCACCGGCGAACGGTCCATGGCGTTCGGGCTTACCGAGCCCCAGCACGGATCCGACGCGACCTGGCTGGAGACCCACGCCGAACCCGACGGCGACAGCTGGGTGATCAACGGCTCCAAGCGGTTCAACACCGGGGTGCACCGCGCGACCCATGACCTGATCTTCGCCCGCACCTCCGGTGAGCCGGGGCAAGCCCGGGGCATCACCGCGTTCCTGGTCCCGACCGACACGCCCGGTTTCAACGTCCCCTACTACTGGTGGACGTTCAACATGCCCACCGACCACGGCGAAGTCGAGTTGACCGACGTGCAGGTGCCCGCCGACGCGATACTCGGCGAGGTGGATCGCGGCCTGGAGGTCGCGCAAACGTTCCTGCACGAGAATCGGATTCGCCAAGCCGCGAGCAGCCTGGGCGCGGCGCAATACTGCATCGACCGCGCCGCCGAATATGCCGGCAAGCGAATCGTGTTCGGTAAGCCGCTGGCGGTCAACCAGGCCGTGCAATGGCCGCTGGCCGAGCTGCAGACCGAAGCACAGATGGTGCGGCTGCTGGTGCAATATGCCGCCTGGCACTTGGATCGCAACCACCACATGGAGGTGTCGGACAAGGTGTCGATGGCGAACTATCGCGCCAACCGACTGGTCTGCGATGCCGCCGACCGCGCCATGCAAGTCTATGGCGGCCTCGGTTACAGCCGTCATGAGCAGTTCGAGCACATCTACCGCCACCACCGCCGCTACCGGATTACCGAGGGGGCCGAGGAAATTCAGATTCGCCGAGTGGCGCAGCGACTGTTCAAGTTTGGCAAGCAGTGACCGACGCTGAAGAGCTGGACACCAAACTGGCCACGGTGCTGGTGCCGGCACTCGGCGCCGGCACCACGATCGAGAATCTGCATGCCCTCACCGGCGGGGCCAGCCGCACCACCTGGGCGTTCGACGCGGTCACCGGCCCCCAACGCCGCCCGCTGATCCTGCGCACGGGCCCACCCGACGACGTGCACGCGGGCATGGAGCTCGAAGCCCGGTCGCAGGCCGCCGCGGCGGCGGCGGGAGCGCCGGTCCCCCACATCCTGGTTGCCGACGATTCGCCTGCCGCACTGGGCAATCCGTTTCTCATCTGCGATGAGATCAAGGGTGAGACCATCGTCCGGCGCATTGCGCGCCAGCTGGACACCGCCGATGGGCACGCACGCCGAACCGAACTCCTCCGGCAATGCGCGCAGGCGCTGGCCGCCATCCACCGGGCCGACCCACAGATTCGGGGCCTGGACTACGAGGACCAACTCGTCGAGTGGCGCGAGCGGCTCGATGCGATGAATGACACCACCGCCACCTTCGAATGGGCGTTTCGCTGGCTCGAGGCCAATCGGCCTCCAAAACCCGGGCCGTCGGCGATGGTCCTGGTGCACGGGGACTACCGGATGGGGAACCTCATCGTCGACGGATCCAATCTGGCCGCAGTCCTCGACTGGGAGCTGGTACATCTCGGCGAGACCTACGAAGACCTGGCGTGGTTCTGTATCCGCGCCTGGCGGTTCGGCGCCCCGGCCAGCCTCGGCGCCGGCGGCCTCGACAGCATCGAGAACTTCGTGCGCGCCTACGAGCAGGCCAGCGCCACTACCGTCGGCCGAGGGGCGCTGCACTGGTGGCTGGTGCTGGCCACGCTGCGCTGGGGTGTCATCTGCCGCTACCAGGCGGAGCGGCATTTGAGCGGTCAATCCCGTTCGGTCGAACTAGCGGCGATCGGCCGCCGCGTGAGCGAGACGGAGTGGGACATCCTCAACCTGCTCGAGGAGGTCCGATCATGATCGGCGCCTACGGTCGCCCGCTGGCAGCCGAACTCGTAGCCGCGGTGGCCGAATTCCTGGAAACCGACGTCCGGGCTGCGACCAGCGGACAGGTCAAATTCCACTCTCACGTGGCCGCCAACGCATTGCGCATCGTCGAGCGCGAACTGCTCGACGAGAGCGAGGCCGAATCGCGGGCCACGCTGGCCGGCTTGGGTTTCCCCGACGAGGAACAACTTGCCGCCGCCATCCGGGCCGGCGAGCTCGACGAGCGTGCCGCGGACGTTCTTGCCGGCCTGAGGACCCTGGTGCGGAATCGGTTAGCGGTTGCCCATCCCGGATACGACAGCGAATAGGAGCCTGCCATGCCCGTTGCTACTGCTGAGGTCGTCGTTGACACGGCCGACCGGCTGTTCACGGCGATTGTCAAAGGCGACAAGCCCGCGGTCGATCGGGTGTGGAGCGACGACATCGCGGTCTGGCGGGTGGGCGCCAGCCGCGATAACGACAAGGTCCGCGCTCTGCGAGTCATCGACTGGTTCATCACGGTGACCGCCGAGCGCCGGTATGAGATCCTCGATCGTCGGCTCTTCGACGACGGATCGATCAGCGGTTTCGTACAGCAGCACGTCCTGCACGCCACCGGCCATGCCGGCCAATCGATCTCCATGCGCGTTTGCATCGTGATCAGGGTGGGCACAAACGGATTGATCGACCGGATCGACGAGTACTTCGACCCCGCCGAGATAGCGCCACTGATGAGGTGAGACAGACGATGACGACGCTGGAAACACTGCTGAATGATCCCGACCTGGCCGGGGTGTGGAACATTGTTCCGGACCGGTCGGCGGTCACCTTCAAGATCAGGAACATGTGGGGCCTGGTGAACGTCAAGGGCCGCTTCACCGAATTCGCCGGCGACGGACAGCTCACCGGCAAGGGCGCCGTCTTCGGCCGCCTCGACATCCGTACCGCGTCGTTGAACACCGGCATCGGCCGTCGCGACGAGCACCTGCGCTCCGCCGACTTCTTCGATGTCGAACGCTTTCCCGAGATCAGCGTCGTCATCACCGCGGTGCACCCCACCGAAGGCAAGGCCGCAGAACTGCGGGCCAGCTTCACCATCAAAGGTGTCACCGCGCCCCTGACAGTGCCCGTCACCGTCACCGAAGCCGGCGACGGTTCGATCCAGATCTCTGGCGAAACCAAGATCGATCGATCCCAGTTCGACATCGGCTGGAACAAGTTCGGCATGATCGCGCCGACGGCCACGGCAGCGGCCCAGGCCGTTTTCGTGCGGGCTCCCCAATAAAGCCGGTCGGGCGGCAGTAGCATCTGCAGCGTGCCCGACGCCACCATCGCCCTGCGGATACTCGTCTACAGCGACAACCCCAACACCCGCGAAAAAGTGAAGCGGGCACTGGGCAAACGCCTGCACCCCGATCTGCCCGAGTTGAACTATGTCGAGGTGGCGACCGGCCCGATGGTGATCCGCACCATGGACGAGGGTGGCATCGACCTGGCCATCCTCGACGGGGAGGCGACGCCGACCGGCGGCATGGGAATCGCCAAACAGCTCAAAGACGAACTCGAGACTTGCCCCCCGATCCTGGTGCTCACCGGACGTCCCGACGACGCGTGGCTGGCGAATTGGTCACGCGCCGAAGCCGCGGTGCCGCACCCCATCGACCCCATGCTGCTGGGTCGCACGGTGCTCGGATTGCTCCGCGCACCCGCCGCATAGCCCGCTGTCGGCACGAGTAGCCGAGATCGCGCGATTGCCCAGTCCATGGGCCGGACGTCTAGGCCACGTGTTGTCTAAACGCGGCGAAGACCGCAGCCGGGCAGTTAGCATCACCCCGAGCACGCGCCCCGGCCGCAACGACGCTATGTTGAAGATCACTGTGGCGGGCTACAGACCCTGTTCGCCACAGCGGCCCGGTTACCGCCTGGTCGCTTGTAGGCGGCCCATACGACGGATCTTGGAGCGAGTTGAACGTCTACATACCCATCCTGGTGCTAGGCGCAATCGCCACCGCCTTTGCTGTGGGCTCGGTCGTGATCGCGAGCCTGGCCGGCCCATCGCGCTACAACAAGTCGAAGATGGCGGCCTACGAATGTGGAATAGAGCCGACCGAAACATCGGTGAGTGGCACGCATGCGACGCCCGGACAGCGATTTCCGGTGAAGTATTACCTAACCGCAATGCTTTTTATCGTCTTCGACATCGAAATCGTGTTCTTGTATCCCTGGGCAGTCAGCTACGACGCATTGGGATCGTTCGCTCTGGTCGAGATGGTGGTGTTCATGCTCACGGTCTTCGTGGCCTACGCCTACGTGTGGCGCCGCGGCGGCCTGACATGGGATTGAGGTAAAAACGTGGGCCTGGAAGAACAGCTACCCGCCGGCATCCTGCTGGGGACTGTCGAGAAGATCGCCGGCTACGTCCGCAAGAACTCGCTGTGGCCGGCAACCTTCGGACTTGCCTGCTGTGCGATCGAGATGATGGCAACGGCCGGACCGCGGTTCGACATCGCACGCTTTGGCATGGAGCGGTTCTCGGCCACACCCCGGCAGGCCGATCTGATGATCGTGGCCGGGCGGGTCAGCCAGAAGATGGCCCCGGTGCTGCGCCAGATTTACGACCAAATGGCAGAACCGAAATGGGTACTGGCCATGGGCGTCTGCGCGTCGTCCGGCGGGATGTTCAACAACTATGCCATCGTTCAGGGCGTGGACCACGTGGTTCCGGTGGACATCTACCTCCCCGGCTGCCCGCCCCGTCCGGAGATGCTCTTGTACGCAATCCTCAAGCTGCACGAGAAGATTCAGGAAATGCCGCTGGGCGTCAACCGCGAGCAAGCCATCGCTGAAGCCGAGCAGGCGGCGCTGGGCGCCCGGCCCACCATCGAGATGCGTGGACTACTGCGATGAGCTCACCGGACCACGACCCGAAGGTAGCCGCCAGCGAGGTGGGCGGCGCGGTGCCATCGCCCGACGACGAAGTGATCAACGTGCGCCGCGGCATGTTCGGGAGTTCGGGGTCGGGTGACACGTCCGGATACGGACGCCTGGTACGAGAGATCACGCTCCCGGGCAGCAGCCCCCGGCCGTACGGCGGTTATTTCGACGACGTGGTCGACCGGCTGGCCGACGCGCTGAAGGCCGGCGACATCGAATTCGAAACCGCCATAGAGAAAGTCGTCGTCGACCGCAACGAACTGACCCTGCACGTACACCGCGAGGCATTGCCACAGGTGGCCCAACGTCTTCGCGACGAACCCGCACTGCGCTTCGAGCTGTGCCTGGGTGTCAACGGCGTGCATTACCCCCACGAGACCGGCCGCGAGTTACACGCCGTCTACCCGCTGCAGTCGATCACCCACAATCGTCGTGTCCGGCTGGAAGTGTCTGCGCCCGACGGTGATCCGCACATCCCGTCGCTGTTTGGGATCTACCCGACCAACGACTGGCACGAGCGCGAGACGTACGACTTCTTCGGCATCATCTTCGACGGGCATCCGTCGCTGACCCGCATCGAGATGCCTGACGACTGGCACGGTCATCCGCAACGCAAGGACTACCCGCTCGGCGGTATCCCCATCGAGTACAAGGGTGCAGAGATACCCCCGCCCGACGAGCGGAGAGCGTACAACTAATGAGCACAATCACTGACTCGACGCACGATGGCGGCGCCGAAATCGTCGTGGTCGCCGGCGGACAGGACTGGGGGCAGGTCGTCGAGGCCGCGCGCGCCGCGGATCCCGGTGAACGCATCGTCGTCAACATGGGGCCGCAACACCCCTCCACGCACGGGGTGTTGCGGCTGATCATCGAGATCGAAGGCGAAACCGTCACCGAGGTCCGCTGCGGAATCGGCTACCTGCACACCGGAATCGAGAAAAACCTCGAATACCGCTACTGGACGCAGGGTGTCACCTTTGTGACCCGAATGGATTACCTGGCGCCGTTTTTCAACGAGACCGCCTACTGCCTCGGGGTCGAGAAGCTGCTTGGCATCACCGATGAGATTCCGGAGCGGGTCAACGTCATCCGGGTGATGATGATGGAGCTCAACCGGGTTTCATCGCATCTGGTGGCGCTGGCCACCGGCGGCATGGAACTGGGCGCCATGACCCCGATGTTCGTTGGCTTCCGCGGACGCGAGATCGTCCTCAACCTGTTCGAAAAGATCAGCGGTTTGCGGATGAACAGCGCCTACGTCCGCCCCGGCGGTGTCGCGCAAGACCTTCCCCCCAACGTGGAAACCGATATCGCCGAAGCCCTCACGGGGCTCAAGCAAGTGCTGCGTGAAATGGGCGATCTGCTCAACGAAAACGCCATCTGGAAAGCGCGCACTCAGGACGTCGGCTACCTCGACTTGGCCGGATGCATGGCGCTGGGCATCACCGGCCCAATCCTGCGTTCCACCGGCTTACCGCACGACCTGCGCAAAAGCGAACCCTACTGCGGGTACCAGAACTACGAGTTCGACGTGATCACCGCCGACACGTGTGATGCCTACGGGCGCTACATCATTCGCGTCAAAGAGATGTGGGAGTCACTCAAGATCGTCGAGCAGTGCCTGGACAAGCTGAAGCCAGGGCCGACCATGGTCGAGGACCGCAAGATCGCCTGGCCCGCCGACTTGAAGGTAGGACCCGACGGCCTGGGCAACTCGCCCGAGCACATCGCCAAGATCATGGGCGGCTCGATGGAAGCATTGATCCACCACTTCAAGCTGGTCACCGAGGGCATCCGGGTCCCGGCCGGCCAGGTCTACATCGCGGTCGAATCACCACGCGGAGAACTCGGTGTGCACATGGTCAGCGACGGCGGGACCCGTCCCTACCGCGTGCACTATCGGGATCCGTCATTCACCAATCTGCAGGCGGTCGCCGCGATGGGCGAGGGCGGGATGGTCGCCGACTTGATCACCGCGGTCGCCAGCATCGACCCGGTCATGGGCGGAGTCGACCGATGACGGCGCCTGTGGGAGGCAACGGCGAGCGGGTCTTCATCCGGCTGGGCCCGCCACCCGAAGAACCCAACCAGTTCGTGGTTGAGGGTGCGCCGCAGTCGTATTCGCCGGAGGTCCGGGCGCGGCTGGAAGTCGACGCCAAGGAGATCATCGGCCGCTACCCCAACAAGCGTTCCGCGCTGTTGCCGTTGCTGCACCTGGTCCAATCCGAGGACTCCTACCTGACCCCGGCCGGCCTGGAGTTCTGCGGCGAGCAGCTCGGTCTGACCGGCGCCGAGGTCTCGGCGGTGGGCAGCTTCTACACCATGTACCGGCGCGGGCCCACCGGCGATTACCTGGTCGGCGTGTGCACCAACACGCTGTGCGCGGTCATGGGTGGCGACGCGATATTCGACGCGCTCAAAGAGCATCTCGGTATCGGCAACGACCAGACCACCTCCGATGGATCGGTCACCTTGCAGCACATCGAATGCAACGCCGCGTGCGACTTCGCCCCGGTGGTGATGGTCAACTGGGAGTTCTTCGACAACCAGACACCGGAGTCGGCGCGCGATCTCGTCGACTCGCTGCGGGCCGGCAAGCCCGCAGCACCCACCCGCGGAGCTCCGTTGTGCGCATTCCGCGAGACGTCACGCATCCTGGCGGGCCTCGCCGACGAGCGCCCGGATCAAGGCCAGGGCGGCGCCGGCCCGGCCACGCTGGCCGGACTGCAGGTGGCCAAGGAGCACGGCATGCAGGCGCCGGATCCCAACGCCACGTCGGCCGGGGAAGCAGAGTAATGGCCGCCCCTACCGCGCCCCGCGAGCAAGCGACGCCGTTGACCCCGGTGATGAGCCGGTATTGGGACGACCCCGAGTCGTGGACCTTGGAAACCTATCGCCGCCACGAGGGCTACCAGGCCTTGCAGAAAGCATTGGCGATGGAGCCCGACGCGGTGATCGGCACCGTAAAGGACTCCGGCCTGCGCGGTCGCGGCGGCGCCGGCTTCTCGACCGGTACCAAGTGGTCGTTCATTCCGCAGGGAGACACCGGCGCGGCAGCCAAACCGCACTATCTGGTGGTCAATGCCGACGAGTCCGAACCCGGTACATGTAAAGACATTCCGCTGATGCTGGCGACACCGCACCTGCTCGTCGAGGGCGTCATCATTGCCTCGTATGCGATCCGGGCCAGCCATGCGTTCATCTACGTGCGCGGTGAAGTGCTGCCGGTGTTGCGGCGCCTGCAGAACGCGGTGGCCGAGGCCTACGCGGCCGGTTACCTGGGTCGCGACATCGCCGGCTCCGGCTACGACCTGGAGCTGGTGGTACACGCCGGCGCCGGCGCCTACATCTGCGGCGAGGAGACCGCGCTGCTGGACTCCCTCGAGGGCCGGCGCGGCCAGCCCCGGTTGCGCCCGCCGTTCCCCGCGGTTGCCGGGCTTTATGGTTGCCCCACGGTGATCAACAACGTCGAAACCATCGCCAGCGTGCCGTCGATCATTCTCAACGGCGTCGAATGGTTCCGGTCGATGGGCAGCGAGAAATCGCCTGGCTTCACGCTGTATTCGCTGTCCGGGCACGTCACCCGCCCCGGCCAGTACGAGGCCCCGCTGGGCATCACGCTGCGCGAGTTGCTCAACTACGCCGGCGGGGTCCGCGCCGGACACCGCCTCAAGTTCTGGACGCCCGGCGGGTCGTCGACACCGCTGCTCACCGACGAACACCTCGATGTGCCACTGGATTACGAGGGCGTGGGTGCTGTCGGCTCGATGCTGGGCACCAAGGCGCTGGAGATCTTCGACGAGACCACGTGCGTGGTGCGCGCGGTGCGGCGCTGGACCGAGTTCTACAAACACGAATCGTGTGGGAAATGCACGCCGTGCCGCGAGGGCACGTTCTGGCTGGACCAGATCTACGAACGACTGGAAACCGGCAAGGGCACCCTCGAGGATCTCGACAAGCTGCTGGACATCTCCGACGCGATATTCGGAAAGTCGTTCTGCGCTTTGGGCGATGGTGCCGCCAGCCCGGTGATCTCGTCGATCAAACACTTCCGCGACGAGTACATCGCCCACGTCGAAGGAGGCGGCTGCCCGTTCGACCCACGAGACTCCATGCTTACGGCAAACGGAAAGGCCTGACAGCCCCATGACACGCGTTGGCGACGATGCAGAGCAGAAGAGCGATGTGGGGGCACCTCCCGCTTGCGGGGGAGAGGAGCGGCGCTCATGACTAGTGCGGCCAAGACCCAGACCGGCGACGAGGTGACTCCGCCGGACATGGTGACGTTGACCATCGACGGCGTCGAAATCTCGGTTCCCAAGGGAACCTTGGTGATTCGTGCGGCCGAGCTGATGGGTATCCAGATTCCCCGGTTCTGCGACCACCCGCTGCTCGATCCGGTCGGCGCCTGCCGCCAGTGCATGGTCGAGGTCGAGGGCCAACGCAAACCGATGGCGTCCTGCACCATCGTGTGCACCGACGACATGGTGGTCCGCACGCAGCTCACCTCGGAGGCCGCCGACAAGGCCCAGCACGGCGTGATGGAGCTGTTGCTGATCAACCATCCGCTGGACTGCCCGATGTGCGACAAGGGCGGCGAATGCCCACTGCAGAACCAGGCAATGTCCAACGGCCGCGCCGAATCTCGCTTCGAAGACGTCAAGCGCACCTTCGCCAAGCCGATCAACATCTCCTCGCAGGTGCTGCTGGACCGCGAGCGGTGCATCCTGTGCGCTCGCTGCACGCGCTTCTCCGAGCAGATCGCCGGCGACCCGTTCATCGACATGATGGAGCGGGGCGCACTGCAGCAGGTCGGCATCTACGCCAACGAGCCGTTTGACTCGTATTTCTCGGGCAACACCGTGCAGATCTGCCCGGTGGGCGCTTTGACGGGCACCGCCTACCGGTTCCGGGCCCGCCCTTTCGATCTGGTCTCCAGCCCCAGCGTGTGCGAGCACTGCGCCGGCGGCTGCGCCGAGCGCACCGATCACCGCCGCGGCAAGGTGCTGCGCCGGCTTGCCGGCGACGACCCAGAGGTCAACGAGGAGTGGAACTGCGACAAGGGCCGGTGGGCTTTCCGGTACGACACCCAGCCCGACGTGCTCACCACTCCCCTGGTCCGGGACGCTGACGGCACGCTGCAACCGGCGTCGTGGGCGCACGCGATCGTGGCCGCCACGCGTGGATTCGAGGCGGCCCGCGGGCGCACCGGTGTGCTCGTCGGCGGCCGGGTGACCTGGGAAGACGCCTACGCCTACGCCAAGTTTGCACGAATCACGTTGGACACCAACGACATCGACTTCCGCGCCCGCCCGTACTCGGCCGAAGAGGCGGAGTTTCTGGCGGCGCGCATCGCGGGCCGCCCGCTCACGGTCAGCTATTCCGATCTGGAATCGGCCCCGGTGGTCGTGCTGGTCGGGTTCGAGCCCGAGGACGAGGCGCCGGTGGTCTTCCTGCGGTTGCG
>DASYJS010000450.1:0-2738 GCA_035996225.1 Mycobacterium sp. | reverse complement strand
CAGAAGCTAGCCAGATGCTGCTCCTGTTCGGCGCCGAACGCCATCCACCGTGTCGGAGCGACGCCAGATGGTCCGTCGCGGTCGCGCGGTGACCGCCCCGCCACGCCATGTTTTGGGCGCATTATCCGGAAGTGGTCACGCCACGCTGCGCTGCGATTCTGGTCTCGACGAGTACGCAGTGCTGTGCACGAGGCATGACTTTGTGGTCTGCGTGACGCCCTGCATCATGGGCTGCGCGGCGCCGAGTTCAGCCGAGCGGCGATTACTGTCGCTTCTTGCCCGGTTGGGTGCGTTCAGGTAGGGCGGCGTCGACCAACCCGACAGCGACTGCGTACGCTGCTTTTGCAGCGCTCGGATCGTGATCCATCCACGCCGACATGCCGGCCCCGTCGTACAGCAACAGGAGCTGCTGAGCGAGCTGTTCCGGGTTCCGCGCCGCAGCGTCTTTGGCGAGGTCCACAAACAGCGACCGTAGCCAGGTGCGGTGGTGTTCTCCAACTTCGTCTACGCTGCTTCCGTCTGGCGCTTCGGCGCTGGCGCGAGCGAACGCACAGCCTCGGAACCCCGTCTCCGTAAACCTGAGCCCCTGTACCTCGAACACCCCCAGGAGTCGCTCCCGAGGGGTTTTATACCTGGCGGCCAGCTCGCGGGCCATGCGTTCGCGAATGCCTTCGTCATGCGCCGTGAGATAGGCGCGCACGAGCCCATCCTTGCTACCGAACACGCTGTACAGGGTCGCCTTGGCGACACCGGCTCGCTCGATAACCCGATCGACGCCGACAGATTGCACGCCATCTTCATAGAAGAGCTGGCTGGCGGCGTCGAGCAATCGTTCGCGTGCCGAGGCTCGCTCACCACTTCGTTCCTTGGCCATCGTCTTGACAGCATAACAGAACGGTCTGTATGGTAACGAGTACACAGACAGAACGTTCTGTTCTGGCTTGCTCAGGAAAGGCGAGACAAGCTCCATGGCCACGCTCAACCACCAGTCCCCTACCGCACTCGTGACGGGAGCAACCGCCGGCCTCGGCAAGGCAATCGCCGTGCGGCTCGCACGTGACGGCATGAACATCGTCGTCGTCGGCCGCGACGCTGCGCGCGGGGCAGCCGTCGTCGATCAGATCCACATGGCCGGTGGAGAGGCTCGCTTTATCGCCACTGACCTGAGCGATCCAGCCGACATCAAAGATCTGGCCGTGGAGGTCGGTGAGATTGATGTCCTGGTCAACAACGCCGGGCATTCGGTCTGGGCGCCGACCGAGGACATGAGCGTCGCTGACTTTGATTCCATGTTCGCCGACAACGTTCGGGCACCATTCCTGCTCGTGGGTGCATTCGCCCCCGCAATGGCAGAGCGTGGCACGGGCAGCATCATCAACATCAGCAGCATGGCCGGCCGCATCGGCCTGCCATCGGGCGCCGCGTACGGGGCGACCAAGGCCGCCCTTGCGTCCATGACGCAAAGCTGGACTGCCGAGTACAGCCCGCGCGGAGTGCGGGTCAACGCCGTTGCGGCCGGTCCGATTTACACCCGGCCTGAGGCGCGCGCATTGTTCGACCAGCTCGGGACGACGACCGCGCTCCACCGTGCAGCCGAACCAGCTGAGATTGCCGAAGTCGTCGCCTTCCTCGCCTCACCCCAGGCGAGCTACGTCACCGGCGCGATCGTCGCAGCCGATGGTGGCCGCACGGCCATCTGATGATCGTCGGAGTAAACCTGCCGAACTACAGCAGCCTCGGCACCAGGGATGCAATGATCGCCATCGCCGAAGCGGCCGAAGCGCTGGGCTACGCCTCGATCTGGACGAACGATCATGTGCTGCTACCCGCAAGCATCCCCGAACCATTCGGCAACGTCCTGGAGTACCTCACCACACTCAGCTATCTCGCCGCCAGGGCCAACCGCATTCAACTTGGGACCGGGATTCTGGTCCTCCCCCAGCGCGATCCACTCCTTGTCGCGAAACAAGCTGCGACCGTCAACCACCTGAGTGGTGGCCGACTCGCGCTGGCCGTCGGCGTCGGCTACATCAAGCAGGAGTACGGACATCCCCCGCGCGGATTTCGGCAACCGCGGCGTTCTCGCAAACGAATACATCTCAGCGATGCGCGAGCTTTTCGAATCCAACGCTCCGGAGTTCCACGGTCAGCACATCGACTACTCCGATGTGCTGTTCTCTCCGCGGCCGTCCCATGGCGCGCCCATATTCGTTGGAGGGAACAGTCGGGCCGCTTTGAAGCGAGCAGCGGCGTTCGGGGACGGCTGGTACGGCTTGTGGCGATCAATCCAGCAGTACAGCGAAGCTGGTGTCGATCGACTCGTCATCGAACCTGTGTCCGCCGACCTGGGTGTCTTTCTCGGCCAGCTGGAGCAATTCGCACAACAAGTAATTCCGCAGCTCGCGCCGGCGAGCGCTTTGCAAAGTGCCTCAGAAGCCAATAGTTTGATGGATCCGGCATTGCTTGCCGGAACCATGGTGATATGACCCATGCGCACACACGCACATTACCAACTCACTGAACCAGTCGGTGAGCAGGATCACGTGAGCGGACCGCGGTCCGCGCCGATTTCACTCGTGGAGTACGGCGACTTCGAATGTCCGTATTGCCGCGCGGCAGCGCCGATCGTTGCGGCATTAAGAGAAGCATTCGGGGACCAAATGAGTTTTACGTTCCGCCACTTCCCGATGCGGGAAGTCCACCCTCACGGTCAGCACACCGCGGAGGTTGCCGAGGCC
>DASYJS010000449.1:0-13770 GCA_035996225.1 Mycobacterium sp. | reverse complement strand
ACTCCCTGGCGCACCAGCCACTCGGCGAGATCGGTGGCCAGGGTGAAGCCGGCCGGAGCCAGCTCGGCGAGCCGATAGGTTCGGAAACTCAGGGTGCCCACCATCCCGGCCATCGCCGGTAGCAGCAGCTCCAACTGGTCGACGGAGTCGAACAGGGGCTCTTTGTCCTCCTGCAGGTCACGGTTGTAGGCCAGCGGCTGGGCCTTCAGCGTCGCCAGCAACCCGGCCAGGTTTCCGATCAGCCGCCCCGACTTGCCGCGGGCCAGCTCGGCGATGTCCGGGTTCTTCTTCTGCGGCATGATCGAGCTGCCGGTCGACCACGAATCATGCAAGGTGACGTAGCCGAACTCCGTCGAGCTCCACAGGATGATGTCCTCGGCCAGCCGCGACAGATCGACGCCGATCATGGCGAAGACGAACGCCGCCTCGGCAGCAAAGTCCCGCGCGGCGGTCGCGTCGACCGAATTGGTGGCGGCCGCCGCAAAACCCAGGTCCGCGGCGATCGCGTCCGGATCCAGGCCCAACGACGAGCCGGCCAGCGCTCCCGATCCGTACGGCGACACCGCCGCACGTTTGTCGAAGTCCACGATGCGGTCCACATCGCGCAGCAAGGGATGAGCGTGCGCGAGCAGGTGGTGGGCCAGCAGGATCGGCTGGGCGGACTGCATGTGGGTTTTGCCGGGCATGATCGCCGTCGGGTGGGCGCCGGCCTGGGCGGTCAGCGCGCCGACGAGGTCCAGCGCACCGGCGGCGACGCGCCGCACCGCGTCGCGAAGCCACATCCGGAACAACGTGGCCACCTGGTCGTTGCGCGACCGGCCGGCCCGTAACCGGCCACCCAAATCGGACCCGACCCGGTCAATCAGTCCACGCTCCAGCGCGCCGTGCACGTCCTCGTCGGTCACTAGCGGGCCGAAGCTGCCGTCGGCGATGTCTTCGGCGAGGCTGTCCAGTCCAATCAGCAGCCCGTCGCGTTGTTCTTCGGTGAGCAACCCGGCCCGGAACAGCACGATGGTGTGTGCCCGCGACGCGATGATGTCGTAGGGAGCCAGCACCCAGTCGAAGTGAGTGGACTTGCTCAGGGCGGCCAGCGCCTCAGACGGCCCGTCGGCGAACCGACCGCCCCACAGCGATCCTTCGCGAGTGCTCACGTTTCTATGCCGAGCAGACGCAGAATCGCACTCAGATGGCGGTTTGCGTGCGATTCTGTGTCTGCTCGCGAGGAAACCGTCACGACAGGTCCCGGCGGGCGGCCAGCTTCGACGACAACCCGTGCACGTAGACGAAGCCCTTCGACATGGACTGGTCGAAGGTGTCGCCCTCGTCGTAGGTCGCCAGGTTGAAGTCGTAGAGCGACTCCGCGCTGCGGCGGCCGTTCACCGCAATGTGGCCGCCGTGCAACACCATTCGGATCTCCCCGGACACGTGCTCCTGGGTCTTGGCGACGAAGGTCTCTAACGCGACCTTCAGCGGCGAGTACCACAGCCCGTCGTACACCAACTCACCCCAGCGCTGGTCGGTCTGCCGCTTGAACCGGGCCAGCTCGCGCTCCAGCGTCACGTGTTCGAGTTCGGTGTGGGCGGTGATGAGCACCATCGCGCCGGGAGCCTCGTAGATCTCGCGGCTCTTGATGCCCACCAGCCGGTCCTCGACGACGTCGAGGCGCCCGACGCCCTGGGCCCCGGCGCGACGGTTGAGTTCCTCGATGGCCTGCAGCATCGTCACCGGCTTGTCGTCGATCGACACCGGGACGCCGCGTTCGAAACCGACGATCACCTCGTCGGGTGTGCTCCAGTTGAGGGTGGGGTCTTCGGTGTAGTCGTAGACGTCCTTGGTCGGCGCATTCCACAGGTGTTCCAGGAAGCCGGTTTCCACCGCGCGGCCCCACACGTTCTGGTCGATGGAGAACGGCGAGCGTTTGGTGACGTTGATCGGGATCGCGTTCTCCTCGGCGAACGCGATCGCCTTCTCCCGCGTCCACGCGTAATCGCGGACCGGTGCCAGAACCTCCAAATCCGGTGCCAGCGAAGCGAATCCGACTTCGAACCGGACTTGGTCGTTGCCCTTGCCGGTACAGCCGTGCGCGACGATGCCGCCGCCGTGCTCGCGGGCGGCCGCGACCAGGTGCTTGACGATCAGCGGCCGGCTGATGGCCGATACCAGCGGGTAGCGGTCCATGTACAGCGCGTTGTTCAGGACGGTGGGCAGGCAGTATTCCTCGGCAAACTCATCGCGGGCATCGACGACGATCGCCTCGACCGCACCGCAGTCCAGGGCCCGCTGGCGGATGACTTCCATGTCTTCGCCGCCCTGGCCGAGGTCGATCGCCACCGCCACGACCTCACGGCCGGTCTCCTTGCCTATCCAGCTGATGGCCACCGAGGTGTCCAGACCGCCGGAATACGCCAGGATGACGCGTTCTGACATGAATCAATCTCCAATCCGCAAATCTATTTGAGGTTTTCCAAAGTGCTGGCCAGCTCGGCGCCGGTCATCGGCTCCCGAGCGGCCACGAAGAGGGTGTCGTCCCCGGCGATGGTGCCGACGACGTACGGTAACGCCGCACGATCGATTGCGCTGGCTAAATAGTCAGCTCCGCCCGGCGGAGTTCGCAGCACCGCGAGGTTCGCGCTGGCGTCGGTGGACACCAGCAGCTCGCTCAGCAGCCGCGACAGCCGTGCGGTGCCCCCGGACACGCCGCGCACCGGGCTGCCGTCCTCGGGAACCATATAGACCCCCACGCCGCCATCGGCGCCGCGCAGCTTCACCGCGCCGAGCTCTTCGAGATCGCGCGACAGCGTGGCCTGGGTGACGTCGATGCCCTCGTCGGCCAGCAGCGCTGCCAGTTCGCTTTGGCTGCGCACCGGTGCCGACGACAGGATCGCCACGATGCGGGCCTGCCGGCCGACGCGGGTGGTTTCGGGTGCGGCCTTCGAACCGCCGTGAGTCATTGCGCCGCTCCTCCTCATCGCTTCGCCCTGCATCGTCGTCGGCGCGGCGTCATCGGGACCGCTCCAGCAGCCACACCAACAGCGCTTTCTGGGCGTGCAGCCGGTTTTCGGCCTCGTCCCAGACCACGCTGGCCGGGCCGTCCATCACCTCGTCGGTGATCTCGTCGCCACGATGGGCCGGAAGGCAGTGCAGCACAATGGCTTCCGAGTCCGCCAGCCCGAGCAGCTGCGGGTTGATCTGAAACGGCCGAAACGGCTTGACCCGGTCCAGCCCGTCGGATTCTTGTCCCATCGATGTCCAGGTATCGGTCACCAAGACGTCGGCGCCCGCGGCCGCCGCGTCCGCATCGGTCGTCACGGTGACCGAGCCGCCGGTTTCCGCGGCGCGCCGCTCGGCGGCGGCCACCACGACCGGGTCCGGCGTGAAGCCGTCCGGGGCGGCGACCGTGACGTGGATGCCGGCGGTGGCCGCGCCGAGCATCAGGGAATGCGCCATGTTGTTGGCGCCGTCGCCGAAGTAAGACAGCGCCAAGCCGCGCAGCGACCCCTTGTGTTCGGCGACGGTCTGCAGATCGGCCAGCACCTGGCAGGGATGGAACGTGTCGGACAGCGCATTGACCACCGGCACCGTCGCGGTCGAGGCCATGGCGTCGAGCCGGTCTTGTCCGAAGGTCCTCCAGACGATGGCGTCGACATAGCGGGACAGCACCTGCGCGGTGTCCTGCAGCGTCTCGTCGCGGCCAAGCTGGGTGGTGCCGCTGTCGACGACGACGGCATGCCCGCCCAGCTGGGTGATGCCCACCTCGAACGAGAACCGGGTGCGGGTGGAGTTCTTGTCGAAAAGGACCGCAACCCCGCGCGGCCCCTCGAGGGGACGGCGGCTGAACGGGTTCTTCTTCAACTCGGCAGCCAGCGCGAGGACCTCGGCCTGTTCGTCCGGGGACAGATCGTCGTCGCGCAAGAAATGGCGGGTCATGCCGGGGCCCCGACCGTGTCGAGGATGCCGGGCAGCGCGGTGATGAAGCTGTCGATCTGAGCGTCGGTGATCACCAGCGGCGGTGCCAACCGGATGACGTCGGGTCCGGTGGCGTTGACCAGGAATCCGCCGTCGCGCGCGGCGGCCTCGACGTCCTTGGCGCGCGGCGCGGTCAGCACCACTCCGCACAACAGTCCGCGGCCACGGGTGTGGTCGATCAGCGGGTGGCCAAGCGACTCGATGCCCTGGCGCAGCGACTTGCCCAACACCTCGGCGTGCCGGATCAGGTCGTCGTCGACCAGTACCCGCAGCACCGCGCGGGCGGCCGCGGTGCAGACCGGATTACCGCCAAAGGTGCTGCCGTGCAAGCCGGGTGTCAACAATTCGGCCGCGGGCCCGACCACCAGCACCGCACCGATCGGCAGTCCGCCGCCGAGCCCCTTGGCCAGGGTCACCACGTCGGGGGTGATGCCGTCGTGCTGGTGTGCGAAAAAGGCTCCGGTGCGCCCGATTCCGGTCTGCACCTCATCGAGCACCAGCAGGGCGCCGTGCCGTGTGGTGATGTCGCGAGCCGCAGCCAGGTAACCCGCGGGCGGGACCACGACACCGCTCTCCCCCATGATCGGTTCCAGGAATACCGCAGCGGTGTCGTCATCGACGGCGGCGTCCAGCGCGTCGGCGTCGCCGTATGGCACGTGGGTGACTTCACCCGGCAACGGCTCGAACGGCGCCTGCTTGGCAGGCTGGCCGGTCAGTGCCAGCGAGCCCATCGTGCGGCCGTGGAAACCCTCTTGCGCGGCAACCAGTTTGGTGCGGCCGGTGAGCCGGGACAGTTTGAACGCCATCTCGTTGGCTTCGGTGCCCGAGTTACAGAAGAAAACCCGGGTCGGGGTGTCGGCGCCCAGCAGGGCAACCAATTCCTCGGCCAGCGCGACACCGGGTTCGGTGGCATACAGGTTGGAGGTGTGGCCCAGTGTCGACATCTGCTGCGCGACGGCCTCGATGAGAGCCGGGTGGGCATGGCCGAGCACGTTGACCGCGATGCCCGCGACGAGGTCGAGGTAACTGCGGCCGTCGACATCGGTGACCACCGCCCCGTCACCACTGGCCAAAGCTATTGCGGGCGTGCCGTAGTTGTTCATCATCACGGCTTCCCACCGCTTGCGCATGGTGTCGGTATGGGTCATGAGCTCACCACCTTTGTCCCGGTGCCCTCGGGGGTGAAGAGCTCCACGAGCACACAGTGTTTGACTCTGCCGTCGATGACGTGGGCGCTGGGCACTCCACCGGTGACCGCGCGCAGGCACGCCTCGACTTTGGGGATCATGCCGGACTTGAATGTGGGCAGCAGTTGGGTCAGGCTGCCGGTGTCAATTTCGCTGACCAACGAACCGCGGTCCGGCCAGTCGGTATATATGCCCTCTACATCGGTGAGCATTAAAAGCTTTTCGGCTCCCAGGGCTTCAGCCAACGCCGCAGCTGCGGTGTCGGCGTTGATGTTATGCACCACACCCTCGGCATCCGGTGCCAGCGTCGATACCACCGGGATACGGCGCGCCGCAATGAGATCCAGCACCGCCGCGGTGTTGACCTTGTCAACGTCGCCGACCAGGCCGATGTCGGTGGCCACGCCGTCGACGGTGACGCTACGCCGCACCGCGGTGAACAGGTTGGCGTCCTCGCCGGTAATGCCGACGGCGTAGGGTCCGTGCGCGTTGATCAGGTTGACCAGTTCGCGGCCCACCTGTCCGAACAGCACCATGCGCGCGACGTCGAGCACTTCCGGTGTGGTGACCCGAAATCCGCCCTTGAAGTCGCCCTTGTCGATGCCGAGGCGGCGCAGCATGGCGGTGATCTGCGGTCCGCCGCCGTGCACCACCACAGGATGGATCCCGCAGTTACGCAGAAACGCCATGTCGGCGGCGAACGCTTGCCGCAGGCTCTCGTCGGTCATGGCATTGCCGCCGTATTTGACCACGACGATCTTGCCGTGCAGCTGCTTGAGCCAAGGCAGCGCTTCGGCCAGCACCCGAGCCTTTATCTGGGTGGGTAGTGCGTCGCCGGCGCGGGTCATGTGCTGTAGGCCGAATTCTCTTCGACGTAGGCATGCGAAAGATCGGTGGTCCGAATGGTTGCCTGAGCATCGCCGAGGCCAAGGTCGACGATGACGTCGATATCGGTCCCCGACAGATCCACCTCGCGCGAGCCCGGAGCCCCGGCCCCGTCGACGCATACGACAGAACCGTTGAACGACACGGTGATTCGATCGGGATCGATGACGACCCCGGGCGCCAGGCCGACCGCCGCCACCACCCGGCCCCAGTTGGGATCAGACCCGAACATCGCGGTCTTGACCAGGCTGTCGCGGGCGACCGCCCGGGCGGCCAACACCGCATCGGCCTCGGAGGCGGCCCCGGTCACTGTCACGGTGACGCGCTTGGTCACCCCCTCGGCGTCGGCCTGCAGTTGAAGACACAGGTCATCACAGACCCGTTGCACGGCGTCATCGAGATCGTCCTGGGACGGCGTGATCCCACTGGCACCGGATGCCAGCAGCAACACGGTGTCGTTGGTCGAACAGCAGCCGTCGATGTCGAGTCGATCGAACGTGCGGGCGGATGCGCGGCGCAGCGCCTGGTCGAGCGCTGCGGAGTCGGCGACCGCGTCGGTGGTCAGCACAGACAGCATGGTGGCCAGCGACGGCGCCATCATGCCCGCGCCTTTGGCCATGCCGCCGACCGTCCAATTGTTTTTATGATGCAGCGCAACCTGTTTAGGCACCGTGTCGGTGGTCATGATGGCCTGGGCGGCGTCCTCGCCGCCGGTCAGTCCGCCGTGCATTTCGTGCACGATGTGCGCGACGCCGCCCAGCACCTTGTCCATCGGCAGCCGGTCGCCGATCAGGCCGGTGGAGCAGACGGCGACCTCGATGGCCCCGGTTTCGGATCCCCAGTCCGACAACGCGGCCGCGACCGCCTCCGCGGTGGCGTGGGCGTCCTGGAAGCCGGGCGGCCCGGTGCAGGCATTGGCGCCGCCGGAGTTGAGAATCACCGCCCGCAGCTGGCCGGTGGTGAGCACCTGTTGGGTCCACAGCACCGGTGCGGCCTTGACCTGGTTACGGGTGAACACCGCGGCGGCTCCGTAGTCGGGTCCTTCGTTGAAGACCAGAGCGAGGTCAGGAGCCCCGGATTTCTTGATCCCGGCGGCGATGCCGGCGGCGCGGAAGCCGGCGGCCGCGGTGACACCCTGCGTGCGCACCAGCCGCGCCTTGTCCGGGTGCGTCATGGCGCCACTCCGACCACCGAAAGACCTGCTGTCTCCGGCCAACCCAACGCCAGATTCATGGACTGCACCGCGGCGCCGCCGGTGCCCTTGACCAAGTTGTCGATCGCGGCGATCGCGACAAACGTCTCGGCGGCCTCGTCCACCGCGACCGCGACCTGCGCGGCGTTACTGCCGATGACCGAGCCGGTGCGGGGCAGCTGACCTTCGGGCATCAGATAGATGAAAGGTTCGGCGTCGTAAGCCTTTTCGTATGCCGCCCGCAGCTGCGACAGCGGCGCATGGGTACGCGCGGTGCAGGTGGCCAGGATGCCTCGGGAGGTCGGGATAAGCACGGGCGTAAACGACACGGTGACATTGCGATTGGAGACGGCCCGAAGCCCCTGGGCGATCTCCGGAGTGTGCCGATGCGCCCCAGCGATGTTGTAGGCCCGCGCCGATCCGATGACCTCGGAGCCGAGCAAGTCGGTCTTGGCCGCGCGACCGGCTCCGGAGGTGCCGCTGACGGCGACCACCGTGACGGCGGGTTCGACGAGGTCCTCGGCCACCGCGGGCAGCACTGCCAGCAGTGCCGCGGTCGGATAGCAGCCCGGCACCGCGATGCGGCGTGCGCCGCGCAGCCGCTCCCGTGCCCCGGGTAGTTCCGGCAGGCCGTAGGGCCAGCTGCCGGCATGCGGGGACCCGTAGTACCGCTCCCACGCGGCGGCGTCGGTGAGCCGGAAGTCCGCACCGCAGTCGATGATCAGGGTTTCGGGGCTGAGCTGCTCGGCCAGCGCGGCCGAATGCCCGTGCGGCAAGCCCAGGAAGACCACGTCATGGCCGCTCAGCACGTCAAGCTCGGTGGGCTCGAGCACTCGCTGGGCCAGCGGGATCAGGTGCGGATGATGCTCTGCGAGCGTGCTACCGGCGCTGGCCGCCGCGGTCAGCGCCCCGATCGTGAGCCGGCCGTCGGCGTAGGCCGGATGCCCGAGCAGCAGGCGCAGGATCTCACCGCCCGCATAGCCGCTGGCGCCGGCAATCGCCACTTTTATCGTGTCGGCCATTCGGGCAATTCTGCATGGTTATGCAGCTGTTTGCAAATCCATGCTTTAGCCCGGTCGGGCGGGTTTCAGGCGCGCAGTTCGGCGCCCAGGACCTCGGCGGCGCGGCGCACTGCGGCATCGCGGGCCGCGCTGGCGTCGTCTTCGGTCAGCGTGCGATCCGGCGCGCGGAACCGCAGCGCAAAAGTCAGCGACTTGCGGTCCTTGCCGATCTGCGGGCCGGTGAACACGTCGAACAACTGCATATGCTCCAGCAGCTCGCCGGCCCCCTCGCGGACGGCGTCCGCCACGGCCTGGGCCGGTACGTCCGCGGGCACCACCAGGCTGACGTCCTGGAAGACGGCCGGGAACGGCGACACCCTGGGCGCCGGCAACAGCTCGGTAATGGGCAGCGCATCGAGGTTGAGCTCCAGGGCGCAGGTCCCCTTCGGCAGGCCGGAGCGCTCGATAACCGCCGGATGCAGCTGACCCGCGTGACCGATGAGGGTGTCCCCGACGAGGACCTCGGCGCACCGGCCGGGATGCCACGGCAGGTACTGGGCCGCCCGGAGCGTGACGTCAATTCCACTGGCGCGAGCGATGATTCGCACCGCTTCAAGAGCATCGGCGGCATCGGCTCGGCGGCCCGGGCCCCACGGGCCGCGCGGTTCACGCAGCCCGGCCAGCACCGCCGCGACGTGCTGCGGCTGCTTTGGCAGCGACGCGTCGAGCGTGGCGATCTCGGCATCGGTCGGCCGGCGCTCGACGGGGATGAGCTCGACGCGCTGGGTCTGCTCGGTCGGCTGCACCACCTGCGCGATGGCATACAGCGCCGCATCGACTAGGCCTCGGGATATGTTGCGCCCCAACGCTTCCAGTAATCCAGGCAACAGCGTGGTGGCCAACTCCGGGCGATCCGCATCCAGCGGGTTGAGCACCCGCGTAGTCGCGCGTCGCGGGTCGTCGGCCGGCAGACCCCAGAGATCGAACACGCCGGCGGGCAAGAACGGGGTCGGCAGGATCTCGACGTACCCGGACTGTGCGAGGGATTTGCCGATCGCGCGCCGTCGTTTCTGCACCGCGGTCAGTCCCCGGCCCGCGGGAGCGGCCGGCAGCACCGACGGGATCACCTCCAGCCCCTCCAGCCGCAGCACCTCCTCGACAAGGTCGGCGGGCTGCAACAAATCGGGTCGCCAGCTCGGCGGCGTCACCGTCAGCGCGTCGCCGTTTTCGGCTACCGCAGCGCCGATTTGGGCGAGGCGCCGGACGGTCGTGCCCGCGGCGTAGCCCACCCCGGCGACACGGTCCGGCAGGTCGACGGCCATCGAGATCGGCGGCAGCGACCAGTCATCCCGCGGTGGGTCTCCTCGCCAATCGGTCAGGGTGGGCGACACCGCTCCCCCGGCGATGTCGGCCAGCAGCGCGGCACACCGGTCCAGCGCGGCCACCGAAATGGCCGGATCGACGCCGCGTTCGTACCGGCGGGCGGCCTCACTGGGCAGGTGCAGCCGCCGCTGGGTACGCGAAACAGCGGCCGGGTCCCACACCGCCGACTCCAGCAGCACGTCGGTGGAATCGGCACGCACCTCGGTGCTTGCCGCACCCATGACACCGCCGATCGCGGTCGTCGCGACGTCATCGACGATCAGCACATCGGCCGGATCGAGTTTGCGCTCAATGTCATCGAGCGTGACGACCGACTCGCCAGGCCGGGCGAACCGCACCTCGAAGTCACCGGTGATGCGGTTGCGGTCGTGGGCGTGCATCGGGTGGCCGAGTTCCAGCATCACGTAGTTGGTCACGTCCACGGCCGGGGAGGTCGCGCGGATACCCGAGAGCAGCAGCCGGCGCTGCAGCCACCAGGGCGACACCGCGGCGGGATCGATCCCGGTGACCGGGCGCAGCGCGAAGCGGCGAACGCCGGTTTCCGCCTGCACCGTCAGCGGCCATGCCTCCCCGTCGGCAGGCAACGGCTTGACCTCCGCCGGGTCGACGAAGTCCAAGTCGTATGCGCAGGCGATCTCGCGGGCCAGGCCGCGCACCGACATGCCGTAACCGCGGTCGGGGGTGATGGCCACGTTGAAGACCACATCGTCGAGTCCGAGCACTTCGGCAGCGCTGGCGCCCGGTTCGGCCGTTCCCGGCGGCAGCACCAGAATCCCGGAATGCTCGGCCCCCAAGCCGAGTTCGGCCGCCGAGCAGATCATTCCGTCGGAGTTACGGCCGTAGGTCTTGCGGGCGGTGATGGCAAAGCCGCCGGGCAGCGTGCTGCCGGGCAGTGCCACCACCACCAGATCACCCACCACGAAATTAGTTGCACCACAAACGATTCCGCGGCCTTGGTCCCCGCCGACATCCACTAGGCAGGCGCGGATCGGCTTCTTGAAATCGGTGAGTTCCTCGATGGCGGTCACCCGGCCCACGGTCAGCGGGCCGTCGACCGGACCAAGGGTCACGACTTCCTCGACTTCGTGGCCGATGCGCACCAGCGTCTCCTCGAGATCGCTCGCAGCGACATCCCAGCCCGGCGCTCCGGCGGCAACCACTTCGCGCAGCCAGCTGTAGGGAATACGCATTACAGACCCACCCCGAACGGCAACGAGAAACGGATGTCACCTTCGACCATGTCGCGCATGTCGGGTATGCCATTGCGGAACTGCAGGGTGCGTTCCAGGCCCATCCCGAACGCGAAGCCCGAATAGATCTCGGGGTCAATTCCCGCGGCCCGCAACACATTTGGATGCACCATCCCGCAGCCGCCCCACTCCACCCAGCCAGCCCCACCCTTCTTGCCGACAAACCACACGTCGACCTCGGCGGACGGCTCGGTGAACGGGAAGAAGTGCGGCCGGATCCGGGTGCGCGCCTCGGGCCCGAACTCCGCGCGCGCGAACGCGTCGAGCGTTCCACGCAGATGCGCCATCGACAGACCGCGATCCACCGCCAAACCCTCGACCTGGTTGAAGACCGGCGTGTGGGTGGCGTCGAGTTCGTCGGTGCGGAAGGTGCGCCCGATCGAGACGATGTAGACCGGCAACTCGCGCCCCAGCAGGGTGCGCACCTGCACCGGCGAGGTGTGGGTGCGCAGCAGCTGCCGGGAATCCTCCGGCGCGACATAGAAAGTGTCCTGCTCGCTGCGCGCGGGATGGTCCGGCGGGAAGTTCAGGGCATCGAAATTGAACTGTTCGGCTTCGACCTCTGGGCCCTCCGCCAGCTCCCAACCCATCGCGATGAATGTGTCGGCGACATGTTCGGCCAAGATCGTGATCGGGTGCCGGGCGCCGGGGGGCCGCCGGGTCGACGGCAGGGTGACGTCGATGCCTTCGGCGACCAGCACGGCCGCGTCGCGCTCGGCGCGCAGCACCGCCAGTCGTTCGTCGTAGCTGCGTTGGACCTCGCCGCGTGCGGTGTTGACGCGCTTGCCGGCGCCGGAGCGCTCCTCTTTGGCCAGCGTCCCCAGCGCTTGCCTGGCCAGCGCCACCGGTGAGCGGTCGCCGAGGTGCTCGGTCTTGATAAGTGCCAGCGCGTCGAGGTTCTCAGCAAGTCCGATGGCCTGCCGGGCGGCGTCGACTGCTTCGGCCAACGCTTCCGGCGACAGGTCGACGGGTTGATCACCCACGCGGCGACACTCTCCTTGCTGACGAGGCTGGTCCGGACCGGATCGTCGCCGAACGGGCGGGCTTGAGCGCGGCACGGGTCGAGTGCCGATCATATGTGACTCGGTGAATGCCGCTCGGTGCGCGTTTGCGTTGCCCGGCGCGATAGCCGGTGGTGCTTTTAGCCGACCAGGACCGGCTGCTGGCCGGTCGGCGCTTCCGCGGACTCGGGCAGCATGTTGCGCGGGTCCCTGAGCTGCGCGATCTTGTAAGCCACAAACGCACCGAGGGCCCCGACGACCGGCGCAGTGGCCATTGTCGCCCAGCTGTGAGCCAGGACCAGGAACCCGAAGCCCGAGGACGCCACCAGCATCAGAAGCAGGACCGGCGTCCAGCGGATCGGTTGACGGAACCGGGCGGAGACCAGCACGCCCAGGATCACGGCGACGGTGTGTCCGGCATCGGTGAAGTCGCCGCCGACGATCGCCGAGACCAGGCCCGCCGCGATCCACCAGCCGACCCACGCCGGACGCCAACGCTGGGGTATCGCCGCGGTCATCGCGCCGAGCACGGCGAGCGCGCCATAGCTCATCCCGACGTCGCTGGCCCGGGCAACGGAGATCGGCAGCCAGCCAACCTCAACCGCGGCGGCTAGAGCGGCGGCCACCACCAGGGTCGCGCCGATATGACCGACCAGGAATGCGACCGCCAGCCGGATGGTGTGCAGATGCAGCTCAGCCAGAGCCAGCAGGCAGGTCAGGAAGGGCAGCCAGAAGTAGAGCGGACCGGCGTCGACGACCAACGCGCTGCCCAGCAGCGTTCCCACGTGTCCGTGCGCCAAGTTATGCAGATTGGTGCTCGCACGCTGGACGATGACGTCATGCGCATGCTGGCCAAGCACCAGGATGGCGCAGCTGACCGCAAGCAGAACCGCTACATATCCGACGGTAAACCGGACCCGGGCGAGCCGGGAAAAAATGCCCCCACACATTGAATCCATTATGACGGCTAAATTGTTTCGGCTTTGTGATGGGACGCTGTCAACTCCCTAAGAGTATTCCAGGCGGTATATCGCTAAGTCCGGCGGCACGCCAGGGGTCTTGGGCGAAAACACCGATTTACGTGCGCGTTTAGCGACGACGCCCAACGCGTCCAGCTGGCTTTGCGGGATGAGATCCAGTGCCGAGCTCGAGACCATGATCCCCCCTTTGGTGGCGCGGTCCATGACGCGAGCGGCGATATTGACGTCGACACCGAGCCAGTCGGCGGCCAACCGCTGCGGCCGGCCGGTGTGGATCCCGACCCGCATCCGCGGCCGGTAACCCGCCACTTCGACCGACTTCATCGCCTCCTCGGCGGCCAGCACGGCCCGCACCGCGACCTCCGGATGGCGGAACACCGCCATGATGCCGTCGCCCATCCGTTTGACGATGTGCCCGCCCCCATCGAGCAGCGGTGGCTCGACGGCCCGCGCGACCTGGCGCAGCAGGGTCAGCGCCGCATCGTCACCGGCCTGCAGCGACCACGTCGAAAAGCCAACCAGGTCGGTGAAAACCAGCGTCACCTCGGGATTTACCGGCCGTCGCGACACCGCCTCGGTCAGCGCCTGCCACACCTGCAGCACGCTCAAACTGACCTCGCGCGACGCCGCGTCGCGGTCTCCCAGCAGCCGGTCGGCGGCTCGGGCCGCCGCGCGCGGGCCGCCTTCACCAGCCGTCGAGAGCGGGTCACCGAATTCGGGATCCCCGGGCAACAGCCGTCGCGCCCGCCGGAGGAACGCCACCACGCCCGGGCTGCGATTGGTGGTGTGCCACCACTGTGTCGCGGCGTGTATCGGCCGCCGTGCTGAGGCAGGGGGTGAGTCGGGAGGCGCCACCGTCGTCACCGATTCTGAGTCCGTTTCAGAGTCCGTTTCTAAGGGCTCGCCCGGATCCGGATCGCGCGGC
>DASYJS010000448.1:0-23362 GCA_035996225.1 Mycobacterium sp. | reverse complement strand
GCCTGGGCATTTCGTACTTGGCATCCGATGATCCGCCTCCGATGGCCGAACTGGCGGCCAAGCTGACCACGATCATCGGCAACGAGGCGGCGACCGTCGGTCTGCCTACGCCCCGGCTGGTGGTGGAGCCCGGACGGGCCATCGCCGGTCCGGGGACCATCACGCTCTACGAAGTCGGCACCGTCAAGGACGTCGAGGTCAGCACGACGGCGCTCCGGCGTTACGTCAGCGTCGACGGCGGCATGAGCGACAACATCCGCACCGCACTCTATGACGCGCAGTACGACGCCCGGCTGGTGTCGCGGATCAGCGACGCGCCGGCGACGCTGGCGCGCATCGTCGGAAAGCACTGCGAGAGCGGCGACATCGTCGTGCGCGACACCTGGGTACCCGGTGACCTGGGTCCGGGCGACCTGCTCGGGGTGGCGGCGACCGGTGCCTACTGCTATTCGCTCTCGAGCCGCTACAACATGATCTGTCGGCCCGCCGTGGTAGCGGTTCGCGATGGGCGGGGCCGCCTGATCCTGCGCCGGGAGACGGTCGACGATCTGCTGAGTCTGGAAGTGAGGTGAACTGTGTCAGGCAATGAAAAGCCAGTCGGCGTAGCGGTACTCGGGTTCGGCAACGTCGGCAGCCAGGTTGTCCGCATTATCGAGGAGAGCGCGGACGATCTCGCGGCCCGTATCGGCGCGCCTCTTGCGCTGCGCGGCATCGGAGTCCGTCGCGTCGCCTCCGATCGTGGCGTCCCCGTCGACCTGCTCACCGACGATATCGAAGCGCTCGCGTCGCGGGAAGACGTCGACATCGTCGTCGAATTGATGGGGCCGGTCGAGCCGTCCCGCAAGGCAATCCTGACCGCGCTCGAGCACGGCAAGTCCGTCGTCACGGCGAACAAGGCGTTGTTGGCGACCTCCACCGGGGAATTGGCGCAGGCAGCCGAAAATGCGCATGTCGATTTGTATTTCGAGGCGGCCGTCGCCGGCGCGATTCCGGTCATTCGTCCGCTCACCCAGTCGCTCGCCGGTGACACGGTGGTGCGGGTGGCCGGCATCGTCAACGGCACCACCAACTACATCCTTTCCGCGATGGACAGCACCGGCACCGACTACGAGAGCGCCCTGGCCGACGCGAGTGCGCTGGGTTACGCCGAGGCCGATCCCACCGCCGATGTCGAGGGCTACGACGCCGCGGCCAAGGCGGCGATTCTGGCATCCATCGCCTTCCACACCCGGGTGACCGCCGATGACGTCTATCGCGAGGGCATCACCAAGATCACCCCGGCCGACTTCGCGTCAGCACATGCATTGGGCTGCACCATCAAGTTGCTGTCCATCTGCGAGCGCATCACCACCGACGACGGTCAGCAACGGGTCTCGGCGCGCGTCTACCCGGCGCTGGTGCCGTTGTCGCATCCGCTGGCCACGGTCAGCGGCGCGTTCAACGCGGTGGTGGTGGAGGCCGAGGCGGCGGGCCGGCTGATGTTCTATGGCCAGGGGGCCGGCGGCGCGCCCACCGCATCGGCGGTGACCGGCGACTTGGTGATGGCCGCCCGCAACCGGGTGCTGGGCAGCCGCGGACCGAAGGAATCCAAGTACGCCGAACTGCCCATCGCACCAATGGGTTTCATATCCACCCGCTACTACGTCAGCATGAACGTCACCGACCGGCCGGGCGTATTATCCTCGGTGGCAGCGGAATTCGCCAAGCGCGAGGTCAGCATCGCCGAGGTCCGTCAGGAGGGCGTGGTGGATGAAGGGGGACATCGGGTAGGGGCCCGCATCGTGGTGGTCACGCACAGCGCCACCGACGCTGCACTCTCCGAAACCGTTGATGCGCTGGCCGATTTGGACGTCGTGCAGAGTGTGGCAAGCGTGCTGAGACTAGAAGGAACCACCCTATGAGCACGCCGCGAACCGCCACCCACAAACCCTGGCCGGGACTGATTGCGGCCTATCGCGACCGATTGCCGGTCGGCGACGATTGGACGCCGATCACCCTGCTCGAGGGTAATACTCCGCTGATCGCCGCGACCCGGCTCTCGGAAAAGACCGGCTGCACGGTCCACCTCAAGGTCGAGGGCCTCAACCCCACCGGCTCCTTCAAAGACCGGGGCATGACGATGGCGGTCACCGACGCGGTGGCCCGCGGGCAGCAGGCCGTGCTGTGTGCCTCGACGGGAAACACCTCGGCGTCGGCGGCCGCATACGCTGCGCGCGCCGGCATCACCTGCGCGGTGCTGATACCGCAGGGCAAGATCGCGATGGGCAAGCTCGCGCAGGCGGTTATGCATGGCGCCAAGATCATTCAGATCGACGGCAACTTCGACGACTGCCTGGAGCTGGCCCGCAAGATGGCCGCCGACTTCCCGACGATCTCGTTGGTCAACTCGGTCAACCCGGTGCGCATCGAGGGGCAGAAGACGGCGGCGTTCGAAATCGTGGATGCACTGGGCACCGCGCCGGACGTGCATTCGCTTCCCGTCGGCAACGCCGGGAACATCACCGCGTACTGGAAGGGCTACACCGAGTACCACCAGGAGGGCGTGTTCGAGAAGCTGCCTCGCATGCTGGGCACCCAGGCCGCGGGTGCGGCGCCGTTGGTACACGGCAAGCCGGTGAGAAACCCCGAGACCATCGCCACCGCGATCCGCATCGGTTCACCGGCGTCGTGGACGGCCGCGGTTGCGGCACAACAGCAATCCAACGGCCGCTTCCTGGCCGCAACCGACGAGGAGATCCTGGCGGCATACCATTTGGTGGCCCAGTCCGAAGGCGTCTTCGTCGAGCCCGCGTCCGCGGCCAGCATCGCGGGTCTGCTCAAGGCCGTCGACGACGGTTGGGTAGCCCGCGGATCGACCGTGGTGTGCACGGTGACGGGCAACGGCCTCAAGGACCCCGACACGGCGCTCAAGGATATGCCGACTGTGTCCGCGCTGCCGGTGGACCCTGTGCTTGTCGTAGAGAAGTTGGGTCTGGTCTAGTGGCGATCGCAAGCGCGGCGGAGCCAGGCGCAGCGGGTCGGCACCCATGAACCTGAGAGCTTGCCGGTGAATCAGATGCTGCCCGCCGGGCTGGTGGCCAGCGCCGTGGTGTCGGCGTCCAGCGCCAATCTTGGTCCGGGTTTTGACAGCATCGGTCTGGCATTGAGTCTGTGCGACGAGATCGTCGTGGAGACAGTCGATTCCGGGTTGGTTGTACAGGTCGAGGGGGAGGGCGCCGATCAGGTGCCGCTGGGACCCGAACACCTGGTGGTGCGCGCCATCGAGCACGGGTTACAAGCTGTCGGCGTCAGGGTTCCCGGCATGGTGGTGCGTTGTCGCAACGCCATTCCGCATTCCCGCGGCCTCGGCTCATCCGCGGCAGCGGTGGTCAGCGGCCTTGCCGTAGTCAATGGCCTTGTCGCACAGACGGATTCAACTCCACTTAGCGAAGCGCAGCTGATCCAGCTGTCTTCGGAGTTCGAGGGTCATCCCGACAATGCCGCCGCCGCAGTGCTGGGCGGTGCCGTGGTTTCCTGGATCGACCGGACCGGCGATGCGCCCGACTACTCGGCGGTGTCGCTAACACTGCATCCCGATATCCGGCTGTTCTGCGCGATCCCCGAGGAGCGCTCGTCGACCGCGGAGACTCGGGTGCTGCTGCCCGTCCACGTCAGCCACGAGGACGCAAGGTTCAACGTCAGCCGCGCCGCATTGCTGGTCGTCGCGCTGACCAAGCGCCCGGATCTGCTGATGGCGGCGACCGAAGACGTCCTTCATCAACCGCAACGGGCACCCGCAATGCCGGCGTCGGCGGAATATTTGCGACTCCTGCGGCGTCTTAAGACATCAGCGGCGCTTTCGGGGGCTGGTCCGTCGGTCATTGCATTGACCACACAGTCGGAGTTGCCTGCGGAGGTGTTGGACTACGGCGCTGCCAACGGATTTACCGTCACTGAGCTGGCACCCGGCGAACGAGTTCGCTGGAGTCCGGGCGTCAGAGTCGCCGGTTAATCCACAGGCTCACCGGAGGGTTTGCTTGCTTCCAACACAGATGCGGGCTATCCTCGGACCCGTCCAGCAATCGCAGCATCTGCATCTGCAAACATACTGCCTTGCCGCTGGGACAACACCAATTCTTCTCGTGGACGAGGTTCGCCTTTTTCTCCGCCCACCCAGGCGATCACCGTTGCAGAGTCGATGATTGGGCGCACTCGGCAATTTGGCTGAATGCAACGAACCCCCCTATG
Source organism: Mycobacterium sp. (assembly GCA_035996225.1). Taxonomy (GTDB): domain Bacteria; phylum Actinomycetota; class Actinomycetes; order Mycobacteriales; family Mycobacteriaceae; genus Mycobacterium. Next base: position 19,135 of record DASYJS010000448.1, on the reverse strand, counting down.
ACGTGATCAGCGGGGGAAGAAAGGAAATCCGTGACTGATACGGACCTGTTCACGGCTGACGAAAGCACCGACGGCAATCAGCCGTCGAACGCCGTGACCACAGACACTCCAGACGTCAAAACCAACGCCTCGACCGGCTCCCTGTCCACCATGGTGCTGCCCGAGTTGCGTGCGCTGGCTAACCAGGCCGGCGTCAAGGGGACGTCGGGTATGCGTAAGAACGAACTCATTGCCGCGATCAAGGAAATCAGGGGACAGGCCAACGGCACTTCCGCCGGCGCCGCCCCATCCGAGGACAGCGGCAATTCCGACCAAGACAAAAACCCAGAAAAAACTAGTCCCGAAGCACCGGCTGCCCAAGGGGAACAGAAGGATTCACCGACCGAGGAGCGCTCGCCCCGCGAACGGCGCGGTGCCTCCCGCGAGGCGGGATCGGCCACCCGCACCGCCGATGAGGCGGACCGCGAGAGCTCGAAGAGCCGCAATGGCAGGGCCAGAGAGTCCGACAACCGCGACGCGGGTCAAAGGGAAACCAAGACCGACGAGCGCGCATCGGATGCGGGCGACCAGAACGGTGACCGTGACCAACAGAGCTCGGGTGGCCAGCAGAACCGCGGCGGCTCGAATCAGCAAGACGATGACGGTGACGGCCGTGGAGGCCGACGGGGACGCCGGTTCCGCGACCGCAGGCGCCGTGGCGAGCGGTCCGGCGAAGGCGGCGGCGGCGGCGGTGGCGAAGCCGAACTGCGCGAGGACGATGTCGTCCAGCCGGTAGCCGGCATCCTTGACGTGCTCGACAATTACGCGTTCGTCCGTACTTCCGGTTACCTGGCCGGTCCGCACGACGTCTACGTGTCCATGAATATGGTGCGCAAGAACGGCCTGCGCCGCGGTGATGCGGTGACCGGTGCGGTTCGGGTGCCCAAGGATGGCGAACAGCCCAACCAGCGGCAGAAGTTCAACCCACTGGTCCGTCTGGACACCATCAACGGTGGACCGGTCGAAGATGCCAGGAAGCGTCCTGATTTCACCAAGATGACGCCGCTCTACCCCAACCAGCGGCTACGCCTGGAAACCACGCCTGACCAGCTGACCACCCGGGTTATCGACCTGATCATGCCGATCGGCAAGGGCCAGCGCGCGCTGATCGTGTCGCCGCCCAAGGCGGGCAAGACGATGATCCTGCAGGCGATCGCCAACGCGATCACCAAAAACAACCCGGAATGCCACCTCATGGTCGTGCTCGTCGACGAGCGGCCTGAGGAGGTCACCGATATGGCGCGGTCGGTCAAGGGCGAGGTCATCGCCTCAACGTTCGACCGGCCGCCGTCAGATCACACTTCGGTTGCCGAGCTGGCGATCGAGCGCGCCAAGCGGCTCGTCGAGCAGGGTCAAGACGTCGTGGTGCTGCTGGACTCGATCACCCGTCTGGGCCGCGCCTACAACAACGCGTCGCCCGCGTCGGGCCGCATCCTGTCCGGTGGTGTCGACTCCACTGCGCTGTACCCGCCCAAGCGATTCCTCGGTGCCGCACGCAATATCGAGGAAGGCGGCTCGCTGACGATCATCGCCACCGCGATGGTCGAGACCGGGTCCACCGGTGACACGGTCATCTTCGAAGAGTTCAAGGGCACCGGCAACGCCGAGCTCAAGCTCGACCGCAAGATCTCCGAACGCCGGGTTTTCCCCGCGGTCGACGTGAACCCGTCCGGCACCCGTAAGGACGAGTTGTTGCTGTCGCCCGACGAATTCGGCATCGTGCACAAGCTGCGCCGCGTGCTGTCGGGTCTGGATTCCCACCAGGCCATCGACCTGCTGATGTCGCAGCTGCGCAAGACGAAGACCAATTACGAGTTCCTGGTGCAGGTTTCCAAGACCACACCGGGGAACATGGACAACGACTAGCATCGCAAGCTGTGGCGGAGACGCTTCAGCAACTGCTTCGTGAACGTTTGGAGCAGGACGCGCCGGCGCTGAAGTACGGCGACCGAGTCTGGACCTGGCGAGAACACCTGGCCGATGCCTCCGCGGCCGCGGCAGCCCTGATTGGCGTCGCCGATCCGGGCCGCCCGCTACACGTGGGTACGTTGCTCGGCAACACCCCCGAGATGCTGACCGCCATGGCCGCGGCCGCGCTCGGCGGATACGTGTTGTGCGGAATCAACGACACCCGCCGCGGCGCAGAACTGGCCAGGGATATCTTGCGGGCCGACTGCCAGATCCTGCTCACCGATTCGGCCCACACAGGGTTGCTGGACGGGCTGGAACTGCCGGGTGTGCAGGTGTTCGACGTGTCGGGCGAAAGCTGGGCGGCCCGACTCTGCGACTCGGGCCCGCTGACACCAGGCCGCGAGGTCGTTCCCACCGACACCTTCATGATGATCTTCACCTCCGGCACCAGCGGCGAGCCGAAGGCGGTACAGATACCGCACCTGGTCGTGTTGTTCGCCGGTTCGGCGCTGGTAGAGCGGTTCGGCATCGATGCCGCCGACGTCTGTTACATGTCGATGCCGCTTTTTCACTCCAATGCTCTGCTGGCGGGGTGGAGCGTGGCAGTGAGCGCCGGTGCGGCCATGGTCCCCGCGACCTTCTCGGCGTCCCGGCTGCTGGCCGATTTGCGCCATTACGGGGCGACATACATGAACTACGTGGGCAAACCGCTCGCGTACGTGCTCGCCACGCCGGAGCAACCCGATGATCGCGACAACCCGTTGCGCGTCGCGATGGGCAATGAAGGCAGCGAGCGTGATACCGCCGAATTCAGTCGGCGGTTCGGCTGCAGGGTTTGGGACGGCTTCGGGTCCACTGAGGGCGCGATCTACATCTATCCGGAAGACGGTTGCCCGCCGGGGTCACTGGGGCGTGGTCTTGCCGGTGTCGCAATTTACGACCCGGAGACGCTCACCGAGTGTCCGGCTGCGGCATTCACTGTGGACGGCTCCCTGACGAACGCCGAGGAGGCGATCGGCGAGATTGTCAACACCACAGGCGGGGGCTTGTTTGCCGGTTACTACAACGACAAGGAAGCCACTGACGCCCGGCTGCGCCACGGCATGTTCTGGTCGGGCGACCTCGGGTACAAGGACGCCGACGATTGGATCTACTTCGCCGGGCGCAGCGGCGACTGGTTGCGTGTCGACGGCGAGAACATGACCACCGCGCCCATCGAGCGGATCCTGCAGCGATTGACGCCGATCAGCCAGGTCAGCGTGTACGCGGTGCCCGACGAGAGCGTCGGCGACCAGGTGATGGCGGCGATTGTCCTGCAGGACGACGCCAACCTCACCCCCGAGGAGTTCAGCCGGTTTTTGGCTGGTCAGCCCGACCTATCACCCAAGGCGTGGCCACGGTATGTCTGGCTCACCGATCGGCTGCCGATCACGGCGACCAACAAGGTCCTCAAGCGGGAGCTGACGGCACGCGGCGCGGCGCCCGAGGGCGGCCTGCTGTGGACGCGCAACCGGCAAAGCAGGGCCTACACACCGGCCTGACCCGCGACACTCGAGCCACGCCCGTCGCCGGGAATGTGCGCGCGCATCTCGGTGTTTGGGGAGAAGGTGGTTGACCTGGCATAATCGAGCGTCGACTGCCCAGAGCCGCTTTAGGTTCTGAGTTCGCGGCCAATGGCCGGATCCCCGCGGGGGACCAGAGCGACAAACGATCGAAGAGGACATCATGAAAGCTGACATTCATCCCGGCTACGCAGAGACCACGGTGCTCTGCGGGTGCGGCAACACGTTCGAGACGCGTAGCACCAAAGATGGTGGTCGCATCGTCGTCGAGGTTTGCTCGCAGTGCCACCCGTTCTACACCGGCAAGCAGAAGATTCTTGACAGCGGTGGCCGCGTGGCGCGCTTCGAAAAGCGCTACGGAAAGCGGAAGGCCGAGGCTGACAAGCCTGAATCGACCGACAAATAGCTGCCTTACCGACGCCCGAACTGTGCACGACGTTGCGCAGGCCGGGCGTCGGTTCGCGTTTGCGGCACATAAGCTCGCGGAGTCTGATCAGCAGGGCAAGAACGGGGGAGGAGGTGTGTGATGGCGCAGCCGGTGCAGACGATTGACGTGCTGCTCGCCGAACACGCCGAACTTGAGCAGCGACTGGCGGACCCCGAGCTGCACAGCAATCCCGACGAGGCACGCAAGGCCGGCCGCCGCTTCGCCCGCCTGGCCCCGATCGTCGCCACGCATCGCAAGCTGGAGTCGGCTCGCGGCGACCTGGGGGCCGCACGCGAACTGGCCGCCGACGATGAGTCGTTCGCCGACGAGGTCGTCGAACTCGAAGCACGCGTGGCCGAGCTGGACACCCAGCTCACCGACATGCTGTCGCCGCGCGACCCCCATGACGCCGACGACGTCGTGCTGGAAGTCAAGTCCGGTGAGGGCGGCGAGGAATCGGCACTGTTCGCTGCCGACCTGGCCAGGATGTACATTCGCTACGCCGAGCGGCATGGCTGGTCGGTGACGGTGTTGGACGAAACCACCTCGGATCTCGGCGGTTACAAGGATGCGACGCTCACTATCGCCAGCAAGGGCGACGCGGTCGACGGAGTCTGGTCGCGCATGAAGTTCGAGGGCGGGGTGCACCGGGTACAACGGGTCCCGGTGACGGAATCCCAAGGCCGCGTTCATACTTCGGCGGCCGGCGTGCTGGTCTACCCGGAACCCGAGGAAGTCACTGAGGTACAGATCGACGAATCGGATCTGCGCATCGACGTCTACCGGTCATCCGGCAAAGGCGGGCAAGGTGTTAATACAACCGACTCGGCGGTACGAATCACCCATCTGCCCACCGGGATAGTGGTCACTTGCCAAAACGAGCGATCGCAGCTGCAGAACAAGGCCCGTGCGATGCTGGTGCTGGCCGCTCGACTGCAGGCATTGGCCGAGGAGCAGGCTACCGCCGATGCCTCGGCCGACCGGGCGAGCCAGATCCGCACGGTTGACCGCAGCGAACGCATTCGCACCTACAACTTCCCCGAGAACCGAATCACCGATCACCGAATCGGTTACAAGTCACACAATCTCGATCAAGTTCTCGATGGAGACCTGGATGCGCTTTTCGACGCGCTGAGCGCCGCGGACAGACAATCCCGGTTGCAACAGGCATGACTGTCCTGCGGCGCGCAATCGACTCTGCTGCGGCGTTGCTCGCCGAAGCCGGAATCGATTCTGCGCGTTGCGATGCCGAGCAGTTGGCCGCTCACGTCGCAGGTACCGAGCGGGGCCGGCTGACCCTGATCGAGTCAATCGACGACGAGTTCTTCGTGCGATACCACGACGTCGTCGCTGCGCGCTCGCGGCGCGTGCCGTTGCAGCATCTCACCGGGACGGCGGCGTTCGGGCCGGTGGTGCTGCACGTCGGTCCCGGCGTTTTCATCCCGCGCCCGGAGACCGAGGCCATCTTGGAGTGGGCCAGCGCGCAGCGCCTCGCTGCTGCGCCTGTGATTGTCGATGTGTGCACCGGATCCGGTGCCCTGGCGGTGACGTTGGCCCGGCACTGGCGGGCGGCGCGGGTCATCGGCATCGATGACTCCGTTGCGGCCATGGACTACGCGCGTCGCAACATCGAGGGCACCGCCGTCGAACTCCTACGCGCCGATGTCACCACACCGAGCCTGCTTCCCGAGCTCGACCGACGAGTCGACCTCGTAGTGGCCAATCCGCCCTATGTACCGGACAGCGTCCCCCTGGAACCCGAAGTCGCCCAGCACGATCCGCCCCACGCGGTGTTCGGTGGCCCGGACGGGATGGCGGTGATCGCCGCAGTGGTCGGCCTCGCCGGACGCTGGCTGCGCCCAGGCGGCCTGTTCGCCGTCGAGCACGATGACACCACATCGTCGCGGACTGTCGACTTGATCGAGGACACCGGGCTTTTCGAAGAAGTCCAGGCTCGGCGAGATCTGACCGGGCGGCCAAGATTCGTGACGGCCCGTCGTAGGGGCGCCCCGTGACTGAGACATTCAATTGTGCTGAACCCGAACAGCGTTCGGCCGGAATCGCCTCGGCGGTAGGTGCGCTCAAGGGCGGCCGACTGGTCGTGATGCCGACGGACACCGTGTACGGCATCGGCGCTGACGCATTCGACAACACCGCCGTCGCCGCGCTGTTGTCGGCGAAGGGACGCGGGCGCGACATGCCGGTCGGCGTGCTGGTGGGCTCCTGGCACACTATCGAGGGCTTGGTCTACACCGTGCCGGACGGGGCCCGCGAACTGATCCGCGCATTCTGGCCTGGCGCACTGAGCCTGGTAGTGGCGCAAGCGCCGTCGTTGCAGTGGGATCTCGGGGATGCCCGTGGCACTGTCATGTTGCGGATGCCGCTGCACCCGGTCGCCATCGAGCTATTGCGCGAGGTGGGGCCGGTGGCCGTATCCAGTGCCAACATCTCCGGTCGCCCGCCTGCGGTGAACGCCGCCGAGGCGCGCAGTCAACTCGGCGATCTCGTCGACGTCTATCTCGACGCGGGACCCTCCGAACAGCAGGCCGCTTCCACAATCGTCGATCTCACCGGAGACACCCCGCGCCTGCTGCGAGCCGGACCGGTGAGTGTCGAGCGGATCGCAGAAGTACTCGGAATGGACGCAGGACGGTTGATCGCCTAGCGGCGAACCGGAAATGAAGCGAGGGTTTAGGTCTGAAGGAAGGTGGCGTACGGTCTCGTGGTGTCTAGCGACCCAGCCGGCGGTCTAGCCAGCCTTGCCGCCGGTCTGCACGCACTGTCGGATCGCGGCGCCGGGGTACCGCTGCGCGAGCTTGCGTTGGTCGGACTGACCGCGGCGATCATCACCTACTTCGTGACCGGACCCGTGCGGGTGTTGGCCACCCGGTTGGGAGCAGTCGCCTATCCGCGGGAACGTGATGTGCACGTGACACCCACCCCACGCATGGGCGGGCTGGCGATGTTTGTCGGTGTTATCTCCGCCGTGTTTTTGGCATCCCAGCTCCCCGCGCTCACACGCGGCTTCGTCTATTCCGCTGGTATGCCTGCGGTTCTGGTGGCCGGCGCTGTGATCATGGGTATCGGACTCATCGACGACCGTTGGGGCCTGGATGCCCTGACGAAGTTCGCCGGCCAGATCACCGCGGCCAGCGTGCTGGTCACCATGGGTGTTGCCTGGAGCGTGCTGTACATCCCGTTCGGGGGCGTCGGCACCATCGTGCTGGACCAGGCCTCGTCCATCCTGCTCACCCTGGCGCTGACCGTGTCGATCGTGAACGCGATGAACTTCGTCGACGGACTCGACGGATTGGCTGCCGGGCTGGGACTCATCACCGCGATGGCGATCTGCATGTTCTCGGTCGGCCTGCTGCGTGACCACGGCGGCGACGTGCTGTTCTATCCGCCCGCCGTGATTTCGGTCGTGTTGGCGGGGGCCTGTCTCGGCTTTCTGCCGCACAACTTCCATCGCGCCAAGATCTTCATGGGCGACTCCGGCTCGATGCTGATCGGGTTGATGCTTGCTGCCGCCTCCACGACCGCGGCCGGCCCGATCTCGCAAAACGCCTATGGCGCCCGCGATGTATTTGCTCTGCTGTCGCCGTTCCTCCTGGTGGTTGCGGTCATGTTCGTGCCGATGCTCGACCTGTTGTTGGCCATCGTGCGACGCACACGTGCGGGCCGCAGTGCGTTCAGCCCCGACAAGATGCACCTGCACCACAGATTGCTGCAGATCGGTCATTCGCATCGCCGAGTAGTACTGCTCATCTATTTATGGGTCGGCATCGTCGCGTTCGGTGCCGCGAGCACGATCTTTTTCAACCCGCGCGACACCGGCGCGGTCATGTTGGGCGCCATTGTGGTGGCTGGCGTGGCGACGGCGATACCGCTCTTGCGCCGCCGCAACGACTACTACGACGAAGAGTAGTAGTAAGGCTTACCTTATGGTACGGTGATGGTAGAACCCCAAAAAGAATCTTCAGGGTTGCCGGCCAATCGGTCCGTCGGATGGCTTTCCGACAGTGCCGATTCACGACCGACAGAGGGAGCTACCCCTTGAGTGATTCCAGTGTGACGTGCGATACGCTCGGCGGGCCACCGATCAGTCGGTCGGAAGGTTTCCGCTCCATCAATCCGGATTGAGGTGCTGCAGTGACGACACCAGCGCAGGACGCGCCGTTGGTGTTTCCCTCTGTTGCTTTCCGTCCGGCCCGGCTCCTGGTGATCTGCGGTGCGATCACGGCGGTGGCGATAGCTGCCGCCGGGTTGTCAGGTCACCTGATGGTCGGGGTGTTCTTCGGCGTGGGATTGCTGCTGGGTTTGCTCAACGCCCTTCTGGTGCGTCGCTCGGTTTCGTCGATAACCGCCAAAGAACATCCGCTGAAAAGTTCCATGGCGATCAACTCGGCGACCCGACTGGCGATCATCACCGTCATCGGGTTGATCATCGCCTATGTTTTCCGGCCCGCCGGGGTGGGCGTGGTGTTCGGCCTGGCACTGTTCCAGGTTCTGTTGGTGCTATCGACGGCATTGCCGGTGTGGAAGAAGCTGCGCACCGGCGATTGGACGGAATCCGAAGGATCGGAAGGAAACACGACCAGCAATGACTGATATGACGTTTCTGGCCGAATCCGCAATCGAGGTCGGCGAGCACAAGCACGCCACCTGGCTTGGGCTGACCGTCAACACCGACACGATCTTGTCGACGGCCATCGCCGCGGTCATCGTCCTCGCGCTGGCCTTCTTCCTGCGCGCGAAGATCACCTCGACCGGCGTGCCTAGCGGAGTCCAGTTGTTCTGGGAGGCCATCACAGTCCAAATGCGCGATCAGATTGAGGGCGCCATCGGGATGCGGATCGCGCCGTTCGTGTTGCCGCTGGCGGTCACCATCTTCGTATTCATTTTGATCTCGAACTGGCTGTCGGTGCTGCCGCTGCAGTACACCACCAAATCCGGGCACACCACCGAGTTACTCAGTTCGGCGGCGGCGGACATCAATTACGTGCTGGCACTGGCCCTTTTCGTGTTTGTCAGCTACCACGTGGCCGGCATCTGGCGTCGCGGCATCGTCGGACACCCGCTCGCGGTGCTCAAAGGCCACGTGGCCTTCCTCGCCCCGATCAACCTGGTCGAAGAACTCGCGAAGCCAATCTCGTTGTCACTGCGACTTTTCGGCAACATCTTCGCCGGCGGCATCCTGGTCGCGCTGATCGCACTCTTTCCGCCCTACATCATGTGGGCGCCCAACGCGATCTGGAAGGCGTTCGACTTGTTCGTCGGTGCAATCCAGGCGTTCATCTTCTCGATTCTGACCATCTTGTATTTCAGCCAGGCCATGGAGCTCGAGGATCACCATGACTGAGGCCGCCATGAATTGTTTTGAACCACAAACCATTACAGGAGCCTGGTAGACCACTACCAGAACAAAGGAGGATAGAATGGCCCTGGACCCCCAAGTCGCTGCCGCTGCTCTCATCGGCGGTGGGCTGATCATGGGTGGCGGTGCAATCGGCGCCGGCATCGGTGACGGCATTGCCGGCAACGCATTGGTTGCGGGTATCGCACGGCAGCCCGAGGCGCAAGGACGGTTGTTCACACCGTTCTTCATCACCGTCGGTCTGGTTGAGGCGGCCTACTTCATCAACCTGGCATTCATGGCGCTGTTCGTCTTCGCCACCCCCGTCGGCACCTAGTTCGCAGTGATGGGCGACGCGACCCTGAGTGTTCTGGCATCCAGCCAGGCCGCGGGAGGTAACAACTTCCTCGTTCCGAACGGCACCTTCTTCTTCGTGCTGGCCATTTTCCTTGTGGTGCTCGGCGTCATCGGCACTTTTGTGGTGCCGCCGATAACGAGGGTCTTGCGTGAACGTGACGCGATGGTCGCCAAGACCGTTGCCGACAGCAGGAAGGCGACGGAGCAATTCGAAGCCGCGCAAGCCGATTACGAGAAAGCGATGAAGGACGCCCGAGTTCAGGCGTCGTCCTTTCGGGACAATGCCCGGGCGGAAGGCCGTAAGGTCGTCGACGACGCGCGTGCCCATGCCGAGCAGCAGGTGCTCGTGACATTGCAGCAGGCCGGCGAGCAATTGAAGCGGGAGAGGGACACCGTGGAATTGGATTTGCGTGTCAACGTGGCGACGATGTCGGCGACGCTGGCCAGCCGAATCCTCGGCGTCGACGTCACTACCTCAGCCGCGACGAGGTAATCACGAATGTCGACGTTTATCGGTCAGCTGGTTGGATTCGCGGCCATCGTGTGGTTGGTAGTGCGCTATGTCGTACCGCCAGTGCGCAATTTGATGGCGGCTCGACAGAACGCTGTGCGCCAGCAGTTGGATGATTCAGCGGCGGCCGCCGAGCGGCTGACCGAGTCGACGACCGCCCATAGCAAGGCTGTGGAAGCCGCCAAGTTGGATGCAGAGCGGGTCGTCGAAGAGGCCAAGGTAGACGCGGAACGGATTACCGAACAGCTACAGGCCCAGGCCGAGATCGACGCGGAGCGCATCAAAACACAGGGTGGACGCCAAGTTGAGCTGCTGCGGGCACAGCTGAGCCGCCAGCTTCGTCTGGAGCTCGGCCACGAAGCTGTGCGCCAGGCCGAGGGATTGGTGCGCAACTATGTCGCCGACGCGGAGCAGCAGTCGGCCACTGTCGATCGCTTCCTGGACGAACTCGATGCCATGGCGCCTGCGGCGGCCGACGTCAAGTACCCCTTGATGGCGAGGCTGCGTTCGGCCAGTCGTGAGGCGCTGAAAAGCGTCACGGACCGCTTCGACACCATAGCCAAAGATCTCGACAATCAAGGACTGGAAAAGCTTGCCGGTGAGCTGGTTTCGGTAGCCAAAATGCTGGACGGCGAACTCGTCGTCACCCGGTATCTCACCCTGCCTTCCGAAGACGCCGCGCCCAGGGTCAGGTTGCTCGAGCGGCTGCTATCCGGCAAAGTCGGCGATCCCACTCTGGAGCTGCTGAGGGCAGCCGTCTCGGAGCGATGGTCTGCCAACTCCGATCTCGTCGATGCCGTCGAACACGTGGCGCGGCAAGCGTTGTTGGAAGTCGCCGCACGCGAGGATCGGGTCGACGAGGTCGAAGACCAGTTGTTCCGGTTTGCCCGGATCCTTGAGGCACAGCCGCGTCTTGCCGTCCTCCTGGGCGAGTACGGGGCTCCGGCGGAAGGCCGAGTCGGGTTGCTGCGCAGTGTGCTCCAACGCGCGACCGGCAGGAGCAACAGAATTACGAACTCATTGCTGGCGCAGACTATCGAGCTATTGAGAGGTCAGTCGGCCGACGACGCCGTGATGTTCTTGGCCGAGGCGGCGGTGGCACGGCGCAACGAAGTCGTCGCGCAGGTGAGTGCGGCGGCCGAGCCCAGCGATGCTCAGCGGACGCGCCTCACCGAGGTGCTTAGCCGCATCTATGGTCATCCGGTGGCCGTGCAGCTGCAGACCGACGCCGCACTGCTGGGTGGGCTCCTGATCTCCGTGGGCGACGAAGTGATCGACGGTACGCTCTCGTCTCGTCTCACTGCGGCCGAGGCTCATCTGCCCGACTGAACACGAACTAGTCAGCAATAACCGAAGTAGGAAGACGAAAAGCTATGGCCGAGTTGACAATCTCCGCTGATGACATCCAGAGCGCGATCGAAGAGTATGTAGATTCTTTCACCTCCGACACCTCCCGCGAGGAGGTCGGCACGGTCCTCGACGCCGGGGATGGCATCGCGCACGTCGAGGGTTTGCCGTCGGTGATGACCCAGGAGCTGCTCGAGTTCCCGGGCGGTGTCCTCGGTGTGGCCCTCAACCTCGACGAGCACAGCGTCGGCACGGTGATCCTCGGTGACTTCGAGAAGATCGAACAAGGCCAGCAGGTCAAGCGCACCGGAGAAGTTCTGTCGGTCCCCGTCGGCGACGCGTTTCTGGGGCGGGTGGTCAACCCCCTCGGCCAGCCGATCGACGGGGGCGGCGACATCGACGCCGAGAAGCGCCGCGCGCTGGAGCTGCAGGCGCCGTCGGTGGTGGAGCGGCAGAGCGTTAAGGAGCCGCTGCAGACCGGGATCAAGGCCATCGACGCGATGACACCGATCGGCCGTGGCCAGCGTCAGCTGATCATCGGCGACCGCAAGACCGGCAAGACCACCGTCTGCGTCGACACCATCCTCAACCAGCGCCAGAACTGGGAGACGGGTGACGAGCGCAAGCAGGTGCGTTGCGTTTACGTGGCTATCGGGCAAAAGGGCACCACGATCGCCTCCGTCCGCCGCGTTCTGGAAGAGGGCGGCGCGATGGACTACACCACCATCGTCGCCGCGCCGGCATCGGATGCCGCGGGCTTCAAATGGCTTGCGCCATATACCGGTTCGGCGATCGCTCAGCACTGGATGTATCAGGGCAAGCATGTGCTGATCGTCTTCGACGACCTGACCAAGCAGGCCGAGGCGTACCGCGCGATCTCGCTGCTGCTGCGCCGGCCGCCCGGTCGCGAAGCCTATCCCGGTGACGTCTTCTATCTGCACTCGCGGCTGTTGGAGCGATGCGGAAAACTGTCCGACGAACTCGGTGCCGGTTCGCTGACCGGTTTGCCGATCATCGAGACCAAGGCCAACGACATCTCGGCCTACATCCCGACCAACGTCATCTCGATCACCGACGGGCAGTGCTTCCTGGAGACCGACCTGTTCAACCAGGGTGTCCGGCCGGCCATCAACGTCGGCGTCTCGGTGTCCCGGGTCGGCGGCGCCGCGCAGATCAAGGCAATGAAAGAGGTGGCGGGAAGTCTCCGTTTGGACCTTTCGCAGTACCGCGAACTGGAATCCTTCGCGGCCTTTGCTTCTGATCTGGACGCCACATCGAAGGCGCAGTTGGCGCGTGGCGCGCGGTTGGTCGAACTGCTCAAGCAGCCGCAAAACCAGCCGATGCCTGTCGAGGAGCAAGTGGTTTCCATGTTCCTGGGCACCGGTGGGCACCTGGACTCGGTGCCGGTCGAGGATGTCAAACGGTTCGAAACCGAACTGCTGGACCACATCCGGGGCTCCGAAGAAAAGATCCTCGAAGAGATCCGCAAGAGCCAGAAGCTCAGTGAGGAAAACGAGAACGCGCTCACCGAGGTAATCAACCACTTCAAGAAGGGCTTCGCAGCCACGGGCGGTGGGTCGGTGGTACCCGACGAGCATGCCGAGGCCAAGGACGCCGACAAAAAAGAATCGGTGAAGGTCAAAAAGCCCGAGCCCAAGGACAAGGACACCAAAAGCGAGTCCAAGAAGGACAAGAAGGACAAGAAGTAGCTAACAATGGCTGCCACACTTCGCGAACTACGCGGGCGGATCCGCTCCGCGGGCTCGATCAAGAAGATCACCAAGGCCCAGGAGTTGATCGCGACCTCGCGCCTTCCCAAGGCGCAGAATCGGCTCGAATCCGCGCGGCCCTACGCCTTCGAGATCACCCGGATGCTCACCACCCTGGCCGGCGAAGCCGCTCTGGACCATCCGTTGCTCGTCGAACGCCCCGAACCGAGACGGGCCGGTGTCCTGGTGGTGTCGTCGGACCGCGGTCTGTGCGGCGCATACAACTCCGGCATCTTCCGTCGGTCCGAGCAGCTTTTCTCCCTGCTCCGGGATGAGGGCAAAGAACCGGTCCTCTACACGGTGGGCCGCAAGGCGCAGAACTATTACACCTTCCGGAACTGGGACATCGCCGCGTCGTGGTCGGGCTTCTCTGAGCAACCCCAGTACGAGAACGCCGCGGAGATCGGTTCGACCTTGGTGGACGCGTTCATGCAGGGCGCCGACGACGACGACGATCAGCAGGCCGATGACGTGCAGGGCGTCGACGAATTGCACATCGTGTACTCGGAGTTCAAGTCGATGATGTCGCAGACGGCGGTGGCCCACCGGATGGCCCCCCTGGTGGTGGAGTATGTAGAGGAAGACACCGGTCCGCGCACCCTGTACTCGTTCGAGCCGGACGCGACGACGCTGTTCGAGGCGTTGCTTCCGCGCTACCTGACCACGCGGGTTTACGCGTCCATGCTCGAGTCCGCCGCATCGGAGCTGGCATCGCGTCAGCGGGCGATGAAATCGGCCACTGACAATGCCGACGACCTCATCAAGGCTCTGACGCTAGAGGCCAACCGCGAGCGGCAGGCCCAGATCACCCAAGAAATCAGCGAAATCGTTGGTGGCGCAAACGCGCTCGCCGACGCCGCTAAGTAGCCCCACAAGGAAGCGAAAAAGATATGAGCGCTACTGCCGAGAAGACCGACAAGCCGACAAGGTCGGACACCAGCGGCCGCGTGGTGCGGGTGACCGGCCCGGTCGTTGACGTCGAGTTCCCGCGGGGTTCGGTCCCCGAGCTGTTCAACGCATTGCACGCCGAGGTCACGTTCGAGGAGCTGAAGAAAACCCTCACATTGGAGGTGGCGAACCACCTTGGTGACAATTTGGTGCGCACCATCTCGATGCAGCCCACCGACGGCCTGGTCCGTGGCGTCGAGGTGACCGACACCGGCAACTCGATCACCGTGCCGGTCGGCGAGGACGTCAAGGGCCATGTTTTCAACGCGCTGGGACACTGCCTGGACAAGCCGGGATACGGAGACGACTTCGAGCGCTGGTCGATTCACCGCAAGCCGCCTGCCTTCGAGGATCTCGAACCCCGCACCGAGATGCTTGAGACCGGGCTGAAGGTCGTCGACCTGCTTACGCCGTATGTGCGTGGTGGCAAGATCGCTCTGTTCGGCGGCGCCGGCGTCGGCAAAACGGTTCTGATCCAGGAGATGATCAACCGCATCGCTCGTAACTTCTCCGGTACTTCGGTGTTCGCAGGCGTGGGGGAGCGGACCCGTGAGGGCAACGACCTGTGGGTCGAGCTCAAGGAAGCCGACGTGCTCAAGGACACCGCGCTGGTGTTCGGTCAGATGGACGAGCCGCCCGGTACCCGTATGCGGGTGGCGCTGTCCGCGCTGACCATGGCGGAGTGGTTCCGCGATGAAGCGGGCAAGGACGTGCTGCTGTTCATCGACAACATCTTCCGATTCACCCAGGCCGGATCCGAGGTGTCGACACTGCTCGGCCGGATGCCGTCGGCGGTGGGTTATCAGCCCACGTTGGCCGACGAGATGGGCGAGTTGCAGGAGCGCATCACCTCGACGCGAGGCAAGTCGATCACGTCCATGCAGGCGGTGTACGTGCCGGCCGACGACTACACGGACCCGGCGCCGGCGACCACGTTCGCTCACCTAGACGCCACCACGGAGCTGTCTCGTAACGTGTTCTCCAAGGGCATCTTCCCGGCGGTGGACCCGCTGGCGTCGAGCTCCACGATCCTGGACCCCAGCATCGTCGGTGAGGAGCACTACCGCGTTGCGCAGGAAGTCATTCGAATCCTGCAGCGGTACAAGGACCTTCAGGACATCATCGCGATCCTCGGTATTGACGAGTTGTCCGAAGAGGACAAGCAATTGGTCAACCGGGCCCGCCGCATCGAGCGGTTCCTCTCGCAGAACATGATGGCTGCCGAACAGTTCACTGGCCAGCCCGGTTCGACGGTCCCCGTGAAGGAGACCATCGAGGCGTTTGACCGCCTGAGCAAGGGCGATTTCGACCACGTGCCCGAGCAGGCCTTCTTCCTTATCGGTGGCCTCGACGACCTGGCCAAGAAGGCCGAGACTCTTGGTGCCAAGCTCTAAGTGCTGGCCGAGTCGAAAGGTGGTGTGACATGGCTGAATTGAATGTCGAGATCGTTGCCGTTGACAGGAAGATCTGGTCGGGTGAGGCAACCTTCCTGTTTACCCGCACCACCGCGGGCGAGATCGGCATCCTGCCCCGCCACATCCCGCTGGTGGCCCAGTTGGTCGATGACGCGATGGTGCGCGTCGAGCGGGAAGGCGAAGACGATCTGCGGATCGCGGTCGATGGCGGGTTCTTGTCGGTGACGGAGGAGACGGTGACCGTTCTCGCCGAATCCGCCGAGTTCGAGTCGGAGATCGACGAGAGTGCGGCCAAGGAGGATTCGGAGTCCGACGATCCGCGCGTCGCCGCCAGGGGACGTGCGAGATTGCGCGCCGTCGGCGCGATTGACTAACCGCCGATGAGTGCGCCCCTGGTTGGCATGGCCGTGCTCGTCGTCGTGTTGGGGCTGGCGGTTCTCGCCCTGAGCTATCGGCTGTTGAAGCTGAGGCAGGGTGGGACGGCGGGGATCATGCGGGATATCCCCGCGGTCGGTGGTCACGGCTGGCGGCACGGCGTGATCCGCTACCGCGGTGGCGAGGCCGCGTTCTACCGGCTGTCCAGCCTGCGTCTGTGGCCGGATCGCCGGCTCAGCCGGCGGGGCGTGGAGATCGTGGCCCGGCGGGCCCCGCGCGGGGACGAGTTCGACATCATGACCGACCAGATCGTGGTACTGGAACTGCGCGACACCACACAGGAGCGCAGGCAGGGTTACGAGCTCGCGCTCGATCAGGGTGCGTTGACCGCGTTCTTGTCCTGGCTGGAGTCACGTCCGTCACCGCGCGCACGCCGTCGCAGCGTGTAGCATTCAAAAACTAAGTGGCAGTAGGAGTTTCGATATTCGTCACTCGTTCGCGCCGGGTGCGCCGCCACCCGGCTTCCACAGCACATCCCCGTCGGGGTTGGCCGCCCGCGACAGGATGAAGAGTAGATCCGACAAGCGATTCAGATACTTCGCCGGCAGCACGCTGACTCCGTCCGGCGCGGAATCGACCGCGGCCCACGCTGAACGCTCGGCTCGACGCACCACGGTGCGAGCAACGTGCAACAGTGCCGACAACGGCGAACCACCGGGTAGTACAAAGGAATTCAGCGCCGGCAGCGGCTCATTGTATTTGTCGCACCACCCTTCGAGCCGATCGATGTAGGTCTGGGCGACGCGTAGCGGAGGGTATTTCGGGTTTTCCACCACCGGGGTCGACAGATCCGCGCCGGCGTCGAACAGGTCGTTTTGGATCTGCCGCAGCATGTCGGCGATTTCCTGATCGGGGTGACCCAGAGCGACGGCGACGCCGATCGCGGAGTTGGCCTCGTCGCAATCCGCGTAGGCGCCGAGGCGGGGATCGTTCTTCGAGACCCGCGAGAAGTCGCTCAATCCGGTGGTTCCGTCGTCGCCGGTCCGCGTATAGATGCGGGTCAGGTGTACTGCCATGAACAAACCGTACTCGGCTAACTGACTCGGCTGACTGACAAGCCGATACCGCTTCACTAGACTGACGCGGGTGTCTGAGCGATTCGTGGTGACCGGCGGTAGCCGCTTGTCAGGCGAAGTCGCAGTGGGGGGCGCCAAGAACAGCGTGCTCAAGCTGATGGCCGCGACCTTGTTGGCCGAAGGCACCAGCACCATCACCAACTGTCCCGACATCCTCGATGTGCCGTTGATGGCCGAGGTCCTGCGCGGCTTGGGCGCCACCGTCGAACTCGACGGCGACGTCGCCCGCATCACCTCGCCCGACGAGCCCAAGTACGACGCCGACTTCGCCGCAGTGCGGCAGTTCCGGGCCTCGGTCTGTGTGCTGGGCCCGCTGGTCGGCCGATGCAAGCGGGCCAAGGTTGCGCTCCCGGGCGGTGATGCCATCGGATCGCGTCCGCTCGACATGCATCAGGCCGGCCTGCGCCAACTCGGGGCAACGTGCAATATCGAGCACGGCTGCGTGGTGGCGACGGCAGACAGGTTGCGCGGCGCGGAGATTCAATTGGAGTTTCCCTCTGTGGGGGCTACCGAGAACATCCTGATGGCCGCCGTCGTGGCCGAGGGTGTCACCACGATTCACAATGCGGCGCGCGAACCCGACGTGGTCGACCTCTGCGCGATGCTGAACCAGATGGGTGCCCGGGTCGAAGGTGCCGGTTCGCCGACCATGACCATCACCGGCGTCCCGCGGCTTTATCCCACTGAGCACCGGGTGATCGGCGACCGCATCGTTGCTGCGACCTGGGGAATTGCCGCTGCCATCACCCGCGGCGACATCTCGGTGACGAATGTCGACCCGGCGCATCTTCAGGTGGTGCTGCACAAACTGCACGACGCGGGTGCCACCGTCACCCAGACGGATAACAGCTTTCGGGTGACCCAATACGAGCGCCCGAAGGCCATGAACGTTGCGACGTTGCCGTTTCCGGGTTTTCCGACGGACCTACAGCCGATGGCGATAGCGCTGGCGTCGATCTCCGACGGCACCTCGATGATCACGGAGAATGTGTTCGAGGCGCGCTTCAGGTTCGTCGAAGAGATGATCCGGCTCGGCGCCGATGCCCGTACCGACGGCCATCACGCCGTGGTGCGGGGTCTGCCACAACTTTCCAGCGCCCCGGTCTGGTGTTCGGACATCCGGGCCGGCGCCGGCCTGGTGCTCGCCGGGCTGGTCGCCGACGGTGACACCGAGGTCCACGACGTCTTTCACATCGATCGCGGCTACCCGTTGTTCGTGGAAAACCTGGCGATTTTGGGTGCGGAGATCGAGCGGGTACAGTAACCAAAGTCAGTGCCTCACAAGCGCGGTCACCACTCAAAGGAGACCGAGACCGGGGCCTTGACTCCCTCGCCGGAACGGTACTAACCTGGCACGGCTGCCCCTGCGGCGATCACCACGATCGCAAAGAAATTGGGGGTTGACGACTCAGCCGGGTTCGTATTAAGCTGGCAGGGTTGCCCCGAAGCGGGCGAAACAAGCAAGAGTGTTGTTTGAGAACTCAATAGTGTGTTTGGTGTTTTTGTTTGTTGTTGTTTTTTTGACCACATCTAAGCACCCCCGTGTGAGGGTGTGGTCGCAATTTATTTAGATGCCAGTTTTTGGCGTCTTTTTGTTAGGTCAGATTTTCTCTGATTGTAAATTCACCTCGTTTATCGAGGAGTTTTTGTTTGGAGAGTTTGATCCTGGCTCAGGACGAACGCTGGCGGCGTGCTTAACACATGCAAGTCGAACGGAAAGGCCTCTTCGGAGGTACTCGAGTGGCGAACGGGTGAGTAACACGTGGGTAATCTGCCCTGCACTTCGGGATAAGCCTGGGAAACTGGGTCTAATACCGAATATGACCACGAGACGCATGTCTTGTGGTGGAAAGCTTTTGCGGTGTGGGATGGGCCCGCGGCCTATCAGCTTGTTGGTGGGGTGATGGCCTACCAAGGCGACGACGGGTAGCCGGCCTGAGAGGGTGTCCGGCCACACTGGGACTGAGATACGGCCCAGACTC
>DASYJS010000447.1:0-1612 GCA_035996225.1 Mycobacterium sp. | reverse complement strand
AGCAGTGCCGAGAACGACTTGATGACCTTCGGACGGTAGGTAGACGACTTCTCTCTGACGGCCGACTGGGGTTGGTAGCGCCACGCTTGCTCCTGGAAGTTTCTCACCGATTTTCTACGCGACTCGCCTACCATACGGCATCGGATGCTACCCAGGTAGCCATCGCACTCGCGGAGAGACCGTTGCAAACATGGGGGATGCTACCGTTGGGGCGCGGGGAAGACGGGGAAGACCGGGGTATAGCGCGCCAATTAGAGTGAGCGACCGCTCAAGGTAATCGACGCCGGGCACCGGGGGCCGGGAAATGGAATGGCGTGTGACGATCGAACTGGGTGGCGTTGATGGAACAAGGCAAACCCACGAGGTCGCTCGCGGTGGGGGCGCCGATCCCTATTCGATGTCTGATCCGCTCGGCCTGACAATGGATGACGGCAAGGCGCTGCTGGCGGGCGTGCAGCGGCACGTGGTTCAGGCCCGGGTGTCCGAGTACTGCGCGGTGCGCCGTCGTTGTCCACGTTGCCGGCACCTTCGGGCGCGGAAGGACACGCGGACCCGGCGGTTGAATTCGCTGTTCGGCACGGTCGAGGTGCTCGCGCCGCGCTTCAAACCCTGCCCATGCGCGGTCATGTCGCGAACAACGCTTTGCCCGGCATCGGAACTCATGCCGGACCGATGCACCCCCGAATACGAGCGGACATTGGCGAAGATGGGCGCCTGGCTGCCGTATCGTCGTGCCCGGCGGTTTCTGTCGGAGTTCTTTCCGCTCGGCGCCGACCTTCCATGTCATGAGACGATCCGCCGTCGGACCGCGCGGGTTGGGGCGGGTATCGAACGGGAAGTCCTGTCGCGGGCGAAATCGCCTCGGCCGGCACCACCGTCGGACACGATCACCGTGTCGATCGACGCCGGACATGTCCGGACGGCGCGTGGCCATCAGGGCAGGACGTTCGAGGTGATGGCCGCACGGGTCAGCAATGACGATGGAGAGCCGGTCCTGTTCAGTGGCGTGTCCGGAGAGGCGGACCAGCAACACACGCAATTGAACGGAGTGCTGACCGGGCTCGGCATGACGGCGGAGACGGAGGTGACGATCCTGAGCGACGGCGCGGACGGCCCGCGATCTCTGGGGGAGGCCGCGAGCACCGGAACGGTCTTTCACGTGCTGGACTGGTTCCACCTGGCGATGCGCATTCGGCACGCCGCGCAATCCGCCAGCGGCTGGCCGGATGTCACGGCCGGCGACCGCCGCGACGGCGCGCGATTAGCTGACGCGGTCGAACACATCCGCTGGCGCCTTTGGCATGGCCAGACCGCGCGGGCGCTCCGCTTGATCCAACGCACCCTGCTGGCCGCCAAAGCGAGGTCGGAACGAAAGACCGCCGCGGCCAGATCGGCGGCGAAACTAACGAAGGCGTTGATCGCACTGGAGACCTATGTGTCCGGCCTCGCCGATCTGATCATTGATTATGCGTCGGCGCGGCTGGATGACGAACCATTCTCAACGTCGCCGACGGAAGGAGCGGTGCAGTGGCTGCTCCATCGCCGGATGGGGGCGCGGCAGCAAATGCGGTGGTCGCCACGCGGTGCTCATTTGATGCTTCAGGTCCGGACG
>DASYJS010000446.1:0-16353 GCA_035996225.1 Mycobacterium sp. | reverse complement strand
TGTTGACGGTGGCTAGCGGGATGCGAATCTGCGCGCTCGGGTCGACTTCGCCGTCGATGACCACGGAGCCCAGTTCCAGCGCCTGCCCGCCGACGGTGTAGCCGCTCGCGATCCGCTGCGCGGGCCCGTCGGCCGCAGCTTGGGTGGTCATCGCGCTCCGCCCCTCTCTCCCCGAAAGTTGCACCGTTCAGCAACGCTCAACACTACTTGCCAGGGGGCGGCGTCCGCAGGGCTCATGTGGGCTTACGCTGAGCGCTGTGCGTGACGAAGTGGTGTGGATCGACTGCGAGATGACCGGCTTGGATCTGGGTTCGGACAAGTTGATCGAGATCGCGGCCCTGGTCACCGATGCCGATCTGAACGTTCTCGGCGACGGTGTCGACGTGGTGATCCACGCCGACGATGCAGCCCTGTCGTCGATGATCGACGTGGTCACCGAAATGCACACGCGCTCGGGGCTGATCGACGAAGTGCGGGCATCCACCGTCGACCTCGCCACCGCCGAGGCGATGGTGCTGGATTACATCGGCAAGCACGTGAAGCAACCCAAGACGGCGCCGCTGGCGGGCAATTCGATCGCCACCGATCGTTCGTTCATTGCGCGCGACATGGCCGCCTTGGACTCGTTTCTGCACTACCGGATGATCGATGTGAGCTCTATCAAGGAACTCTGCCGTCGCTGGTACCCGCGCATCTACTACGGGCAGCCGACCAAGGGGGTCACCCACCGGGCGCTGGCCGACATCCGCGAATCCATCCGCGAGCTGCAGTTCTATCGGCGTACCGTGTTCGTGCCCCTGCCCGGGCCTTCTACCAGCGAAATCGCGGCGGTGGTCACCGAGCTAGCGGGTGATGAGGTCGCTCCGGAAACAATTGATTCGGCCGCCGAGCCACCGAACCGCTAGTATCGACAGTCGCCGCGTGTTCGGCTGGCGGCCATGGTGGGTGTAGTTCAGTTGGTAGAGCGTCAGGTTGTGATCCTGAATGTCGCGGGTTCGAGTCCCGTCACTCACCCCACAGGTCAGAGGGGCATTTCGCCCCTCTGACCTTTTGCCTTCGTAGCGCCATTGCTGGTTCGAGGGGCCACCGGAATCGGAGCGCGTCCATCGTTGCAAGCGATGCCGACTTGCCGTCTATTGCGTTGCGGTGCAATGACCTAGCGAGGTCGATATCACCCCAACCGCTCGTGGCGCTTGCGGACGTCGAAGCCGGATCTCGCACCGAAGCCAATATTTGCCAACGACCGCGTTTTCTGGCGGTCGCATGGTTCACCGTCGTCTGCGACCCCCTCTTCAGCTGCGAATAACCGCCGACAAAGAACCACCGTGCCGCAGGTAAATCCGTTCTTTGGCGCGCGCGTCAGGTGTTGGCGTTGCCCGCTTTCCACTGCGGCCAGGGAATGTTCCAGTCACCCAGGCCCTCGGTCCCCGGAAGCGTGGACCCGACCGTGTTGACGACCTCGACGAGGTCCCCGCTCTTGCTGTGGTCGTAGAACCACTCTGCGTTGCTCGGGCTCACGTTCAGGCAGCCATGGCTGGTGTTGGTATGGCCTTGCGCGCCGACCGACCACGGCGCGGAGTGCACGAAGACGCCGCTGTAGGACATCTGCGTGGCCCAGTCGACTTCGGTGCGATATCCGTTGGGCGAGTTGACCGGAACCCCGTAGGTCGACGAGTCCATGATGATGTGCCGGTACCGGCCACCGATTATGTAGAAACCGTTGGCCGTCGGGGTGCTGTCCTTGCCCATCGACGTTGCCATGGTCTTCACGACTTCACCGTTGACCCGGACGGTCACCATCTTGGTGGTGTCGTCGGCGGTCGAGATGACCTCGTCGCCGATGGTGAAGTGGGTCTTGACGTTGTCTTCGCCGAACATCCCGTCGCCCAGGTCGACACCGTAAGTGTTGACCGCCACGTCAACGGCCGTTCCCGACTTCCAGAAATGCTCAGGGCGCCAACGTACTTCGCGGTTGTTCAACCAGTAGAACGCACCCTCGACAGGTGGATTGGTGGTGATGACGATGGCCTTCTGGGCCGCGGCGCGGTCCGCGATGTTCTCGTCGAACCGGATGGCGATCGGCTCGCCGATGCCCACGACCTCACCGTCGCCCGGAGCGACATAGGGCATCGTCAGGTGAGCAGGCGAACTGGTCGAGAAGCTCATCTGACGGCTCGCCGCGCCACCGAGCCCGAGCGCTTTCACATTCAGCGTGTAATGCCGGTTGTAGCCGAGCTGGTCGGTGGTCGACCAGCGCAACCCATCGGGGCTGAGCTGGCCGTTGATCGTCCTGCCGTTGTCGTTGACCATCGTGACCGACGCCAGCACGCCATCGGCAACGTTCACCGTCACCGGCGCATCGACGGTGACGCCGACGGCACCGTCCGACACCGAGGAGGTGAGCTTGGGAACCAGCAGGTCGGCAAACGGTGTGCCCTTGTCGAAGATGACCTTCGCCGGCGCTGCGCTGTGGGTGCCGCTGCAGGCGACACCGAACATAGCAAACATCACCATGGCTACAACTAGCCACGATCGACGTCTGCGCAAAGGCGTCATCAAGTGACCTTCCAAATTATTCTGCTTATGTCGGTCACCGCTGACCTTGATGGTTGCAAGCATTCTAATGGGTTCCGGCACGTCCCCATGGCGAGAACAGCTCGTTTATCCGGCCCGTGACCTTAAGCCAGGAGCACGGCGGTCCGCAACGCAAAAGGCTCGCCCGCGGCTCAGCCTCTACACTGGGACGGTCTACGGATTTCGTTCGGCGACAGGATGCCTGTTAAAGTCGCAACGCGGTCTCCGCCGACAAGGCGCCGTTAGCTCAGTTGGTAGAGCAGCTGACTCTTAATCAGCGGGTCCGGGGTTCGAAACCCTGACGGCGCACAAAACCCAATTCCGCAGGCCAGGCAATTTCTGGCCTTGCGGTACGTTCGGGGTCACATTCGTCACGTTCGCCTACCAACCGGCTGACACGGCGCGACCCTAAAAGGCGACTGCTTCGAGCACTAGCTGCGGGGTTGGCGTCTTCGAAACGCCCGTAAGCCGCAACCCGGCTGCTACCAGCAATGCGTCGTATTCTTCGAGCGAGCGCTCGCGACCCGTGCACTCGGCAAGCATCTGCATATCCCACAGAGCGGCCATAGGGTTGCGCTCCCCGACAACCAATTCGATGATCGCAACCCGTCCACCTGGCGCCATCGCCTCCCGACACCGACGCAGGATGGTGATGCACTCTTGATCATTCCAGTCATGGAGAACGAACTTCAGCAAGTAGAGGTCACCGACCGGAACGGACTCGAAGAAGTTCCCGCCAACGACGTCGGCGCGTGTCGCGAAGCCATTGCGCCTCAACTCGGCCTCGGCGTTACTTGCGACAACCGGGCGGTCGAAGACAATCCCCCGCAATGTCGGATTGGCTTGCAGCAGCAGCTGAAGTAGCGACCCGCTCGCACCGCCCACGTCGACTGCACAGCGCACGCCCTCGGTATTGATCGCGACAGCGATCGACGGTCCCCACAAGGACGTGAGGCTGCCCATCGCAGCGGAGAACTCCTGCGCCTCAACAGGATTATTTTGGAGATAGCCAAATAGGTCTGTACCCAAAGCAGCGATCACCTGCGTTTCTCCTTTCCGCACGGCTACCACGAACTCCGACCACGGAAGCCAGTGCGACGGCCTTGTCATCGCAAGAGCCAGCGGTCGCAACGTGCGCGCGCCGTCCTTGCGCAGCGTTGCGAGCAGCGGCGTCCCGCGGAACCGCTGGCCACCATCGCTCTCGAGTAGGCCGGTTGCGACACCTGCGCGCATGAGTCGCAATGTGGTGTCGGGCGCGCTAGCCTCCCGCCTGGCGACCTCAGCGGCGGTGAGACTGCCTTGCGCCAAATGATCGGCGAGAGATAGGTCGGCCACCGCTCGCACTGTCTGAGCTACCCAGCTGCCGAAGATCATTGACAACATTTGCTCGTGCAACGCGATGCCGTTCTCCGAATGTGCATCCTGCCCGCTCATGCGATCTCCCATCGACCCCGTTCGCAGCTCCCCGTGGACTGCTGACTTGTCATCAGCTCAACCGCCTTTGCTCCGATGACCATGCTCGGGGCGTGCGTGTGTCCGCGTATCGCGGTCGGCATCACTGACGCGTCGGCGATCCGCAATCCGTGAACGCCGCGGACCTCGAGCCTGGGTGTAACGACACTCGATGCGTCGTTGCCCATACGGCAGGTACCGACGGGGTGATACAGGGTGTGAGCCCCAGAATTGAGGGCTTCTTGCAGAACCTCTTCACCGAATCCGGTGGCGCCGCGGGGACGGACGATGGGTCCGAGCAACTCCTTCAGCGGTGAGACCTCGGAAATCTTGGCGCAGATCCGCAGCCCTTCTATTATCGCATCCCGGTCGCGTCCTTCCTCGTCGGAGAGGTACGCGGGATCGATCACCGGCTTGGCGGTAGGGTCCGCCGAACGGAGCGAAATCCGGCCCACGCTCTGCGGTTTGAGCAGAATCGATCCCAACGCGACCGCGTGTCCTTCGGGTGGCGCCAGGCCCTCATCGAACAGCGGGCCCGGAGCAAACAGTAATTCGATATCGGGCAGCGCAAGAGCGGGATCACTGCGCACGAATCCGTACGCCTCGGCCAATGGTGAAGTCAGCATGCCACGACGCCGCAGTAGATAATTAGCAGTGTGGCGGCGCGCGCTAGCACCGAACAGCGAATCGCCTTGGACGCCGAAGCCTAGAAACGCAACAAGGTGATCACTGAGGTTCTTGCCGACCTCCGGTGCGTGATAGACAGGCTCGATCCCGTGCTCGCAGAGATCTGCGTGGTCGCCAATGCCGGAAAGTAGCAGCAGCTGTGGGGAATTCACCGCACCGGCGCACAGCACCACCTCCCGACGCACCCGAATGACGCTTCGTCTCTCACCGTGGACGAACTCGACGCCGATGGCTCGTCTGCCCTCAAAGATGACCCGTGTGACTGTCGCTGACGTGATGAGCCGAAGGTTTTTTCGCCGCAGCGCCGGTCGCAGGTACGCATCTGCCGCGCTCCACCTGGCACCTCGACGTTGCGTCACCTCGGCTTGGCTGAATCCCCTGGGCTCAGCCAGGTTTGGCCGCTCGATCGGGTAGCCGGCGTTTTGAACCGCGCGCAACCAGGCCGCGGTCAAGCTACGCGGGTCTCGTTGAACTGAGACGTACTGCCGGCCGCGAGCCCGCCTAGGTCCCGGAGCCACTTCGAGTCTCTCAATTCGGCTGTAGTGCTGCACAATCGACGAAAAGCCCCACTCCCCCCCGCTGTGTTCGGCCCACTCGTCGTAGTCGGCCGCGAATCCACGCACCCACATCATTGCGTTCAACGATGAAGAGCCGCCAAGAACCTTCCCTCTCGGCCAACAGATCTGGCGGCCGTTGAGGCCTTCCTGCGGTTCTGTGAGATAGTCCCAGTCGAACTCGCTGCGGATCAGCTGCGGGAAGGCGGCTGGCACGTGCACTCGGCGGTCGTTGTCCTCGCCGCCGGCTTCGAGCACCGCCACCTCGTGCTTCGAGTCGGCGCTCAGGCCCTCTGCCACGACCGATCCCGCCGACCCAGTGCCCACCACGACAAAGTCCGCTACTTCTGCAGACTGATGAGCCCGATCGTCCACCATGTGTACTCCGTCCTATTGACAATAATTGATCCGTTTGTGTGTTATGCCGCCGTCTATCAACTCTTTTGGTGTATCCGCACCTGCGCTTCATCCAAGACGTGGGGCACGCCACCTTCGACACAGCCTCTATAGCATGGCTAGAGTGTTGCTCTAGTGCTTCAAGATCCACACGCTTCACCGCGCGCGATTAGACCCAGCGGTAGCGGAGTGGCAGAGAAAATCCCGTCGGGATCAAAGCGAGCTTTCGCCGCGCGTATCCGAGCGGTGTTCGCGCCATACGCATGAGCGATCTGATCGTGATCATCAGGGCCTAGTAGGTTCGGGTAGCCGCCGGGAACTGCGACCGCAGCGAGCCCTCGCGACATCTCATCCGCCCACGCCCACTGTCTAGCCCCGTGTTCAGCTCGTTCCCATGCCGGGACGATCTCGATCATGTAATGCGGTTCGCGCAATGCGAAGGCTGTGGCATCGGTGTCGACTCGTGTTGCCGCGCCGTGGAAGTGGTGGATATACACCGCCGAGAGCCGAGACGACCGCGAATCGCCACCGACCGCGAGCGCTCTGATCACCTCTGGGGAGTAGCGGCGCACCGAGCGGGTCCGGATGCCGTAATGGCGTCCGTCAACGACTTGTGCGTCGAACTGGCTGAGCATGTCAGCAGGAGTGGTCGCGCCGGTGTGCGACATCAGTGGGGAGCCGATCAGCTTGAGTTGATCGATGACGTCCTCGCCCTGATCGATTCGCCCTGACCAGACCGGGTAGAGAAACACAGTAGGCACGCCGTCCTCGCCGGGCAGTATCCCGCTCTGCACGGTTAGTTCGTCAGGGCATTCAGCGAGGATCTCGTCGAGCTGTGACCACACGGAGGAGGCTTCCACCCACGGAAACGTGATGATGCCAGCGAGCACCTTCTCGACGGGATGCAGAAGCAGCCGCATCGAGGTGACCACGCCAAAGTTGCCGCCTCCTCCGCGAATTGCCCAAAATAGTTCCGCCTCGCGGTCGTGAGCGGCAGTCACCAGCCTGCCGTCCGGGAGAATTACCTCGGCGCTGATCAGGTTGTCCAGCGACAGGCCGAATCGGCCGTTGAAGGGGCCATAGCCACCGCCTAGTGTCAGTCCGGCTATGCCGACACCTCCGGTCGTCCCCGTGGCGGCGGCGAGCCGGTAGTGGCGTGCTTCCTTGGCAACATCGCGCGCGGTGGCGCCACCCTGGACCATGGCTATGCGCTGTTCGGGATCCACGACGACATGGCGCTGTGCAGAGAGATCAATGACAAGGCCACCATGGCGGATAGATCGGCCGGCCCAATCGTGGCCTCCCCCGCGCACCGACAACGCCAAGTTGTATTCGCGGGCCGCCAAGACGGCAACCCGTATCTCGTCCGGCGTTTCAGGACGGACGATAATCGCTGGGTGATTATCGACTGCGCCGTTCCATATGTGCCGACACTTCTCGAACGCAGCATCGGCCAGTACACGCCCCGGGGGGAGCGCGTGGTCGAGATGCCGCTCCGCTGCCAAAACAGTTGAAGTGTCAATCGTCATCGTCGTGGCCCCTTCATCGACGGATATGGACAACATGGTCGAGTGCTAGTCTTGCGGCTAGAGATGCACTCTAGTTAGCATACCGGTCGTTGATAGTTTGATAAGCGTGACGTGGACCACTGCCGCCGGTTCAGCGACCGCGTGACCGCAATAGTGTGGGTCGGTTCATCAGAGCTAAGGTCTGGCAAGCACAGCGTGCTACCGTCAGCGCAGAAGCCTTGGATCAGATTGGGGACAGATGCCGAAGTCTTCCATCACCGCCAAAGTCGTCGCTAACCGCCGCACGGAATACGCCGACATCACTCGGCAGGCGGCGGTGGACGCGGCGCGCGAACTCTTCGGGGGGAAGGGCTACTTCGCAACAACCGTCAACGAGGTCGCCGCCGCGGCACGCGTATCCCCGGCCACCGTTTACTCCGTGAATGGCGGTAAGCAGGGGCTACTGAAATCGTTGATCGACGAATGGTCGGACGGTTCTGTCGTGACCGAAGGGCGCGCCCATATCGAGGGACTCAACGACCCAGTGGAAATAATCAGATACCTGACATCCATGACTCGTCGGATGCGGGAGTCCTACGGCGACATCATGAAGCTGGTCCTCGCAACTGCGCCTCATGACACGGCAGCAGCCGATGGGCTGGCAGTGGCGACGAAACGTTACCGCGGGTTTGACGCCTTCGTCGCCAAGCGACTGGCCGACCTGGGCGCGCTACGCGAAGGCATGTCCGCGAAGGATGCCACCGATCTCATCTGGTTCTACCTCGGCTATGCCGGGTTCTTCACACTGGTCGACGACAACAAGTGGAGCTATGCCAAAGCCGAACAGTGGCTGAGCGCGAGCGTCGAGCAAGCCGTCCTGCGCCCATCGGTTTATCGAGGCTAGTGAAATCCACAGTGCTGCAAAGCGTTTCGTAACGCGTGGGGTCGGTCGCCGAGCTTCGTCAGAGAACCGACGGTGCGGCCGCGCGTCGACAGCGATAGGGTCGGCGCCCGCCATCGAACTCCGGCAAACCGTCTGACGCCATATCCCCACGCAGCAGCGGTCTGTAGATGTACTTTTTTCCTGACACCGTGCCAGGACTGGCACCCCTTTGTCGAAGGAGCCGCGATGGGGTTCATCAAGCCCAACCTGCCCGTCGTCGACCTGCCCGAGTGGAGCAAAGGCACCCGCGCGGAGCGGATCGTCCCAATGACGCGCCACATCGCGGAGAACGGATTCGGCACTCCCCTGGTGATGCACGTGATGTACGGCGTCAAGATCGCGCTCTACCTCCTCGGCGGGTGGTTCTTCGCATGGTGCACAACGGGCATCGGCGGCTTCACCCGGGTCGCCACGTGGTGGTCGGAACCGATCGTGTTTCAGAAGGCTGTGCTCTTCACCATGCTGTTCGAAGTCGTCGGCCTCGGTTGTTGTTTCGGGCCGTTGGCCGGGCGCTATTTCCCGCCGATGGGATCGATCCTGTACTGGCTGCGGCCCGGCACCATCCGGTTGCCACCCTGGCCCGACCGGGCGCCACTTACCAAGGGCAACAACAGGACCCCGTTCGACGCATTGCTCTATGGGGTCCTGCTGGTGTTGCTCGTAACCGCGCTGGTCTCCGACGGCAGCGGCCCAATTCCGGCTCTGGACACGGTGATCGGCGTGCTGCCGCGGTGGCAGACCGTCGCGATCCTCACGGTCTTGGCCGCGATCAGCTTGCGCGACAAGGTGATCTTCCTGGCCGCTCGCGCCGAGGTGTACGGGCCGCTGGCGCTGGTGTTCCTGTTCTCCGGGGCCGACATCGTCATCGGCGCCAAGCTCGTCTTCATGGTGATCTGGCTGGGCGCAGCGACGTCCAAGCTCAACAAGCACTTCCCGTTCGTGATTTCGACGATGCTGGCCAACAACCCGTTCATCCCGTCGGGAGTGCTCAAGCGGTCGCTGTTCAAGTGCTATCCGGACGACCTGAGGCCCGGCACAATGTCGGGCGTCATCGCGCACTTCTCCACCGCGGTCGAAGGTTTGGTGCCGCTGGCGCTGCTCTTCTCGCACGGCGGCTGGCCAACGACGATCGCCGCGTTCGTGATGGTCGTGTTCCACCTGAACATCCTGCTGGCCTTTCCGATGGGCGTGCCGCTGGAGTGGAACGTCTTCATGGTCTTCGGTGTGCTGTGGCTGTTCGTAGCGCATGCGCCCATCGGGTTGTCGGATCTGACCAGCCCCTGGCCCGTTGTGCTGTTCGTGGTCATCGCGACGGTCGTGGTGGTCGGAAACCTCTACCCGAGCAAGGTTTCGTTCCTGCCCGGTATGCGCTACTACGCCGGCAACTGGGACACGACGGTGTGGTGCGTGAAGCCGTCGGTGGACGAGAAGTTCCGCACCGGGTCCCGCGCGCTCGGCCCGATGCAACACTTGCAGCTCGAGCGGTTGTACAAGACCAAAGAGGAAACGCTGATCCCGCTGCACCTGGCCCTCGCGTTCCGCGGGATGAACACCCACGGGCGCGCGCTGCTCACCCTGGTACACCGCGCGCTGGCGGGCTACGACGAGGACGACTACAACCTGTGCGAGGGCGAGGTCCTGTGCTCCATGGTTCTCGGGTGGAACTTCGGCGACGGGCACATGCACAACGAATGCCTCATCGAGGCGCTACAGGAACGGTGCGGGTTCGAGCCCGGCGACGTGCGGGTCGTGATTCTCGATGCGCAGCCCATCCACAAACAGACCCAGGAGTACCGGCTCGTGGATGCCGCGACGGGCGAATTCGAGCGAGGGCACGTCGACGTCGCCGACATGGCCAACGCTCAGCCGTGGGCTGACGACCTCCCGATACATGTCGAGAGCAGTCGCGTCAGCGGTTCCTGACCCGGCGCACGACCACCACGACGACGAGGGCTCCGACGCCCGCCAGCGAGGCGGCCACCGCGGGTTTGGTGACGAACCCGATCACCCGGGCCTTGAGGTCATCGGCGAGGCGGCGGGGGTTAGCGCGCTCAGCTAGCGAGTCGACGGTGGCCGCCAGCTGGTCGCGGGCGGCGTCGATCTCCTGCTTGATGGCGTCGGGGTCCCGGTCCACCACGTGTCTGCCCTCCAAGTCGCCCGCTATCCGGCTGATGCACCTGCCCGCACTACCCTAGATCAGCTGGCGCTCATCCCCACGCGCTGGTGAAGAGAAAGGGACCGAGTTGAGCGAGACCACGCGGCTAGCGCCCGGCGACAAAGCGCCCGCCTTCAGCCTTCCCGATGCCGACGGCAAGTTGGTCTCGCTGGCCGACTACAAGGGCCGCCGTGTCGTCGTGTACTTCTACCCGGCGGCCTCGACACCGGGGTGCACCAAACAAGCCTGCGACTTCCGCGACAACCTGCACGACCTCAGCGATGCCGGGCTCGACGTCGTCGGGATCTCCCCCGACAAGCCCGAGAAGCTCGCCAAATTCCGTGACGCGGAAGGGCTGACGTTCCCGCTGCTGTCCGATCCCGACCGCAAGGTGCTGACGGCTTATGGCGCCTACGGCGAAAAGCAGATGTACGGCAAGACGGTCACGGGCGTCATCCGCTCCACCTTTGTGGTCGACGAAAAAGGCAAGATCGCCGTCGCGCAGTACAACGTCAAGGCCACCGGCCACGTCGCCAAGCTGCGCCGCGACCTCTCGGTGTAGAGCCGCACATACGACACAAATATTCAGAAGATATCAATCAAGGTTGATAGGTAACAGCAACCCGCACCGGGGACTTTGTCTGCGTTGCTGACGGCAGCGACCACGACGTGGATCGGAGGAGAGTTGAACTCGGGAAAAGCGAACCAGCTTCGACTAAAGCTCTTTGCCAATGCCACGATTGGGTTAAACGACCTAAAAATCCGTACACGATCTCGCCGCCCTATTACCGGCCGGTCATGCGGGCCCGCCCGACTTGGGTCAGATTAGTGCGCACCGCCGTCGGGCGAATTGATAGCGTCTGCGAGCCGGTTTGTGAGACGTCGGATGTGTTCGATGAGGTCGGCGGGTTCGTGTACGGTGCAAGGGAATTGGAATAACCCGACGTGGAGGGCGAGTTCGTCGAGGCTGTTGGATCCGGTACGTAGAACGCAGTGTTGATCGCCGCTTGATTCGAGTACGCCGACGTGTGGTGAAATGCGTTGAGCAGCAGCGTCGATAGGGACATGCAGGGTGATCCGGGCCCGGTACCGATAGGCGTTTGTCGTCACGCCACCAGACAGGTACCTGGTGAGGTCGACGTCTGGGGGCTCGCGGAACTCGAATCGGGGCCCCGTGGGGACGCGCGGGGTCAATCGGTCGACCCGGTAGGTGCGCCAATCCTCACGTTCGATGTCCCACGCGATCAGATACCAGCGCTTACCGGTGTGTACAAGCCGATGCGGTTCCACCGTCCTGCGCGTGGCCGCCCCGTCGTGGCTGAGGTAGTCGAAGCGAAGCTGGTGCTGATCGCGGCAGGCGCCGGCAATGGCGATAAGCGTGTTTGGGTCGACAGTAGCGCCGGACGGGGGGACGGCCTCGGTCATTGCTGTCAGCAGATTGATCCGGTGCCGCAGCCGCGACGGGAGTAGTTGTTCGAGTTTGGCAAGCGCCCGAATCGAGGACTCTTCGATTCCCGTTACTGAGCTCACAGCGGCGGTGCGTAATCCAATCGCCACCGCGACGGTCTCCTCGTCATCGAGCAGCAGCGGCGGCAGCTGAGCCCCCATGCCCAGCCGATACCCGGAACGCCCCGAGGTTGCTTCGACCGGATAGCCCAACGTCCGCAACTTCTCGATGTCGCGGCGCACCGTTCGCGTACCGATGTCAAGCCGCTCGGCCAACTCGGCGCCCGTCCACTCGCGGCGCATCTGCAACAACGCAAGCAGGCGAAGCAATCGCGCAGATGTTTCGAGCACAACCACGATTCTGCCCGCAACCTAGGACAGAACCTGACCTCACCGGCTCCTACGTTGTCCTCATGACCAACAACATCACACCGTTTCGCATCGATATCCCTCAGCTGCAGCTCGACGACCTGCAGGAGCGGCTGGGCCGCGCACGATGGCCAGCGGCCCTACCTGGTGACGACTGGGACACCGGAGTTCCCGTTCACTGGCTGCGTAACCTCACTGAATACTGGCGCACCGGGTATGACTGGCGGGCCGCCGAGGCTGGCCTGAATGACTTCCCCCAGTTCACCACCACCATCGACGGCCAGCGCATCCACTTTCTGCACGTTCGTTCACTTGAGCCCGGCGCTTTTCCGTTGATCCTGACGCACGGCTGGCCGGACTCGGTCGTTGAATTTGTCGATCTCATCGAACCGCTCACCGATCCCGGCGCCCACGGCGGTGACCGCGCCGACGCGTTCGACGTGGTGATTCCCTCGTTGCCGGGGTTTGGTTTCTCTGGACCGACCACCGATCAGGGGTGGACCACTGATCGGATCGCTCGGGCGTGGGCTGAACTGATGCACCGGCTCGGCTATCAACGCTACGGTGCTCAGGGCGGCGACCTAGGCGCGGCGATCAGCCCTCAGCTCGGGCGCGTGGCGCCAGATCACGTCGCTGGCGTGCACCTCAACGGTCCCTCAATCGTGCCGCCTGTGCCGCTGCCCGATGAGGAGCTCGCTGAACTTTCCGAGATTGAACGCGACCGGGTTCACCGGATCGAAGCGTTTATGCGAGAGGAGTACGGCTACATCGCGATCCAATCCACCCGGCCCCAAACCATCGCCTACGGCCTCACCGACTCCCCGGTTGGGCAGCTCGCCTGGATCATGGACAAGTTCCGAGAATGGACCTACCCGCGAAACGCCACCCCCGACAAGATCATTGACCGCGACAGACTGCTCACCAACGCGTCGATCTACTGGTTCACCGGAACGGCCGGATCGGCCGCATACGTCGGCTACGCACAAGGAACCGACTGGACGACGCCATACACCAATTCTGGAATACCCACCGCCGCGATCGCCTTCGCACAAGATGTCAGCATCCGCCGCTACGTCGAGGAACAGAACACCATCACCCGCTGGACTGACATCGACCACGGGGGCCATTTCGCCGCCATGGAGGAACCCGACATGCTCACCGCCGACATCCGTGAATTCTTCCGAGCGTGCCGCTCGTGACGGTGGTCATCGACGCGAGTCTGTCGTCCAACGCTCCACGCGAACGGCGCCCCCCGCTCCGCGAAAAGGCGCGCGGTGCGAACGAATTGTTTGATGCTCCAGCCGGTTTGGTGCTCGATCCGGTGGCTGCCAGCTAGCGCGGCGAACCCACTCGCTTTCCAGATTGCACTGGCGCGTTCCGCCGATGCGCCTCAGGAATCAAACGCACCGACTGTCACGCGGGGCAGATTAGGTCGATGAGATCCGTCCACCCGGTTTCAAGTCGTCGGCGGTTACGGTCGATCGCTGGCTTGGAGAGCTCGGCGGCCGTGAGTTGTAGCAGTAGCGGGCCGTCTAAAGCGGCGGTGAGTTGAATCGCGAGGACATCGAGGTCTGTTACGTCTGGGCAAATTTGACCGAGAAGCATTCGGATATGAATGCGCGAGAGGGGGCTTTCATGTCCTATGGGCACAGGCTGACCGCCGTCAAGCGAGGCTCGTGCGATCTCGTGGTTGTCGAACAGAAAGTGCACTCGCGCATGCCCGTAGGCCATCAACCGATCTCTCGGCGGCGCCCCCGGTCCCAACGGTGGCTTCCCAGACATCACCGCTAGTTGCAGACCGCGTTCTTCCTCGTCGAGCAGGGCCTGGAAGATGCCCGCGCGGCTACCGAAGCGGCG
The DNA here is from genome assembly GCA_035996225.1 of Mycobacterium sp. Taxonomy (GTDB): domain Bacteria; phylum Actinomycetota; class Actinomycetes; order Mycobacteriales; family Mycobacteriaceae; genus Mycobacterium. Next base: position 2,412 of record DASYJS010000446.1, on the reverse strand, counting down.
AAATACGGTGCCTTTACCCAGACCTGCGCGGGCAGCGAGGCCGTCCATAGTGACCTTTGCAGCGCCCACTTCGGCCATTAGTTCTTGAGCCGTGCACAACAGTTGGCGGCGGTTACGTGCCGCGTCGGCACGTTCACCGTTAGGCGTTGGCGGTGTCAGCGCCAGCTGGTCCATGCAGGGAACTTTACGGGATCGACCTAAGCGGGGTATAGTCCGTTTATCGGTCCAGGGTCTGGACCACCCCGCAGCATCCTCGGTAGCACCGGGCCGAACTGCGGCCATCCGAAAGGCAGGCAATGATGAACCGACCATTGAACGCTGGCAAAGTCAGCATTCGTCCGCAGTCGATCGACGAGCTGGACCTGTCGTCCAAGAGACTCCTCGTGATCGGGGGCACCAACGGCCTTGGGCGGGCAATCGCTGGGCTCGCCTTGGCCCGCGGTGCCGATGTCACCGTCGTGGGCCGCACTTTGCGCGAATTTCCGCAAGGACAACCGAAATTCGTGCGGGCTGATCTGTCATTGATGGCTGACGCGTCACGGCTCGGGGAGGACCTCGCGGTCGAGGACGTCGACGTGGCGCTTTTCACTACCGGCATCATCGCCGCTCCAACGCGTGAGGAAACCGCCGAGGGCATCGAGCGCGACATGGCAGTCAGCTTCCTCAATCGGGTAGCCATCCTCAAGGGCATCAGTGGCCGCCTCGGAATCGCACGTCCCGCCGGCGCGCCCCAACCCCGCGTGTTCGTCATGGGCTCACCAGGCAGCGGCGCGCTCGGAAACCCCGACGACCTCAACTCAGAGTTGCGGTATAAAGCCATGCCAGCCCACGCCAACACCCTCGCCGGCAACGAAGCCCTCGCGTTGGGCGCCAACGGGATGTTTCCCGGACCGGCATACTTTGGCCTGGGACCCGGGCTCATCAAGACTGGCATCCGCGAAAACTTTATGGGCCGCAATGGAAGCCTGTCTTACCGCCTATTCGAGGGCGCCATCGGCTTGTTCCTGCAATCACCAGACCAATACGCCAGACGCATTGTCCCCTTGCTGTTTACGCCGGAGCTCAACGGTCATAGCGGCATACTGTTCAACCGAAAAGGGCATCCCACTTCGCCGAGTAAGGGTTTTGACGCCGCACATGTCACGCGCTATGTGGTCGCCACCACCCAACTCCTGAACCGCGCCCTGGCAAGTCACGATCAGCAACGCGCGAACGCAGATGAGCCAGGACGAAATCGTCAGCCATGGGCGTGAACACAGGCATCGACAGCAGCGGGCAGTTGTTGGCAACCCACCCATCATGTCCAGGAAAAGTTGCAGGTTGCACGCGCCGCCACTGCTGAGTCGTCGCGGGGCTGAGCCCTTGCCGCGCAATGTTCTCGTCACGAACGAAACGGAAGTGACCAGATCCTGTCTCGGACCGCGGCTACTGACAGGGCCAGGGCGGCGAGCAGACCAGCTTGCGATGAGGTAGGGTACTCCTTGTCGCGGAACCCGGGTTCCGTCTGATCGAGGGATATCGCGCAGCATGGGCTTGTCGAGTCCGTGATGTTGCGCCGACGCCGACACCCGATGGACGCCATGGCCGCCGGATGGCTGAAAGGGTCTGATGTACATGGTGTTTCGAGTGTTCAAGAAGGTGTGGATGCCGCTGCTTCTAGTTGTCGTGGTCGCGCTCGGTGCGTATGCGGTCGTTCGCGTCCGTGACACCTTGGGGGCCAACGGGACGGCGGCGGCCGCCGCGGGCAACGGCGACACTAAGCCGTTCAACCCCAAGCACATCGCCTACGAGATCACGGGATCAGGCGGGAGTGTGAACGTCGACTACCTCGACGAGAACGGGCAGCCTCATCGCGTGGACAACGCCGCGTTGCCGTGGTCGTTCACGATCGTCACGACGTTGCCGTCGATGTCGGCCAACATCATCGCCCAGGGCGATCCCGGGGTCAGCGGCCTTCGGTGTCGCGTCGTCGTCGACGGCCAGGTGCGTGATGACCGCAGCACAGACGAATATCAACCGTTCATCTACTGCTTGGTGAAGTCCGTATGAGCAACGCACATTTCGCTGCCCGTCGCCCGGTGATCGCCCGGCTGATCCGCGTCCTGTCGATACCGATCATCCTGTTGTGGGTACTGGTCGCGGTTTTCCTGGGGCTGCTGTCTCCCTCTTTGGACGCTGTTGGGGACAAGCACTCGGTGTCGCTGTCGCCGCACGACTCCCGGGCGTTCCAATCCATGATGAACATCGGCGCGGTGTTCAAGCAGTTCGATTCCGACTCCACCGCGATGGTGGTGTTGGAGGGGCAGGACAAGCTCGGCGACAGCGCGCACCAGTTGTACGACCAGATCGTCGCCAAGCTGACCGCCGATCACGCGCACGTGGAGAACGTCCAGGACTTCTGGAGCGACCCGC
>DASYJS010000445.1:0-8591 GCA_035996225.1 Mycobacterium sp. | reverse complement strand
CCGCGTCAAGGTCGGCGAGGTGCCGCGGCGGCTTGCCCGCGCGCGGTTCTTCGAACACCAATTGTTGGACCATGATCTCTCTAGTATCAGCCCTACCCGGGCAGCAGGGTGAGCACGGTCCAGGCCGCGACGGCCGAAGGGAGCACACCGTCGAGCCGGTCCATCAGACCACCGTGGCCAGGCAGCAGGCGTCCCATGTCCTTGATGCCGAGGTCCCGCTTCACCTGGGACTCCACCAGATCACCGAGCGTGCCGGTGAGCACCAGAACAACACCCAGCAGCGCGCCAATCCACGCTGGTTTGCCCGCTAGCAAGGTCGCGGTCAGGATCGCCGCGGTGATCCCGAAGACCAGTGAACCGACGAAACCCTCCCAGGACTTCTTCGGGCTGATCGCCGGGACCATCGGATGCTTGCCGAAGAGCGCCCCCACGGCATATCCACCGGTGTCGGAAGCGACGACGGTGACCATCAAACAGAACACCCGCCCCGAGCCGTCGTGGGCATAGACCAGCATCGCGCCGAAGGACGCGAACAACGGGACCCAGGCGGCCAGGAAAATGGTGGCCGACGCGTCGCGCAGGTAGTTCGACGACGAGCCGGCCGCATCACTGCGGCTGGGATCCTGCATGAACAACCGCCAGAACATGCACACCACGACCATCACACCGAAGCCGGCCACCGCGCCGCCGGCATGGTATGGCCAGGTCAGCCAGATGGTGAGCTGGCCACCGGCCAGCAACGGGATGACCGGAATGATGTATCCCCCCTCACGCAGCCGGCGCACCACCTCATGGCTGGCCACGAAAATACCGATGGCCACGATGAGCACCCAGTAGCGCGGGGCGAACACCAGCGTGGCAACGAGGACACCCGAGATAGCCAGACCCACCGCGATCGCGGCGGGCAGGTCGCGTCCCGCCCGGGACGTTTTCTTGGCCGGCCGCTGCACAGTATTCTTAGCCCCCCGCGCCGGGTCGTCGGGCGGAGTGCCTGGGCCGGCATCGGAGGTTGCCACGGACTCGATTGCTGAGCGGTCTTTAGACCTCCAGCAGCTCGCCTTCTTTGTGCTTGACCAGCTCTTCGATCTGGTTGACGTACTGCTGGGTGGTTTTGTCCAGGTCTTTTTCGGCGCGGCCGACCTCATCCTCGCCGGCCTCCCCGTCCTTGCGAATCCGGTGCAGTTCCTCCATCGCTTTTCGACGGATGTTGCGCACCGACACCTTTGCGTCTTCGCCCTTGCCTTTGGCCTGCTTGACCAGCTCTTTGCGGCGTTCCTCGGTCAGCTGCGGTACCGCCACCCGAATCAGGGTGCCGTCATTGCTGGGATTGAGCCCGAGGTCGGAATTGCGAATCGCCGTCTCGATGGCGTGCAGCTGGTTGGCTTCGTACGGCTTGATCACGACCAGCCGTGCCTCGGGGACATTGATGCTGGCCAGCTGGGTGATCGGGGTGTTCGTACCGTAGTACTCGATGACAATCCGGGTGAACATGCCCGGGTTGGCGCGGCCGGTCCGGATGGTCGACAGGTCGTCACGGGCCACCGACACTGCCTTTTCCATTTTCTCTTCGGCGTCGAAGAGAACCTCGTCGATCATGTGCGCCGCTCCTCCTCATCCTGCGCTGTGCGTCGTCGCAAGCGCGGATCATCGCATCTGCACCCTCAGGTGGTGACTAGCGTTCCGATCTTCTCACCAGCGACCGCCCGAGCGATATTGCCGTTGGTCAGCAGGTTGAACACCAGGATCGGCATGCCATTGTCCATACAGAGACTGAACGCAGTGGCATCGGCCACCTGCAGCCCTCGGTCGATGACTTCCCGATGGCTGATCACGGCGAGCAACTTGGCGTTGGGATCCTGGCGCGGGTCCGCGGTGAACACACCGTCGACCGCCTTGGCCATCAGGACCACGTCCGCGCCGATCTCCAGGGCCCGCTGCGCGGCCGTGGTGTCGGTGGAGAAATACGGCAGCCCCATACCGGCGCCGAAGATGACCACGCGGCCCTTCTCCAGGTGACGGACGGCCCGCAACGGGATATAGGGCTCGGCCACCTGGCCCATGGTGATCGCGGTCTGGACCCGGGTGGCGATGCCTTCCTTCTCGAGGAAGTCCTGCAGCGCAAGGCTATTCATCACGGTGCCGAGCATGCCCATATAGTCCGAACGGGTGCGCTCCATGCCACGCTGCTGAAGTTGTGCGCCACGGAAGAAGTTGCCGCCACCGATCACGACGGCGACCTGTACGCCGTCGCGGACCACCTCGGCGATCTGACGAGCCACCTGCGCCACGACGTCGGGGTCCAGTCCGACCTGGCCGCCACCGAACATTTCGCCACCAAGCTTGAGCAACACTCTCGAGTACTTGGCCGGGTTCGGCGGATGACCGGAAGGCTGTCCGTGGCCGGGTGAAGACGTCGGCACGCCGTTAGCGCTCGTAGGCTCGGGCTGCGTCATCAGACTCCTCGCATGACAGTGCCATCCCGGGCGGCTCCACCCCGGAACGGCATTTCATATCCTGCCCCATCGCAGCACAATCTGGCGCCAGCGGGGTGCATATCTGCGCGGGTTCCAGGCCGGGTCGCTGCCGTGACCCGTCGGTGCAGGTCACACCCGCACGAGGTGGCGTCGCGACTTTGCCTACGGCATCAGATGTTTGAGCCCTCGGTGGTCTGGGCATCCGCATCAACGCGGCGGGGAAACCACGGTCTTGAGAAGCAGGGCCCGAACACGCCGCATGACCGAATCGATCGTTTAGTCGATCGGTACGAGCGTCTCGCTCGGATCACGTACGCCACTGAGGAGGAATCAAATCATGGCGGACAAAGAAAACTCTGGACCCGCAGAAGCCGTCAAGGGCGCCGTTGAGGGCGTCAAGGGCAAAGTCAAGGAAGCTGCCGGCGCCCTGGCCGGTCGCGATGACCTGACCCGCGAAGGCCAGGCCCAGCAGGACAAGGCCGAAGCCCAGCGCGACGCAGCAAAGAAGGAAGCCGAAGCCGACGCCGCGCGCGGCAGCGCGGAGGTCGCCGAGGAGCGCCAGAAGTCCAACCAATAGCTTGGTAGAATGATGGGTCCGGCCTGTATCGACGGGCCGGACCCATCGACTTTTTCGGGGCCTTTTCGAGGTCCACCCAGGCGTAACCATCTCCACGAACCGCCCACTTCAACAGGCATTCGCCCGTACGCGAGCAACAAACTTGGCATAGTTGGGACCTGAATGGGGTACTCAGCGCTGCGCTGGCGGACATCTCCCGCGAGGTGGCTGCGCGGTCGGGGTCGGCGACAGACCCTCATGAGGTTCGGAGATGTCTTTGGACGTGCTACTGCTTTCCAATGCGGACGATTTCGCATCGGCGTTGCCGACCCTCGAGTCGTTGACGCAAACGATTCGAAACGTTCCGCTCTCCGACCAACTCGACGGACATCATGACAGTGCGGACGTGGCGATCATCGACGCGCGCACCGACCTGGCCGCCGCCCGCAGCGTCTGCCGCGGCCTGACGGCCAACACGCCCGCCATCGCGGTCGTGGCCGTCGTCGCCCCGGCGCACTTCGCGTCGGTTGACGTCGACTGGCGCATCGACGATGTCATGTTGCCCGCCACCGGCATAGACGAGCTGGAGGCGCGGCTGCGCCTGGCGATCAAGCGACGCCGCAACGCAGTGGACGGATCCTTGAAGTTTGGCGACCTCGTCCTGCACCCGGCAAGTTTCGCCGCATCGCTGGGTGGTAAGGATCTAACCCTGACGGCCACCGAGTTCAGATTGCTGAATTTCCTTGTGCAACATGCCGGTCGGGCATTCAGCCGCACCCGTCTGATGCACGAGGTGTGGGGATACGACTCCAACGGACGCGTCCGCACCGTCGATGTTCATGTGCGGCGACTGCGCGCAAAGCTTGGGCCCGAACACGAATCGATGGTCGACACCGTCCGCGGTGTGGGCTACATGGCGGTGACGCCACCGCACCCGCAGTGGGTTGTCAACGACCCCGCGCCGAGTCCGGGCCTCAACGGCAGGACCCACCACCGATAAGCCTGTAATGCGCTGTTCTTCAACGAGTTTCGCAGAGAATTGTCATGCGAAAAGCGGCAGCGCACGCTTGCGCGCCAGCGCGTCCATTCCCCGCTGAATGGCGTCTTGGACCTCCCGGTACTTGCCGTCGACGTAGTCGTCGTCCTCCGCGCGCGCGGGATCGTGATCCAGTTCTACCGCGGGCATGAACCGGGTCCGGATCTTGGCGGGTAACGGCAGCTGCGGAAGCGCAGCCGGTGCGATCCCCCACGGCAACGAGACCGCCAGCGGAAATACCTTGAGCCGCAGCATCCGATCGAGTTGTAACACCTTCGACAGGCGGTCACCGCGGATCAGCACCGGCATGGCGTCCGCGCCGCCGACCGTCGCGATCGGCACTATCGGCACGCCGGCACGAATCGCCATCTTCACGAAGCCTTTGCGTCCCGCGAGGTTGGCGCGGTCACGCTCGGCCCAGGGCCGCAGCGAATCCACCTCTCCGCCAGGCCACAGCGCAACGTCTCGGCCCTCGGCCAGTGCCGTGGAAATCGCGTCCGGGGCGGCCGGCAGCACGCCCATCGAGCGAAAGTAGCGTCCGATGAGCGGGATCGCCATCAACGCGTCGTGCGCTGTGCCGTGCAACGGACGCTCTTGACCGAAGCGCCGCCACCACTGCTGGCCGACGGTCCAGGCGTCCCAGACAAACGGTGCGCCCGAGTGAATCCCGACCAAGAGCGCCGGTGGATCGGGAATGTGCTCCCAACCGTCGATCTCCATGCGAAACCAATAGTCCACCAGCACGTTCCAAAAGAACTTCTGGCGCTGCATCGTGGTCTCGTCTTGGCCACTGAGATCCCATTGCGCGGCACGCTCGGCCACCCACCCGCTCAGCCCGCCGTCCTGATTGCTGCGCCTGTCCTCCGCCGTCGCTCGGGCATCCTCAGCGTGCTGCTGTGCCTGAGCACGCACCTTCGCCGGCCTGTGATCTGCATAACTCATTACTGTCGGGTACCCACCCGAGTCGCGTCCAATTCGTGAATCGGTCACCAAAATGCTTGGGGCAGCGACGCAAAACTCCCCGCGCCACGGGGTGTGGCGCGGGGAGTTCGCAGCTGTTAAGCCCGAATGGACTTACGGCTTAGGTGTGCGTCGGTGTGCTGGGCGCCGGTCCCGGCATCGCACCAGGCGCCGGGGTTGTGTTCGGCGCACCAGGCGCCGATCCACCCGACATGTTCGACGTCCACATCAGGATGTCTTGCATTCCGTCGTTGTACGCGACGCCGTTCGGCGGTGCGCCGGTCACGTCGAAGTACAGCGTGCCGGTCGACTCGTTGCCCTGCGCGATCGGTGCGGGGTTGAGACTGCCCGGGGCCTGGACCTTGTCGATCACCCGGTAGTTCTGACCGTTGGGCCCGCGGGCGATGAAGTCGTTAACCATCGGGGTAACTAACCCGCCATCCGACCTGGCGCTGACGTCCGCCTGGTACAGCGTGCCCTTCGGGGTGTACCCGGGGATCGCCACACTGCTGGGTTGCAGGTTGCTCACCGTGTAGTTGGTGACCAGGGGCCCGTCCACGAGTTGTTCGCTGGTGCCGAATCCCTGGATGTTCGGCGGCGCGGCGGACGCGGTTGCTGCGGTGAAAACGCCAACAGCGGCAATGCCGGCGGCTCCGATCACCGATTTCATAGCATTCTTCATGCTAGATACTCCCATCATTACCAATTGTTTCCCGCGTTGATTTCCCCCCAAACGCGGGCTCCCTGCCGCATATCCATTACGTGGTAGCTTCAAACATCGCGGCACTGAGCTGCGGTAACGCCATTGCCTCGGGAAAATCATCTCGCCCCAGAAAGCGCACATACCTCAAAACTAAGTTCAGCCTCAAATGCCACAATCGCGCACTGTGGCGTAAACAAAACCTCGCGAATTCGCAGCTCACCGGTGATTAAACGTGGCGCGTCCAGACGAGGAAATCGTCTGCGCCATCGGTGTACACCACGCCGACCGGCCGCTGGCCGGTCACGTCGAAGTAGAGTTCGCCGGACGTCTGTTGGCCTTGATCGATCGGACTGGGGTCAAGGCCGTTGGGAACAGGTCCGCTGTTGACCACTTGGTAGACCGTGCCGTTGAACGCCCTTGCCATGAAACGAGAGATTTGCGGCTGGATCGATCCGGCATCCGATTTCGCCGTCACATCGGCCTGATAGAGCTGGCCAGCGGGCTGGAATCCCGGTATCGTCGCGTCACTCGGCCGCAGATTGCTGACCGTGTAGTCGGTGATCAGCGGGCCATCGATGGCCTGTTCGGTAGCTCCAAAGCCCTGAACGTCGGCAGCAGCAGTTGCCGCCATGAAGATGCTCGCCCCAGCAATCCCCGTGGCGCTCAGAGCCGCCTGCACTGTCGTCGTGGTGAATGTCATTGTGACTCCTTGCCTCTCGTGTCACTCCCAATACGGGGCGGTACCCGTCGGCGTCCGCGCACCAAACGACGCCTGATGGCAAGATCGCCGAATTGAGCCGACATTCAAGCGCCGTGTGCGCAACCGTCACTTCGCATTCCCCGCGGCGTAATCAGTCCTCGTTGGGCCATGCTTGCGTCCAGACGCCGCGCGGATATGTCAATATCGCTGACATGGCTGCGACCGACGACGCTCCGCTTGGCTACCTGCTCTACCGTGTGGCAGCCGCTCTGCGGCCCGAGGTTTCCGCCATGCTGAGTCCGCTCGGCCTGACACTTCCCGAATTCGTTTGCCTGCGCATCCTTTCGATGTCCCCGGGAATGTCCAGCGCCGAATTGTCCCGCAGCGGCAATGTCACACCGCAGGCGATGAACACGGTGCTGCGCAGGCTCGAAGAGATTGGCGTGGTGGAGCGGCCGACGTCGGTGTCCTCCGGACGTGCGCTACCGGCCACGCTGACCAGTCAGGGACGCACGCTGCTGAGACGCGCGGAAGCCGCGGTCGGCAACGCCGATGCCCGCATCCTGGCCAAGCTGACCGCGGCGCAGCAGCGCGAGTTCAAACGGATGCTGGAAAAGCTCGGTTCCGACTGACTGCGGCTATCCGGCCGCTTGGATTCGTGCCCGCGGCCGCGCCTCTTCGAGTTCGTAGGCCAGTTCCAGCAGCAGCGCTTCTTGCCCCAGGTCGGCGGCGAGCATCATGCCGACGGGCATCCCCTCCGCGGATTGCGCCAACGGCAACGAAATCGCCGGATCCCCGGTGACGTTCTGCAGCGGGGTGAACGCCACCCAATCGATCAGCCGGTCCATGAGCTGCTGATAGTCGGTGGGCGCCAGGTAACCAACTCGTGGTGTCGGGTCGGCGAGCGTCGGGGTGAGCAACGCGTCATAGGTTTGGTAAAACTCGGCGCTGCGCCGTCGCATCCTGCGCAGCCGCATGATCACTCCGGGCAGCCGGTACAGGTTGTGGGCGGTGTGGCGTTCCAGGCCCAGCGTCAAGGCGTCCAGTCGGGTGCGGTCGAACGTCTTACCGAATTCCCGCCGTCCCATGCGTACCTGCATCAGCGCGAGAAATCCCCAATACAGAATGAAGTCGTCCACGAAGCTGTCCGGCACTGGATGTTGGTCGATGTGTTCGACGCGGTGCCCCAGTTCCTCGAGAACCCCGGCGGACTTGAGGGTCAGGTCCCGCATCTCCTGGCCGCATTCGCGCCGCAGCGAACCGGTCGCCACGGCGATCCGCAACCGCTGCCGGCCGGGCCCGGTGACGTCTCCGATGGGTGCCAGCTTGGGGTTGCGCCAGATGCGTTCGGCCTCCCGATAGAAGGCCGCGGTGTCGCGCACGGAGCGGGTCAGTACGCCGTTGGTGACGATGCCCACCGGCATCCGGCGCAGCTCCGCGTCAAGCGGCAACCTGCCCCGTGACGGCTTGAGGCCGACAATCCCGTTGCAGGCGGCCGGAATTCGGATCGAACCACCGCCGTCGTTGGCGTGTGCGATCGGCACCACCCCGGCGGCGACAAACGCGCCCGATCCCGACGACGAGGCTGCGGCCGTGTAGTCGGTGTCCCACGGATTGCGCACCGGCCCCAGCCGGGGATGTTCGGCGGCCGCGCTGAACCCGAATTCCGACATCTGCGTCTTGCCCAGCGATGTCGGTCCGGTGGCCAGGTACGCCCGGGTGAACTCGCCGTCGGCGACGGCGTTGCGCGGCTCCCATGCGTCGGCACCCCGCATCGTAGGCTGGCCGGCGACGTCGACGTTGTCCTTGAGGAACGTCGGGACTCCGCTGAAAAAGGCGCTCGAAGGATTGGCCGACGCGGTCGCGCGCGCCTGCTCAAAGGCGTTGTACGCCAAGCCGTTCAGGGCAGGATTGACGGCCTCGGTGCGGGCGATCGCAGCCTCGATTACCTCGGCTCTGCCGACCCAGCCGGCCCGGATGGCCTCGCTGAGGCCGAGGGCATCGAGATCGCCAAGGGCGTCGTCACCGAAAGCGTGCACACGTCGCATGACACCGACGCTAGCCCGCGTATGCGGGGCGGCTCACGCCCGCCTACTGTCATCGGCCGTTTTGCGAACCGTGACCGTCGGGTCCCCACGCCGCCGTAGCGTGCCGCGCATGGC
>DASYJS010000444.1:0-21693 GCA_035996225.1 Mycobacterium sp. | reverse complement strand
TGGTGCCCGACGCGGTGGGCGAATTCGGCGAACTGCTGCAGGCTGCCGCGACCAAGCCCATGGTCATCGCCATGGCCGCCGGGACGTAGGTGCGATGTCTCACGTTCTCCCCCTGTGCTCGATGTGCGCGTTATCGACGGCTCTAACGAGAAGGTCTGACGCCCAGGACTCCTCGCGATGCGCTGGGCAGCTGTCCCTCGGCCATGTCGACAAGCTCCAGCCAACTCCCGGGAGCGATGTAATGCCGGCTCACATCTTCGCGATGCATGTCGATGACCAGCACGCCCGCATCCGTGACCTCGTACTTGTCGAAGGCGCCATAGTCGCGCGGTTCGCCGTTGCTGAACACAACCGTGAAGGGCATGCGTCGAGTATGGCCGTGCCGCAACCGGTCGTCTAGCCGTCGAGCCCGAGATCCTTGCGGAAGCGTTGCATGCCGTCGATCTTGTCGGCCAGCGTGGCATCGGGTCCGGCGTAGAACATCCACGGCATGGTGATGATGCCGTTGATACCGCCATCGGCGGCGCGCCGATAGTCGGCGGGGGTGAAGGCGTCGGTAAGCGGCGTCAGGATGGTGAAATCCTGCATTGATAAACCTTTTTCGAGGCGCAGTTCGCGCAGCTTGCCCACCGCCTCGACGGCGCGATCGGTGCTGATCAGGTCGCCGATCCAGCCGTCGTTGCGAGCAGCGCGGCGCAGCGCGGCATCGCTGAGCCCGCCGACATAGACCGGTATCGGCGGCGGAGTCGGTTGCATCTCCAGCCGCGGCGTCTTGTAGAACTGGCCCTCGAACTCCGTCCAGCCCGGTTCCCACAACGCCCGCATCAAGTCGATCATCTCGTCGGTGCGCTTGCCGCGGGCGTCGAACTGTTCGCCCATCAACGCGAATTCCTCGCGGCACCACCCGACACCGATACCGAGCTCGATCCGACCGGATGCCAAAACCGCTGCCGTACCAATGGCTTTGGCCGCCGAGTAGGGATTGCGCATCGCGGGAATGTAGACCGTGTTGACGAACCTCAGCCGGGTGGTGACCTGGGCCAGCGCGCCGGCCAAAACCCAGGGGTCGGGCCAGTCGGTGAATGGCTGCCAGCGTCGTTGCCCGTCTTTGGTGTACGGGTACGGCGTGTCGAGGGTCTCCAGGTTGACCACATGGTCGGGGATGCCGATGCCGTCGTAGCCCAGCTCGTCGGCGGCCTTGGCGATCTCGATGATCTCCCGGGTGTTCAGGAAGGCGCTGCTGATATAGAACTTCATAGGCCTTCCCGCGCCCAAGCCGGCTCGATGAAGACGCCTTCTGCCTCCACGGTCACCCCTTTCGAATCTGAAATAGAGCCCCGTGCAAAGACTTTGACACCCTCCGCGCGGTCGATCCACGCATCGCAACGAAGCGGACCCAGCGGCGTGCCGCGCAGATACTTCACGGTGATGGTTCCGGTGAACCGCGCCTTGGACAGCCCCTCGCTGGCCGCCTCGCCGAGCAAGTGATCGAGCACCAGGGCGCTGACGCCTCCGTGCACCAGACCGGGCGGCCCCTCGTATGCCGTGCCCAGCACGAATTCGCTCCAGCAGCGGCCGCCGCCCTCGTGCTGCACGATGACCGGCGGAGCGATCGGGTTGCACACGCCGACCACGGCGTTACCCAGCGGCAGCGGGCGCCCGTCGACGCGATAACTCACATTGTCCGGCCGTGTCCGTTGGCGCAGAAGCAGAGTGACGGCCTCGATCGCAGTGCGCGCGTTGTCGATGACGTCGTCGTCGGCCTCGGTCCGGATGGTGGCGTCGACGAGTTCCCGGACCGCCTCGGCCAACGGAGCGTACAGAGTCGTCACTCGATCGGCCTCCGCCGCGCTGAGCACCTCGAAGATCGCTTCGGGCATGGGATTGAACGCGCCGGCTCCCTGACTCAACTCCCGAACACCTTGCGCACCACCGCTTTTGCACGCCGAGTTACTCGCAGATAGTTGTCCAAGAACTCACTTCCGTCGTCGTTGTGCCAGCCTGCGGCCACCGCGACCGCGTTGAGCTGACGTCCGGGCCCGGGCAGCTGGTCGGTCGGCTTGCCCCGGACCAGCACCAGCGCGTTGCGGGCCCGCGTGGCGGTCAGCCAGGCCTGGCGCAACAGGTCCACCTCGTCGGCGGGGACCAACCCATTCTCAGCGATCACGTCGAGCGATTCCAGCGTCGAGGTGTTGTGCAGCGCCGGGATCTCGTGCGCGTGCTGCAGCTGCAGCAGCTGCACCGTCCATTCGACGTCGGCCAGTCCCCCACGACCCAGCTTGGTGTGGGTGTTGGGGTCGGCGCCGCGAGGCAACCGCTCGGACTCGACGCGGGCCTTCATCCGGCGAATCTCCTGCACCGCCTCGGCGGACACGCCGGCGGGTGGATAGCGCGTCTTGTCGGCCATCAGCAAGAACCGCTGACCCAACTCCTTGTTACCGGCGACCGCGTGTGCGCGCAGCAGCGCCTGGACCTCCCAGGGCTGCGCCCACTGCTGGTAGTAGGCGGTATAGGACCCCAAGGTGCGGACCAGCGCACCGCTGCGGCCCTCGGGTCGCAGGTTCGCGTCGACTTCCAGTGGCGGGTCGACGCTGGGCGTCCCCAGCAGGGTGCGAACCTGCTCGGCGATGGGCGTCGACCATTTGACCGCCGCCGAATCGTCGACGCCACTGGCCGGCTCACAGACAAACATCACGTCGGCGTCGGACCCGTAACCCAGTTCGGCGCCACCCAGCCTGCCCATGCCGATGACCGCGATGGCCGCCGGCGCCTTGCCGTCTTCTGGGAGGTTGGCCCGGGTCAGCGCGTCCAGAGCGGACTGCAGCACGGCCACCCACACCGACGTCAGCGCCTTGCACACGTCCCGTACCTCGAGCATGCCGAGCAGGTCCGCGGAACCGATGCGGGCCAGCTCTCGGCGGCGCAGCGTGCGGGCGCCCGCGATGGCTCGCACCGGATCGGCATGGCGCGCGGCCGATGCGATCAGCGCGCGGGCCACCACAGCGGGGTCGGTGTCGAGCAGTTTCGGGCCGGCCGGCCCGTCGCCGTAATCCTGAATCACCCTGGGGGCGCGCATCAAAAGGTCCGGCACATATGCGGAAGTCCCCAGCACGCTCATCAGCCGCCTGGCCACCGCGGGCTTGTCGCGCAGCGTGGACAGGTACCAGCGTTCCGAGGCCAGCGCCTCGGACAAGCGCCGGTAGGCCAGCAATCCGGCGTCGGGGTCCGGCGTGTACGACATCCAGTTCAGCAGCCTGGGCAGTAGCACCGACTGCACGCGGCCGCGACGGCCGCTCTGGTTGACCAACGCCGACATGTGATTCAGCGCGGTCTGCGGTCTCTCGTAGCCCAGCGCGGCGAGCTGGCGCTCCGCGGCTTCCGACGTCATGCCGTTGGCGATTTCCAAACCGGCGGGCCCGATCGACTCCAGCAGCGGCTGATAGAAGAGCTTGGCGTGCAGCTGGGACACCCGCACGTTCTGGTGCTTGAGCTCCTCGCGCAGCACTCCGGCCGCATCGTGCCGGCCGTCCGGACGAATGTGAGCCGCGCGCGCCAGCCAGCGCACCGCCTCATCGTCGTCCGCCTCCGGCAGCAGGTGGGTGCGCTTGAGCCGCTGCAGCTGCAGCCGGTGCTCGAGCAGCCGCAGAAACTCGTAGGACGCGGTCAGGTTCGCGGTGTCCTCGCGGCCGACGTAGCCGCCCGCGCCCAACGCGGCCAGCGCATCGACCGTGGAAGCCACGTGCAGCGATTCGTCGCTGCGCCCGTGCACCAACTGCAGCAGCTGCACGGCGAACTCCACATCGCGCAACCCGCCACTGCCGAGCTTGAGCTCGCGGGCGCGGACATCGGAAGGCACCAGCTGCTCCACGCGGCGCCGCATGGCCTGCACCTCCCCCACGAAGTCCTCACGCTCGCAGGCGATCCAGACCATGGGCATCAACTCGGCCAGATAGCGCTCGCCGAGTTCCGCATCACCGACGGCGGCCCGGGCTTTCAGCAGCGCCTGGAACTCCCAGGTTTTCGCCCAGCGCTTGTAGTAGGCGACGTGCGATTCGACCGTGCGGACCAGCTCACCGCTGCGACCCTCCGGCCGCAGCCCGGCGTCGACCTGGAAGCATGCCGTCGAAGCGATCCGCATCATCTCGGTGGCCACGCGGGTGGACAGCGCGTCGGCCTGCTCGGCGACGAAGATGATGTCGACGTCGCTGACGTAGTTCAATTCGCGGGCACCGCATTTGCCCATGGCGATAACCGCCAGCCGCGGCGGCGTCCGGTCACCGCACACGGTCGCCTCGGCCGCCCGCAGCGAGGCCGCCAGCACCGCGTCGGCAGTATCCGATAGCTGGGCGCCGATCACGGTGAACGGCAGCACCGGCTCGTCCTCGACCGTCGCGGCCAGGTCGAGCCCCGCCAGCACCAGCAGGTGGTCGCGGTACAAGGCGCACAATCGGGGCACCACCGAATCCGGCTCGGTTAACGCGTCGTCGACGCACTCCGTGAACGCGGCGTGCAGCTCGTCACGAGTGGGCAGTTTGACCTTGCCCTGCAGCAGCTTCCAGGACTGCGGATGGGCGACCAGATGGTCCCCGAGGGCCAGCGACGAACCCAGCACCGAGAACAGTCGCCCGCGCAGGGCGCGTTCTTTGAGCAGGGCGGCGTTGAGCTCATCCCATCCGGCGTCCGGATTCTCCGCGAGCCGGACCAGGACCCGCAGCGCGGCGTCGGGATCGGGTGCACGCGACAACGCCCACAACAGGTCGACGTGCGCCTTGTCATCCTGAGTTGACCAGCCCAGTTGCGCCAGCCGCTCACCGGCGGGGGGATCGACCAACCCGAGCCGGCCGACGCTGGGCAGCCTGGGGCGCGCGGTCGCGGGTTTGGTCACGACCAAAACGGTAGCGCAACCCGGCGATCATTCAGACCAGCCGGCAGCCCCGGTGAGTTACAGCGAGAGGTAGGTGCTCAGCTCGTAGGGCGTGACGTGACTGCGGTAGTTCGCCCATTCCGCGCGCTTGTTGCGCAGGAAGAAGTCAAAGACGTGCTCCCCCAACGTTTCCGCGACAAGCTCGGAGGCCTCCATGGAATGCAGCGCACTATCGAGGCTGGTCGGTAGCTCGCGATAGCCCATCGTGCGGCGCTCTTCGGGGGTGAGGTCCCATACGTTGTCCTCGGCTTGCGGCCCCAGCACGTAGCCCTTCTCCACCCCGCGCAATCCGGCGGCCAACAGCACGGCGAACGCCAGGTAGGGGTTGCACGCCGAGTCGGGGCTGCGGACTTCGATCCGCCGCGACGATGTCTTGTGCGGCGTGTACATCGGCACCCGGACCAGGGCGGACCGGTTGGCCGCACCCCAGGAGGCCGCGGTGGGCGCCTCGCCGCCATGGACCAGGCGCTTGTAGGAGTTGACCCATTGATTGGTGACCGCGCTGATCTCGGAAGCATGCTCGAGGATGCCGGCGATGAACGACTTGCCCACATCCGAAAGCTGCAGCGGATCGTCGGGGCTGTGGAAGGCGTTGACGTCACCTTCGAACAGGCTCATGTGGGTGTGCATGGCCGAGCCCGGGTACTCGCCAAATGGCTTGGGCATGAAGGACGCTCGCGCACCGTTTTCGATCGCGACTTCTTTAATGACGTAACGGAAGGTCATGACGTTGTCGGCCATGGACAGCGCGTCGGCGAAGCGCAGGTCGATCTCCTGCTGGCCCGGCCCGCCCTCGTGGTGGCTGAACTCCACTGAGATGCCCATGAACTCGAGGGCGTCGATGGCGAGCCGGCGGAAGTTCGACGCCGAGTCGTGCACCGCTTGGTCGAAGTAGCCGGCGTTGTCGACGGGAACGGGCGGCGTTCCATCGTCGGGGCCGGGCTTCAGCAGGAAGAATTCGATTTCGGGGTGTACGTAGCAGGAAAAGCCGAGGTCGTTGGCCTTCTGCAGCTGACGCCGCAACACGTGCCGGGGGTCGGCCCACGCCGGTGAGCCGTCCGGCATGGTGATGTCGCAGAACATCCGCGCCGAGTGGTGCTGGCCGGCGGCGGTAGCCCAGGGCAGCACCTGGAAGGTCGACGGATCCGGGTTGGCCACGGTGTCGGATTCAGAGACCCGCGAGAAGCCCTCGATCGAGGATCCGTCGAAGCCGATGCCTTCTTCGAAGGCGCCCTCAAGTTCGGCCGGGGCGATGGCGACCGACTTGAGGTAGCCGAGCACATCCGTGAACCAGAGCCGGACGAAGCGGATATCCCGTTCCTCCAGCGTGCGGAGGACGAATTCCTTCTGACGATCCATACCGCGCACACTATGCAATTGCTGTTAATTCCGTGTTACACGAGTGCTTAGTACTCGGCACCCCTGTTACAGCCACCAGCGCAAACAGCGCGGGTAGCCCGGTCGCCGGCCCCCTCCGCGTACCGGAACGCCGTCTCGCCCGCCAACCCTGCAACCGACTCGTGTGGTTACCGTTCCCAGTTCGAAATACGTAACCGGCTAAGGTAGTTACATAGGGCATGTCGCATCACCAGAGAGGACAAAAAGTGATCACCAAACTTTTAGCCGCAGGAGCTATCGGTCTCGGTGTCGCGATGGGGCAAGCCGTGAGCCAAGCCGCACCGGTTATCGCCGACCCCGCGTTCAACGACCTCAGCTGCAGCTGCCAGACGCCGCCCCCGGCCCCCGGTCAGACGACCGATGACCGGATCAATCAGGGCTTGCACGACGCCTTCACCAGGTGATCCGGCTCAGGGCTGGCAATGTAGGGACGCTGGCGGCACGGTGCCCGCGACGAAGTAGGTCACGATCGCGCTATCCACGCACTGATTACCGCCGAACACCGCGGTGTGCTGGGTTCCGTCGAAGGTGATCAGCGGAGCACCTAGCTGTCGGGCCAGACTCACCCCCGCCTGATACGGGGTAGCAGGGTCGTGCGTCGTGGAGACCACGACGACCTTGCCGAGCGCCACCGGCGCAGTGGTGTGCGGCGCGGACGTCGCCGGTACCGGCCACAGCGCACACAGGTCGCGGGGAGCGTTCCCGGTGAACTGCCCGTAGCTCAAGAACGGCGCGGCCTGGCGGATCTGTTG
This sequence comes from Mycobacterium sp., assembly GCA_035996225.1. Lineage (GTDB taxonomy): Bacteria > Actinomycetota > Actinomycetes > Mycobacteriales > Mycobacteriaceae > Mycobacterium. The sequence continues at coordinate 14,619 of DASYJS010000444.1, read as the reverse complement.
ATCGGCGGACACCCAGGTCGCCGGGTCCGTCGGCGCTGGCGCGTCGACACATCGGACGCCGTTGAACGCGTCCTGGTCATTGTCGTAGTGCCCGTGCTTATCGCGGCCTTGATAATCGTCGGCGAGTAGCAGCAGGTCGCCCGCGTCGGTGCCCCGCTGCAAGCCGAGCAAACCGCTCGTCAGGTACTTCCAGTGCTGCGGGGTGTAGAGAGCATTGATCGTGCCGGTGGTCGCGTCGGCGTAGCCCAGGCCGCGCGGGTCCGACGTGCGGCCCGGCTTGGCGACGAGCGGGTCGATCAGGGCGTGGTAGCGGTTGACGAATTGGGTCGGATCGGTGCCCAGCGGGCAGGCCGGCGAGCGGGCGCAGTCCGCGGCGTAATCGTTGAAAGCGGTTTGGAATCCTGCCGTTTGGCTGATGTTCTCCTGGACCGGGTCGACGGTCGGGTCGATGGCGCCATCGAGCACCATCGTGCGCACATGGTCGGCGAATTTTTCCAGGTATGCGGTGCCCAGCTCGGTGCCATAGCTATAGCCGAGGTAGTTGATCTGATCCTCTCCCAGCGCCTGACGCACCGTGTCCATGTCCCGCGCGACGGACGCGGTGCCGGCGTTGGCCAAAAACCCTTTGCCCATTTTGTTCACGCATTCCTGCGCCAATTGCCGGTTGATCTGCTCGATGTGCGCCACGCCCGTCGGGCTGTAGTCGACCATCGGTTCGGTCCGGTAGGCGTCGAACTCGGCATCGGTGCGACAGCGCAGCGACGGGGTGGAGTGGCCCACTCCTCGCGGGTCGAACCCAACCAGGTCGAAATGGCGGGTGATGTCGGTGTTCTGCAGTTCCGACGACATCCCGGCCACCATGTCGACCGCCGACGCTCCGGGTCCGCCCGGGTTGATCAACAATGACCCGATCCGCTGACCGGTGGCGGGCACGCGGATCACCGCCAACTGCGCTTGTGCCCCAGTGGGATTGTTGTAGTCAATCGGGACGGACACGGTGGTGCACTGTGCAGTGGGAACGTCGCTGCTGTCGGTGAGAACTGGGCTGCAACTGCCCCAGGTCAGCGACGACGCCGCCGACGGGGGCGCCGGGCTCGCGGTCTGGCCGGCACCGGGTTCCGGAGTTGCGCCGGCCTCGGGCAATGCCGGTTGTACTGCAAGCAACAGCCCTAACGACAGCAGCGCCGAGCTCAACGATCTCAGGCGCGACATGGTGGTCAATCGTCGCAGCTTCGAGTACCTGTGATGGCGCGAATCGGTCACGCCTTGATCTCGGGCCGGGCCCGTCGCCGCACGCGAGTCAGTTCGGCGGGCGCTAGCACTTCGCGCCGCTCGGCGGCGTGGTCCCGCCAATCAGATACGCCGTCACGTAGTCGTCGATGCAGCTGTCGCCCTGGAAGACGACCGTGTGCTGGGTGCCGTCGAAGGTAAGCAGCGATCCGCGAAGCTGGTTCGCCAAGTCGACGCCGGCCTTGTACGGCGTCGCCGGATCGTGCGTGGTCGACACGACGACGGTCGGGACCAGGCCGGGCGCCGAGACGGCATGCGGCTTGCTGGTGGGTGGCACCGGCCAGAACGCGCAGGTGCCCAGTGGAGCGTCGCCGGTGAACTTGCCGTAGCTCATGAACGGGGCGATCTCGCGAGATTGCCGGTCTTCGTCAATGACCTTGGCCCGGTCCGTGATTGGCGGCTGATCGACGCAGTTGATCGCGACCCGCGCGTCGGTGGCGTTGGTGTAGTGGCCGTGCGGGTCGCGGCGCATATACATATCGGCCAGGGCGAGCAGGGTGTCCCCGCGGTGGTCGGCCAGTTCGCTCAGGCCGTCGGTCAGGTGATGCCACAGCGTCGGCGAGTACAGCGCCATGATCGTCCCCACGATGGCGTCGCTGTAGCTCAGCCCGCGCGGGTCCTTCGTGGGCACCGGCCTGCCGACCATTTGGTTGTTCGGGTCGACCATCGGGTCGACCAGGCTGTGGTACACGTCGACGGCCTTGGCCGGATCGGTGCCCAGCGGGCAGCTCGACTGCTTCGCGCAGTCGGCGGCGTAGTCGTTGAACGCGCCTTGGAATCCTTTGGCCTGCCGTAGGTCGGCTTCGATCGGATCGGCGTTGGGGTCGACGGCGCCGTCGAGGATCATCGCCCGCACTCTCTGCGGGAAGGCCTCGGCGTAGGCCGACCCGATCCGGGTGCCGTACGAGTAGCCCAGGTAGGTCAGCTTGTCGTCGCCCAGCGCCGCGCGGATGGCGTCCAGATCCCTGGCGACGTTGACCGTCCCGACACTGCCCAGGAAGTCCTTACCCATCTTGTCGACGCAACGGCCGACGAACTGCTTGGTCTCGTCCTCGATGTGGGCGACACCGGCCGGGCTGTAGTCGACGTTCGGCTCGGTGCGCAGCCGATCGTTGTCGGCATCGGAGTTACACCAGATCGCCGGCCGCGACGACGCCACACCGCGAGGGTCGAACCCGACCAGGTCGAACCGCTCGCGGACCCGCTTGGGCAGCGTCTGAACGACGCCGAGCGCGGCTTCGATACCGGATTCGCCGGGCCCGCCGGGGTTGATCACCAGCGAGCCGAGCTTGTCCCCGGTCGCCGGGAATCGAATCATTGCCAGCGTGGCGAGGTCGCCGCCGGGATGGTCGTAGTCGACGGGCACGGCGAGCTTGCCGCACAGCGCGCCGCCGGGAAGCTTCACCGATCCGCTGGCGACCCGACACGGTGTCCACTCCACCGGCTGCCCCAATTTGGGCCCCGCCATCAGCGGGTGTCCGCCGACAACGCGCACGCAGCCCCCCAGAAGCAGCGCCACGGCAGCGATCGCTGTCGAGACCAGCAGCATGCGCGCGATCTTGTCGCGGCGAGTCAGACCCATGCCAACACATGCTGCCAGAGACAACCTGAGGTTTTCGTGAGCGGCCGCCGCCCGCCGGCTACCGGGCGGCTACCAGCAGTTCTTCATACCCACCGCGAACTTGTCGGCCACCTCCCACAAGTCGGGCAGCAGTTCCGCTGCATGCGCAGAATGGTATGTCTCACACTGCTGTGACGGTGCAACCGCGCGGAAGAGATGGCAGAATGACGGAAGTCAGACGAACCCGGGGACCCATTGTGGCCACGAGGATCGACCCGACCACCACTAGGGACAATGATGTCTGAGCAGAACGTTTACGGTGCGAACTCAGGCGCCTCGGCGCCTTCAACGCCCCGACCCAAGATCCGCACCCACCACCTACAGAAAATGAAGGCCGAAGGCCACAAGTGGGCCATGCTCACGGCCTACGACTATTCGACCGCCCGCGTCTTCGACGAGGCCGGCATCCCGGTGTTGCTGGTCGGCGACTCGGCGGCCAACGTCGTATACGGCTACGACACCACGGTGCCGGTCTCCATCGACGAGCTGATTCCGCTGGTTCGCGGTGTCGTCAAGGGCGCGCCGCACGCCCTCGTCGTCGCCGACTTGCCGTTCGGCAGCTATGAGGCCGGCCCCGCCGCCGCGCTGGCCGCCGCCACCCGGTTCATGAAGGAAGGCGGTGCGCATGCCGTCAAGCTCGAGGGCGGCGAGCGGGTGGCCGAGCAGATCGGCTGCCTGACCGCGGCGGGTATCCCGGTGATGGCGCACATCGGCTTCACACCGCAAAGCGTCAACACCCTGGGCGGGTTCCGGGTGCAGGGCCGCGGTGACGCCGCCGAGCAGACCGTCCACGACGCGATCGCCGTCGCCGAAGCCGGGGCGTTTTCCGTCGTCATGGAAATGGTGCCCGCCGAATTGGCCACCCAGATCACCGGCAAGCTGACCATCCCGACAGTGGGGATCGGAGCCGGTCCGAACTGCGACGCTCAGGTGTTGGTCTGGCAGGACATGGCCGGCATGAGCAGTGGCAAGGCGGCGCGATTCGTCAAGCGATTCGCGAGCGTCGGCGACGAATTGCGCCGGGCCGCTACCCAATACGCGGAAGAAGTAGCTGGCGGAGTTTTCCCCGCCGACGAACACTGCTTCTGAGCTATTCCATGTTGCACCGATTACGGAAATCGGTGAGTGGCTGGCGAATACCTTCGAGGTCGGTGTGCGTCTGGGGGTTGGCGTCCATGTACTGCTTGACCTGGTTAGCCTGATCGCTGCGCGGCTGACCCTTCAAACCGGTGAAGTAGGCATTGACGTCCGGATGGCCGAATAGGTACTCCGATGTCGCCGCGGCCACACCAGCTGAGACCTGGGCGAGGTCGGCCGCCGTGCAGTCAGGTGCCGGCGGGGGTGCCGGCTCGGGGTCCGCTGTGGCCGAGCCGACGGCGGCGAAGAGCATTGCGCCACTGATTGTGCCGGCAGCAATTCCGGCGACGACCGCGCGCGACGCGGCAAGTGCGAAAAACACCATCGATAGCTCCTCCATCAGGTATGCGAAACTTACCCGCACCGCAAACCATAAGCGGTTTTACTGCGACCCATGGGCTAAACGAGCGGTAGAGAATTGCGGGCCGCAAAAGATCCACCCGGTACCAACGACGCAAAACCCGACCGGGGTTAACGCCGACATCGATATACTTCAACCCTCTGTCCGCCCACCCAGGAGTTGCGATATGAATCAGCGCCGCTGGATTACCGCACTGCTGGCGTTCTTGGCGATTACCCCGATCCCGGGAATCGTCGCCGTCACACACTCCGCCGGCACGGCGGAAGCCACCGTCTGTGTCAACGCGGGCCGACGCGTTTCGGTCAGCGGCTGCGCCAACGTCGGCGACGCCATCGCGCGCTACGCACCGCCGCCGGCCGATTACGCGCCGATGCCGGAAGACCCTCCGCCGCCGCCCCCGTAACCGATCGGGCGCGAAATCCGTTCTCCCAGGCCACCGCGGACGGACACGCCGCATCCAGGATCGCTGCCCGCCGTTCAACCGTGGTGTGGCACGCTATGGGTCATCATTTACGAGCGTCGATGACCGTTTAATACCGCGGCGACGCGCCCCCTTACGGAGCCGAAAAGAATGCCAGAACCCTCGCGCCATCTGGAGGTGGAGCGCAAGTTCGACGTCCCCGAATCCACGGTCACACCGTCGTTCGAAGGCATCGCGGCGGTGGCCCGGGTGGAGACGTTGCCGACGCAATCGCTGGACGCGATGTACTTCGACACGCAAACGCAGGATCTCGCGCGCAACAAGATCACTCTGCGGCGCCGCAGCGGTGGCCATGACGCCGGTTGGCACCTGAAATTGCCGGCCGGGCCCGACGCCCGCACCGAGATTCGTACACCCCGGGGGTCCGCGGACGACGACACCGTCCCCAGCGAATTGCTGGACGTGGTGCTGGCGATCGTTCGCGACAGGCCGATCAAACCGGTCGCCCGGATCACCACCCAACGCGAAAGCCAGGTGCTGTACGGCATCGAGGGCGCTCCCTTCGCGGAGTTCAGCAATGACCATGTCCGCGCGTGGTCGGCTGGTGATACCGATAGCCCCGACTCGAGCCCCGTCGAGCAAGAGTGGCGTGAGTGGGAACTGGAGCTCGACGAATCACGAGGGGCAAGCGACACCGAGCTGCTGGACCGGTTGAGCAACCGGCTCCTGGACGCCGGCGGCGAACCCGCCGGTCACGCGTCCAAGCTCGCGCGGGTGCTCGGGACGACGTTGCAGTCCAACGGCACCCGGCCGCCCGAAGACCCGGTACAGCGCGCGGTGGCCGAGCAGGTCGATGAGCTTTTGGTGTGGGATCGCGCCGTGCGCGCCGACGCCTTCGACGCCGTGCACCAGATGCGGGTCACCACCCGCAAGATCCGCAGTCTGCTGCGGGACGCCCAAGCGTCGCTCGAAGTTTCGGAGGACACCTACGCCTGGGTGCTCGACGAACTACGCGAGCTCGCCGGCGTCTTGGGTGTGGCACGCGACGCCGAGGTGCTCGAACAGCGCTACGAGCAAGAGCTGGACCGGCTGTCACCGGAGCTGGTGCGTGGGCCGGTGCGCGAACGCCTGATCGAGGGCGCCAAACGCCGCTACCAGTCCGGGCTGCGGCGGTCATTGATCGCGATGCGGTCGCAGCGCTATTTCCGGCTACTCGACGCGCTCGATGCGATGGTGGCCGATAGCCCGGCCACCGCTGCCGGCGAGCAGCCGGTCACCATTGATGCCGCCTACAAGAAGGTACGCAAGGCCGCAAAGGCCGCTGCTCAAGCAGACCAGGCCGCCCAAGAGGATGAAGTCGAGCCGTCGGCGTACGAGGATCAGCAGGACGACGAAGACCACGACCCCGAGCACGATCGCGACGAGGCGCTGCACGTAATTCGCAAGCGGGCCAAGCGGCTTCGCTACACGGCGGCGGCGACCGGCGCGGACGACGTGTCCAAGCAGGCCAAGGCCATCCAGTCGTTGCTCGGCGACCATCAAGACAGCGTGGTCAGCCGCGACCACCTGACTCAGCAGGCCGACGCCGCGCACGCCGCGGGCGAAGACACCTTCACCTACGGTCTGCTCTACCAGCAGGAGGCCGACTTGGCCGAGAGCTGCCGTCAGCAGCTCGACGAGGCGCTCCGCAAACTCGACAAGTCGGTGAAAAAGGCGCGCTGACGCCGATCCACGGCGTCGGCGGGGCGGGGCGGGCGAGTTGGCCTGTAAGCCGGATTCTGTTCCGCACCGCCGCGGCATAGCCAACGGCGGCACGGCGGCGACCATCCATCTGGACACACCGTTGCCGGGTGCCTCAAGCGGCCTACCCGCAGGCTCGGGCGAGCAACCCTCAATCGCCTGCGCGGCCGCACCTTCCGGTGCGGCCTTCTTGACCTTGCTTCGGGTGGGGTTTGCCGAGCCACCCCGGTCACCCGGGATGCTGGTGCGCTCTTACCGCACCGTTTCACCCTTACCACCGCGAGGGTGGCGGTTTGTTTTCTGTGGCACTTTCCCGCGAGTCGCCTCGGATTGCCGTTAGCAATCACCCTGCTCTGTGAAGTCCGGACTTTCCTCGACTCGGCACCGGTCCTCTGGACCGGTACGAGCCGCGGTCGCCCAGCCAACTCGTCCGCACGAACACGGTACTCGCTGGCCCCTCTCCTGGCCAGCGGGTATAGGCGCCTGATCACCGACTTCTGGCTATTACCCAATTTTTCCAATCATTGCCTAAATAAGAAGTTGGTGCGACGCTGACCGCATGACAGAAGCCGATGCTTTCGTCGACCAGGGGTTGATGGGCGTCGCGGAGCCCCAGCCGATGTACAAGGCGCTGCGCGAGTCGACTCCAGTGTTCCGATCGCCGGCGGCGGTCGTACTCAGCCGCTTGACCGACATCGAGATGGCGCTCAAACACACCGAACTGTTTTCGTCGAACATGGATGCGGTCGACCTCGGCAACATCCGACCGCTCATTCCGCTGCAGATCGATCCCCCTGAGCACGCGAAGTACCGGCGTATTCTCGATCCGCTGTTCACCCCGCGCGAGATGGCCCGACGTGAGCCAGGCGTCGCCGAGCTGGTGAACGAGATGATCGACCGGTTCGCCGGTCGGGGCGAGGTCGACTTTCACGAGGAGTTCGCGGTACCGCTGCCGTGCACCGTTTTCCTGCAGTTGCTCGGGCTGCCGCTGGAAGACCTCGACCAATTCCTGGAATGGAAGGACGGCGTGATCCGCCCGGAGGGCGCCGAGGGTTACGAGGGTCGTCACGACGCGTCGCAAGGTGTCGCGCAACAGATTTACGACTACTTCGACCGCGCTATCGACGAGCACATCGCCAGCCCACGCGACGACGTGCTGTCCGCGATGATCGCGGCCAGCATCGCGGGTCAACCGCTTTCGCGCGAGGAGCTGCTCGACATCTGCTTCCTGTTCCTGATCGCGGGGCTGGACACCGTCACCGACTCACTTGACTGCTTCTTCGTCTACCTGGCGCGACACCCCGACCACCGTCATCAGCTCGTCGAGGAACCCGACGTGCTGCCGCACGCGATCGAGGAGCTGTTGCGCTGGGAGACACCGGTGCCCGGTGTGGTTCGGGTCGCCATGCAAGACGTCGAGGTGGGCGGCTGCCCGATCAGCAAGGGCGAACGGGTCAGCCCGTTACTCGGTGCGGCCAACACCGACCCCGCCGAGTTTCCCGACCCCGAGTTGGTGGACTTCAACCGCAGCCCAAACCGGCACCGGGCGTTCGGCGGGGGTCCGCACCGCTGCCTGGGCTCTCACCTGGCCCGGATGGAGCTGCGGGTGGCATTGCGCGAATTCCACCGGCGCATACCGGATTACGAGATCAAGCCCGGCACCCAGCTGATCTACACCGCAGCGCTGAGATCGGTGGAGTCGCTGCCGCTGATCTTCCCGGTGTCGTGACCCGCGTTATTGTCGATCCCGACCTGTGCACCGGCCACGGACGCTGTTACAGCCTGGCGGCCGACGTCTTCGATGCCGACGAGGTCGGCCATTCCGTGGTACTTGTCGAGGATGTCGCGGGTGAGCTCGAGGCGCAGGCTGTCGTCGGGGAGCGAAACTGCCCGGAGCAGGCCATCACGTTGTCTCGCTGAGCAGCTCAGCGTGGCCACATCGACTGTGCGCTCACGGCTTTGAGCGTGCGCTCAGGGTCGAATTTTGGCGATTTCTCAGCCCACAACGCACGCTCAGCGCCCACAACGCACGCTCTGCGCCCACGGCGCCAGTCACCTATTTACGCGCGAGCGCATGCCATGCCATATCCGCAACGGCCGCACAGTAGTCGTCGTCGACGACAGCGTCCGAGTAAAGCGCACGGATGTTCAGCGGCGCCAAGACAATCTGGGTAGCAGCCACCGTGCTGATCCCGTCGCGCAATTCGCCGCGCTCCCTTGCCCGGTCTATCACCTTGCGCACCACAGTGAAACGCGCCCGCCAGAACATCATTCGGGTTTCTTCGTCGTGATGCCCGCGATGTCCCATCACCAACGCCCGCAGGAAAGCTCGCCCGACCTCGGTGTTGATTCGATCGGTCGCATTCCGGGCCAATGCCTCCAAGTCTCCGCGCAACGAGCCCGTATCCGTTGCCGTACCCCAGGACTCCAGATCAGCCAGGGCCGCATCGACGATCAGCCGTTGACGATCGCCCCAGTGGCGGTAGATCATCGCCACGTCGAGGCGATGGCGCTCGGCCAAGGCCTCGACGCTGAATCGCTCGACGCCCCAGCGGGACAACTCGTCCAGAACCGCCGGCATCACCTGCGCCCGGATATCCGCCGGAACGGCGTCCGGCGATTCATCGGGTTGTTGAGACGGCGGCAACTGTGGCTCCTTAGCGGCTAAAGATAGCCCGTCTGATTCACGAGTCGCACCGAAGATGCCCCGTCGGAATAGAACTCAGCAATGCTCAAGGATGCCAGGTCAAGGTGCAATCTGTACAGGATGCTGGGCCCGGCGTCCAACGCTAGGCGCAACAACATCTTGATCGGCGTGACATGCGATACGACAAGCACCGTGGCGCCTTGATAGGTGGCAACGATTCGTTCCCGTGCCCGGCACACCCGCTCGAGTGCGGCATCGAAGCTCTCGCCGCCCGGCGGCTCCGTGGCTGTATCGCTTAGCCAGCGGGCATGTAATGCGGGATCGCGTGCGGCGGCCTCGGCGAACGTCAACCCCTCCCAGGCTCCGAAGTCGGTCTCGATCAAGTCGTCGTCCACGGTCACGTCCAGACCCAGCGCCTTGGCGGCTGCCGCCGCGGTGTCGTAGGCCCGTTGCAATGGCGAGGAAACCACCGCCGCGATGCCGCCGCGCTCACCTAGATACCGCGCCGCGGCTTGCGCCTGCTGGCGTCCCAAGTCGGTCAGTTCCGGGTTGCCGCGCCCCGAATAGCGGCGATGCACCGACAACGCGGTCTGCCCGTGGCGCAGCAACAGCAACCTGGTCGGCGTGCCGCGAGCACCGGTCCAGCCGGGCGCCGACACAGATTGCGTTGCAACACCTTTCGCGGCCAGCACTTTCTCCGGTTCGGCGACCGCCGGATCGGCGACGGCCGACTCGGAGTTCTCGTCACTGATTTCGGCGGCGGCGTCCATCGCTTCGTTGGCCAGCTGATCGGCATGCTTGTTCCGTTCGCGCGGAATCCACGCGTAGCTGATCCGGTCGAACCGCGCCGCCAGCTTGCGGGCCTGGGCGTGTAACTCAATCAGGCCTGGGTGTTTAACTTTCCACCTTCCGGACATCTGCTCCACCACCAGCTTGGAGTCCATGAAGACTTCAACCTCAGTGGCATCCAGCTTCACCGCGTCTTCCAAACCGGCTATCAGTCCGCGGTATTCGGCGACGTTGTTGGTCGCCCGGCCGATGGCCTGCTTACTTTCGGCCAGCACGGTCGAGCGGTCCTCGGTACGCACCACCGCGCCGTAGCCGGCCGGCCCGGGATTGCCGCGGGACCCGCCATCGGCTTCGATGACGACCTTCACTGCCCGAACCCCTTGACCCGCAACAGGATCGCGCCACATTCGGGGCAGCGCACCAGCTCGTCATCGGCGGCCGCCGAGATGCGGGCCAGTTCGCCCTTGTCAATCTCGATCCGGCAGGCGCCGCAGCGATGCCCCAGCAGCTGCCCGGCGCCGGGTCCTCCCCCGGCACGCTGTCGCTCGTAGAGGGCAGACAAATCGGGGGCCAGTGCCGCGGCCAGCGTCTCGCGTCGCGACCAATGCGCCTGACGAGCGCCGTCGATGTCGGCGAGTGCGGCATCGAGGGCCTGCTGCGTGCCCGCCAGGTCGGCCTGCAGCGTCTCGATCGTGCCCTGCTCGGCAGCCAGCTGGCCCTGCAGCTCCTCACGGCGTTCCATGACTTCGAGCAGCGAATCTTCCAGGCTGCTCTGACGGCGCTGTAGGGTTTCCAGTTCGTGCTGTAGATCCGAAAGCTGCTTGGCGTCGGTGGCGCCCGACGTGAGCAACGATCGGTCGCGGTCTTCGCGCTGCCGCACCGCTTCGATCTCCGACTCGTAGCGCGACACCTGAGCATCCAAGTCCTCCACCGCGATTCGCACGGCGCCCAGCCGGTCATTGGCGGCGTCGTATTCGCCCCGCATCCGCTCGATGGCCTCGCGCTGCGGCAGACGGTTGGCCTGATGCGCCATCCGGGACAGGTCAGCATCCAGCTCGGACAACTCCAACAGCGAACGCTGCTGTGCTACTTCGGCTTTCATGACTGATCTCCACAGGTTGCGTCGCCAAAATTCCACGGGTCGGTGCGGGTGCTGGACACGCGCACCGGCAGCGCCGCCCCGAATCGAAACCGCAGCACCTCGGCGGCTTGTGCGCACCAGGGGAATTCGCTGGCCCAGTGCGCGACGTCGATCAGCGCCACCTCGGAGGCCCGGCGATGCTCGTCGGCCGGATGATGCCGCAGATCGGCCGTGACGTAGGCCTGCACGTCGGCACGGGCCGCGATGCCCAGCAGCGAATCCCCGGCACCGCCGCACACCGCGACCCGCGACACGACCCGGTCCGGATCACCCGCGGCGCGCACGCCCCAGGAGGTCTGCGGCAGTGCGGCGCCGACACGGGAGACGAAGGCGCGCAACGATTCGGGTTGTGGCAGCGTTCCGATACGGCCCAGTCCGGCGTCACCGGGCGGGGGTATCAGCGCGAAGATGTCGAAGGCGGGCTCTTCGTACGGGTGGGCGGCGCGCATCGCTGCCAACACCGCCGCCCGCGCCCACGCGGGTGCGATGACCTCGAACCGGTTCTCGTCCACGCGCTCGACGGTTCCGACGCTGCCCACCGCGGGTGTCGCCCCGTCGCGCGGCAGGAACTGCCCGATGCCGCTGACGCTCCAGCTGCAGTGCGAGTAGTCGCCGATGTGGCCGGCGCCGGCCTCAAACACGGCGGCCTGTACCGCTTCGGTGTTCTCGCGCGGCACATAGATCACCCACTTGTCGAGATCGGCTGTGTCCGAAAGCGGTTCGAGCACGGCTTCGACGGTGAGGCCAAGCGTGTGCGCCAACGCGTCGGAAACACCGGGCGACGCCGAATCAGCGTTGGTATGTGCGGTGAACAGGGAACGCCCGGTTCGGATCAACCGGTGCACAAGCGCACCCTTGGGCGTGCTGGCCGCAACCGTGTCGACCCCGCGCAGCAGCAACGGGTGATGAGCCAGCAGCAGGCCCGCCTCGGGGACTTCGTCGACGACCGCCGGCGTGGCATCGACGGCAACCGTGACCGAGTCCAGTACGTCGTTGGGGTCGCCGCACACCAGGCCAACCGAATCCCACGATTGGGCCAGTCGCGGTGGGTAGGCCTCGTCGAGTACCTCGATCACCTCGGATAGCCGTACGCTCACCGGTGCCTCCCGTTGTTCGAGACGGGCATGGCCTCCGCGATGGCTTGAACCAGCAGCGGCCACTCCCGGCGCACCGCGGCCCGGAGATAGCTCTCATCCAGGCCGACGAACGTGTCACAGCGACGCACGGCAATACCCTTGTCGTGCAGGATGTTTCGCATCTGAACGGCATCGGGGCGGTGGAACAGCACGAACGGGGCCCGGCCGTCGACGACCTCGGCGCCCACCGACGCCAGGCCGACCACCATCTCGGTGCGCAATTGGGTCAGCCGCGCCGCATCGGCCGCCGCTTCGGCGACCGCGTCAGCGGCACAACAGGCGGCGATGGCCGTCAATTGCAGCGTGCCCACCGGCCAGTGCGCGCGCTGGGCGGTCAACCGCGCCAACACCTCTGGCGCGCCAAGCGCGTAGCCCACCCGCAGTCCGGCCAGCGCCCACGACTTGGTCAGGCTGCGCAGCACCAGCACGTCGGGCAGCGAATCACCGGCCAACGACTCCGGCTCCCCGGGAACCGAATCCGCGAACGCCTCGTCGACCACCAGGATGCGCCCCGGCCGGCGCAACGCGAGGAGCTGCTCGCGGCGATGCAGCACCGAGGTGGGATTGGTCGGATTGCCCACCACGACCAGGTCGGCGTCCTCGGGCACGTCCGCTCCGTCGAGGCCGAAGGGCTCGTCGAGCACGACGTGGTGCACCGGCACTCCGGCGGCGCTCAACGCCACGGCCGGCTCGGTGAACGAGGGCGCGATGATCGCCGCCCGTGCCGGCCGCAGGTTGGGCAACAACGCGAACCCTTCTGCCGCCCCGGCCAGCGGCAGCACCTCGTCGCGCGCCCGGCCGTGCCGCTGTGCGGCCGCGTCCTCTGCCCGGTGCAGGTCCTCGACGCTGGGGTAGCGCGCCAGGTCCGGCAGCCGCGCGGCCAGCCGCTGGATCAGCCACTGCGGTGGGTGCGCGTGACGCACGTTGACGGCGAAGTCCAGCATGCCGGGCGCTACGGCCTGGTCACCGTGATAGCGCGCCGCGGCCAGCACGCTCGGGTCCAGACTCGCCATCCGTGAAACACTAGTGCGCCAGTACCAGGCCCGTTCACGGCCCGGGTGGCGCTACTGCTGCTTGTCGATTTTACCGGCGATCTGAGCTGCGACCTTGACGCCAAAGTCCGCCGGGTCCTTGCGCATCAGGACGACATCGACGACAACGTTGTTGCGAGCCGTCAGCGCCCGCTGGGACGTGAGGACCATCGGGGTGGGCTGGCCACTCATGCTCATGGTCGTCGTCTGCGTAACGCTCAAGATTCCGTTGGCGTTGGAGAACGGGCCGATCTTGTATGTCGTCTGCGTGCCGTCCGGGGTGGCGGGCTCGGCGATTTCACGGTCCGCACAGGCAGGCCAACGCTGGGCGGACGTCGTGAAGAAGTCATTCGCCTCCTTGGCGGAGGGGAACAACACCACCACCTGGCCCATCATGATGTCCTGGTCGTTATTCAGGGAGGTGGTGTCCATGTCGCCGCTCACCGCCGTGTTGCCGCTGCCCGCGTAGACGGGGGCAGTGGCGGGACCCTTGGCGTAGACGCACTCGTCGGGAAATTTCCACCCCGGCGATCCCGGCGTACTAGTCACGTCGTCCTGCAGCTTGTCGATCTTTTCCTTGCTCACCGACCCGGTGACGCCCAGCACGCCGTCGACCTCCGCCGGCGTGAGCAACAGATTCGACAGCGCGGCCTGCGCGATCGGAGGCTTCGACGACGCCGACGTGGTCGTCGTGGTGCTCGTGGTCGACGCGGCGGGGCCGCTCCCCTTGCTGCCGCCGCACGCAGCGATCGACATCCCGACAGCAACGACGGCGACTCCGACTATCAATCGGCGCATGCGTTGATCACCCTTCAGGGCCCCCTGGCCAACGGAGCATAGCCCGGACGCGCTGTGCCGGCAGCAAACGGTCGGGCAAACTTTGCCGCGGCGCAAAATCAGGTGACGCGCTGAATGAACTGCACGGCGACGTCCGCGACCTCTTTCCACCCGCTGTCGATGACCAGGGAGTGGCCTCGGCCGGGAATTCGCTCGATCTCGGTCACGCCCGGGTTGTGCTTGGACTGGAGCTTGAAGGTCGCCTCGGTGATCGCCAGCGGGATCGTGTGGTCGTTTTCACCCGCGAGGACCAGCAGTGGACCGCGGTCGGGATTTTTGGAGTCCACCCGGGTCTCGCTGACCGGGTTGAAGTTCGCGACCGCCGCCTGAAACAGCGGCAAGCCGGGCGCCGGGACGTGGTAGGCCTCGTGGAGTTCCTTGGCTTCGACGTCGTCAAGGTTGTTGGCCCAGCCGTACTTGAACTGATCGAAGGTCAGCGCGACTGCCTTGCCGTAATTGGCGGGATTG
>DASYJS010000443.1:0-30093 GCA_035996225.1 Mycobacterium sp. | reverse complement strand
GACCGGTTTTCGGCCCGCTGCTGAAGATGCTGGGCGCCGACAAGGCCGCCGTGCGGGCATCGTTGTGCGCCTCGCAACTGGTCGGCCTCGGCATCATGCGCTACGGGGTGCGCTCCGAGCCGCTGCATTCCATGTCGGTGGATATGCTCGTCGACGCCATCGGCCCGACGATGCAGCGGTACCTGGTCGGCGATATCAGCTAGGCAGCCAATCGCGCGATCTGGATTTCGCCCTCATCGGTGATGCGCACCTGGTACACCGGCACCGACACCCGCGGATCGTCCAGGCAGCAACCGTCTTCGAGCGCGAAAGCCTGCTTGAGGATCGGCGATTGGACGGTTGCCCGACCGCCGCGGTCGCCGACGATCCCGCGTGACATCACCGCCGCGCCGGAGAATGGGTCGACGTTACCGAGCGCGTGCACCGACCCGTCGTCCAGACGAAACAGCGCCGCCTGGGAACCGTCGTCGAGCAACACGCCGACTCCACGGCCCGGGATGAGGTGGTCGTAGGAGCACGCGGTGGTCCACACCTGGACGTCGTTGAGAATTGTCACGCTTGCTCCTTCATCATGAACGGACCCGCGGCATGCCAATGGATACAGGGATTTTGCGCCCGGCATGCTCGGTGAATGTCACAGTCGAATCGATTTCTTCCGGCGCGTTGACGAAGGAGACAAACCGCGACAGCTTGTCCGGATCTTCGAGCACGCCCTTCCACTCGCACTTGTAGTTCTGCACGTGCCGCTCCATCGCGGCCTCGAATTCCTGCGCCAGGCCCAGGGAGTCGCCGCACACCACCTCGCGCACGTGATCGAGGCCGCCGTCCAGGGAGTCAACCCACGGCGCGGTGCGCTGCAGCCGATCAGCGGTGCGGATGTAGTACATGAGGAACCGGTCGACGTAACGGACCAGTGTCTCGGTGTCCAGGTCGCTGGCCAGCAGCTGGGCATGCTTGGGAGTCATACCGCCATTGCCGCCGACGTAAAGGTTCCAGCCCTTCTCGGTGGCGATAACGCCCACGTCCTTGCTGCGCGCCTCGGCACACTCCCGTGCGCAACCCGAAACCCCGAGCTTGATCTTGTGCGGTGCCCGCAGGCCCCGATAGCGCATCTCCAAGTCGATGGCCAGCTGCACCGAATCCTGCTGGCCGTAGCGGCACCAGTCGCTGCCCACGCAGCTCTTCACCGTGCGCAATGCCTTGCCGTAGGCGTGGCCGGATTCCATGCCGCCTTCCACCAGCCGCTGCCAGATCTGCGGCAACTGGTCCACCCGGGCGCCGAACAGGTCGATTCGCTGGCCGCCGGTGATCTTCGTGTAAAGCCCGAAGTCCTGGGCGATCTGGCCGATCAGAATCAGGTGCTCGGGCTTGATGTCGCCGCCGGGTACCCGCGGCACCACCGAGTAGCTTCCGTTCTTCTGAATGTTGGCCAGGAAGTGGTCGTTGGAATCCTGCAGCGCGGCCTGCTCACCCTCGAGAATGTGGTCGGAGCCGGTCGAAGCAAGGATGGAAGCGACCACGGGTTTGCAGATGTCGCAACCTCTTCCGCGACCGAACCGCTCCAGCAGACCGGAGAAGGTCCGGATCTCGGTGGCGGAGATGATCTCGAAAAGCTCCGCGCGCGACTGGCTGAAGTGCTCGCACAACGCCTTGGACTGTGCCACGCCCTCGGCTTCGAGCAACTGCTTGAGCAGCGGCACGCACGACCCACACGACGTGCCGGCCGCGGTGCACGACTTCAGCGCGGGAACGTCGCTGCAACCATCGGCGATCGCGCACTTCAGATCACCCTTGGTGACGTTGTTGCACGAGCAGATCTGTGCCGAATCCGGGAGCGCACCAACGCCCAAAGCCAAAGCGCCTCCGCCGGTCTGCTCCGGGGCGATCAGCGCGAGCGGGTCGCCCGGCAACTCGCTGCCGACCATGGGCCGCAGCACCCCATAGGTGGAAGCATCGCCCACCAGCACCCCACCGAGCAGGGTCTTGGCGTCATCGGAAAGCACCAGCTTGGCGTAGGTCCGGTTCACCGCGTCGTTGATCGCGACCTCGAGGCAGTTCTCGGTCGTGCCCATTGCGTCGCCGAAGCTGGCGACGTCGACACCCAGCAGTTTGAGTTTGGTGGACAGATCCGCCTCGGGAAACTCCGCGGCGCCGCCAAGCAGCCGGTCCACGACGACCTCCGCGGAGGTATAGCCCGGCCCGACCAGCCCGTAGCACCGCCCGTCGATGGCGGCGACCTCGCCGATGGCGTAGATGTCGGGATCGCTTGTTCGGCAGGACAAGTCGGTGAGTACGCCACCCCGCTCGGCGAGCGTCAATCCCGCCGCCGCGGCCAGCTCGTCGCGCGGCCGGACGCCGGCCGCGAAGATCACCAGGCCGGCCTCGATCACTTCGCCGTCGGTCAGCCGCACCTGCGCCGCTGCCGAACCATCCGCGTGCTCAACGGATTCAATCGATTCGGTACCCGTGCCGACGTGCACCGAAATCTCGAGCTCGCTGATCATCCTGGCCAGCAGCGCGCCGCCGGCCTCGTCGATCTGCTGGGCCATCAATCTCGGCATCATCTCGACGACGTGGGTCTGCAACCCGAACTGCCGCAACGCATTGGCGGCTTCGAGCCCGAGTAGACCGCCACCGATCACAACGCCGGCCGCATTGTGACCACCGTCACGGGCACCCTCGGCGTCGGCGCGGATGGCGTCGAGGTCGTCCAGGGTCCGGTACACGTGACACGCGGGCAGGTCATGGCCGGGCACCGGTGGAACAAAGGCATACGAGCCGGTAGCCAGGACCAAGGCGTCGTAGCCGTGCCGCTCGCCGTCCGCGGTCACCACTGACTTTGCCGCGCGGTCGATTTCGGTGACCCGCGCGTTCAACAACAGCCGCACCCGTTCGTCGCCGGCGTAGTCGTTACCGGGCAGTGCCAGCAGGGCACGGTCCCAGCTCTCGGTGTACGAGGTCAGTCCAACGCGGTCGTAGGCGGCGTCGGTCTCTTCGGCCAAAACGGTGATCTGCCAAGAGCCGTCGGTGTCACGGGCGCGCAGCGCCTCGACCAAGCGGTGACCGACCATGCCATGTCCGACCACAACCAAGTGACGGGCAGCACACTGCGCGCGCGTGTTGGGGGTTGGGCCCATGCCATGAGGTTAGGGGTCAGAAATTAAGGAAAAACCGCCCAATGTATCGCTCGTATGACGTGGGTCTCACACCTCACAACTTCCTGTGTGATGTGTGTTCACTCCCGGCGAACGAGCTGGTGGAAGTTAAGCGTGGTCGACTCATGTTTGTTTAGGTAGCGGGCCGGCAAGGCGCCGGTCACAGCAAACTCACAATGAAGCTCAAGGAAGCAAAGAGGAGACGACATGAGCAATCTCGTAGCGTGGTCGCGCTCGGCCTGGGACACCGACCGGTGGTTGCGCGACTTTTTCGGCCCTGCCGCGACGGCGGACTGGTTCAAGCCAGTTACCAGCGGTTTCAGCCCTGCGGCCGAGATCGTCAAGGACGGCGACGACGCAGTGGTACGCCTGGAGTTGCCCGGTGTTGATGTCGAGAAGGACGTCAACGTCGAGGTCGACAAGGGCCGCCTGGTAATCCACGGCGAACACCGCGACGAGCACGCGGAGGAGACAGAGGTCCGAACCCTGCGGGAGATCCGCTATGGATCGTTCCGTCGCGCGTTCCAGCTGCCCGCGCACGTCACCGGCGAGGCCATCAAGGCGTCCTACGACGCGGGCGTGCTCACCGTGCGGGTCGTCGGCGCCTTGAAGAAGCCGGCCGGACCCGAGGCGCAGCGCATCGCCATCACGAAGTAACTTCGGGACGGTTTGCACCGAACGTCGAGTTGTTGGGCCATAGCAGGACAAACCGCTCAACAACTCGACGTTCGCGCCTATCGGAAGGCAGCTTCGGCGTCAATTCCAATCGCTCGCAACAGGTTTACCATCTTGCGATCCAGACTCTCACCCACCGCGGTCACCTCCGCGATGCCCAGGCTGCCGAACGCGGCACTGGGTTGGTCCATCGAGAAGACCGCATTGCCCTCGGCGTCGGCGTGGATCAAAAGCCGTAATGGGGCGTACAACAAAGCTTTCGGGTCATGGCGGAACATTGTTTCGGCGATCGTGTGATTGCCGAGCAGATACTCCACCGCCTTCGTCGTATGGCCGGCGAGAGCCAAGAACGACAGTCCGTCGATCTTTGCGTAGACCATCAGTCCGTTGGGCGCGTTGGCGGCCGCGGCGGCGAGAACGTCATCCCAACTGCCACCACGCTCGGCGATCTCTTGCACCACCGCGCGGTCGACTGGCGGTGCCGCCTTCTCGAAAGCCGCTATGACTTGGTCGAAATCCACACCGGTCGCGATGTCGATGCGGTTCATGGTGTGCGGCACCACACGAAAGTCGACCGCCAATGCGCTAGTTGTCATGGCATTCCTCACAATTCGATAGTTGGGTTCAAAATAATGACGCCGCGCACCTCGCGGCTTTCCAACCGCCGGTTCGCCTCACGATCGCCAGCTGTCGTGGGCCGGACGTGGGCTCCGGAAGATCAACGTATTCAAGCACTTCCGGCCCGCCGAAGCGGTCGTAGCTGGCTGCCTTCACAGCGGCCTACCCAGTGGTTCGGTGAACGAACTTAACGATTCTGACTATACGGTTCGGTGAATGAACCGGCAAGGGTAATGTCGGAGGCGTGGCCCTTCCCCGTGAATACCCCAGCGAGAGCTGCCCGATCGCCCGGTCTTTGGAGATCGTCGGCGAGCGCTGGACGTTGCTGATCATGCGCGACGCCTTCTTCGGGGTCCGGCGCTTCAGCGACTTTCGCGGCCACCTCGGCATTCCCAAAGCGGTGCTGGCCGAACGGCTGGCATTCCTCGTGACCGAACAAGTGCTGGCCAAGATCGCGGGTGAGTACGAGTTGACCGCCAAGGGCCGTCAGCTCTGGCCGATGATCTGGTCGATGATCAGCTGGGGCAACGAGAACTACGTGGACAAGCTCAGCAGGCGAACCTATCGGCACGCGGAGTGCGACGGCGCCATCGGGCAGGACCGCATTTGTCAGCGATGCGGCCAGGTCCCCCACGTCGCCGACCTGATCGTGTATCCGCCGCGGCGCCCGCGCGATTCCAGTCGCGACGACCCGGCCAGCGCGGCGCTGCGCCGACCGCACCGGATGCTGGAGCCGATCTGACCGCTCAGCCCCAGCGGGCCAACAGTTCCTTGGCCCGGCCGGACAGCGCGGCTTGCAAGAACGGGCCGAAACTGATCCGGGCCACCCCCAGCGGGCCGAACGACGCCGGGTCGTCCTGATCGGGCACCGCGATCGCGTTGATCGGCAGCGGCAACTCAGTTGCCAAGCGCCGCAACGTCTCCGGGTCGTGACGGCCGACCGGGTAGAGCACATCGGCGCCGGCGTCGGCCGCCTCGGTCAGTCGCGCCACCGCGCGTTCGACGCGGTCGGAATCATCGCCGTCCTTGCGCAGGAAAAGATCGGTGCGGGCGTTGATCACGACGTGGACCCCGGCGGTATCGGCGGCCGAACGCAGTGCACCTACTAATTCGGCGTGCTCACCGGCGGACCGCAGTCGCTTGCCCTCGGAGTGCACGGTGTCTTCGATATTCAGGCCGACGGCGCCCACGCTCAGCAAGCCGTCGACCAGGCGCGACGCCGGTTGGCCGT
This sequence comes from Mycobacterium sp., assembly GCA_035996225.1. Taxonomy (GTDB): domain Bacteria; phylum Actinomycetota; class Actinomycetes; order Mycobacteriales; family Mycobacteriaceae; genus Mycobacterium. Next base: position 24,414 of record DASYJS010000443.1, on the reverse strand, counting down.
AGCCCGACTCGATGTCCACCGACACCGGGACGTCGACCGCCGCGGTGATCTGGGCAACCCGGGTCAGTACATCGTCGAACGACATGCCCTCGCCATCCGGTTTGCCGATCGAGTCGGCCAGCGGATGGCTGCCCACGGTCAGCGCGGCGAATCCGACATCCGTGGCAAGACGCGCCGACCAGGCATCCCATACGGTCGGCAGCACCACCGGGTTGCCTGGCTGATGCAATTCCAGCAGCACCGCCGCGCGCTGCGCGGACGTGGTCTGACCTGTCATGGGTGTTTGCTCCGCGGTCTGGGCGAGTCATCTGTCCGGCGTCAATCCTGTGCGGTCGATAGTATCGAGGGAAGTACTGTGATCCGCGACACCTCAGCCTTAGGAGATCCCTTGTCCACCACTACCGAACTCGCCGAACTGCACAATCTCATCGGCGGCTTGCGGCGGTGTGTGAGCTCCTTGAAGTCGCGCTACGGCGACAGTCCTGCGATGCGTCGCATCGTCATCGACGCCGACCGGATCATGAGCGACGTCGAATTACTCGACACTGATGTTTCGGAATTAGACTTGGCGCGCGCCACGGTGCAGCATTCCGGCGAGAAAATCACCATTCCCGACACCCAGTACGACAGCGATTTCTGGCGCGATGTCGACGACGAGGGTGTCGGGGGTCACAATCGCTCCTGATAATCCAAGCCCCCGTTAAAACAGTGGGCTCTGTCTTGTACCCTTCGACCAACAGCCCTGTTCGAAGAGGAACAATTGATGAGCGCACCCACGGCGAACCGTCCTGCGTCCGGTGTCTTTTCACCCACGCGAGCCCACATCCAGCAGCGGACGCTACGCACCGACCGGTGGTGGTTGTCGCCATTGCGGGTCGATCTGGGCTTCGCCGCATTCCTCATCTACGCGACGCTGCGCGCGTTCCAGCAGGATTACTTCTTCGTCCCGAAATACCATTACCTGACCCCGTTCTACTCGCCGTGCGTCAGCACGGCATGCGGTGAGGCCAGCGACTTCTGGCCGCGGATCCTGCCGGATGTGTGGTGGTTGCCGTACGCGGCACTGACGCTGCCATTCCTGCTGCTGTTCCGATTGACCTGCTACTACTACCGCGGCGCCTATTACCGGACGGTGTGGCAGTCGCCCACCTCCTGCGGGGTGGCCGAGCCGCGCGTCCACTACAGCGGCGAGACCAAGTTCCCGCTGATCGTCCAGAACACCCACCGGTACTTCTTCTACATCGCCGGCATCATCTCGGTGATCAACAGCTACGACGCGATCGTCGCGTTCCATTCCGAGGACGGACCGGGTGGATTCGGCTTCGGCCTGGGCAACGTGATCCTGGTCGGCAACGTCATCATGCTATGGGTCTACACGATATCCTGCCATTCGTGCCGGCACGTGACGGGCGGGCGGCTCAAGCACTTCTCCAAACACCCTGTGCGGTACTGGATCTGGACCCAGGTCAGCAATCTCAACACCCGGCACAAGCTGTACGCGTGGATCACACTCGGCACCCTGATGCTCACCGATTTCTACGTCGCGCTAGTGGCCAGCGGCACCATCTCGGACCTGAGATTTGTTGGCTGAGAAGCCCTTTCACGAAAATCAGAAAGTTAAGTGAGGTTCCATGACTGAGGTCGAACGGCACTCCTACGACGTCGTAGTGATCGGTGCCGGCGGCGCGGGCTTGCGGGCGGTCATCGAAGCGCGCGAACGCGGCCTCAAGGTCGCGGTCGTGTCCAAATCGCTGTTCGGCAAGGCACACACGGTGATGGCCGAGGGTGGCTGCGCCGCGTCGATGGGCAACACCAACCCGAAAGACAACTGGCAGACCCACTTCGGCGACACCATGCGCGGTGGCAAGTTCCTGAACAACTGGCGGATGGCCGAACTGCACGCCAAGGAGGCGCCGGACCGGGTCTGGGAGCTGGAGACCTACGGCGCGCTCTTCGACCGCCTCAAGGACGGCAAGATCAGCCAGCGCAACTTCGGTGGACACACCTACCCGCGGCTGGCCCACGTCGGCGACCGCACCGGCCTGGAGCTGATCCGCACCATGCAGCAGAAGATCGTCTCGCTGCAGCAGGAGGATTTCGCCGAGCTCGGTGACTACGAGGCGCGGATCAAGGTGTTCGCCGAATGCACGATCACCGAGTTGCTCAAGGACGGCGACAGCATCTCCGGGGCGTTCGGTTATTGGCGCGACAGCGGCGCGTTCGTCGTCTTCGAAGCACCCGCGGTGGTCCTGGCCACCGGCGGCATCGGCAAGTCCTTCAAGGTCACGTCGAACTCCTGGGAGTACACCGGCGACGGTCATGCGCTGGCGCTGCGCGCCGGCGCGACGCTGATCAACATGGAGTTCATCCAGTTCCACCCGACGGGCATGGTGTGGCCGCCGAGTGTGAAAGGAATTCTGGTCACCGAGGGTGTGCGCGGCGACGGCGGAGTGTTGAAGAACTCCGACAGCAAGCGCTTCATGTTCGACTACATCCCCCCGGTGTTCAAGGGCCAGTACGCCGAATCCGAGCAAGAAGCCGACCAGTGGCTCAAAGACAACGACTCGGCCCGCCGTACTCCGGACCTGCTGCCCCGCGATGAGGTCGCCCGCGCGATCAACTCGGAGGTCAAATCCGGTCGCGGCACCCCGCACGGTGGCGTCTACCTGGACATCGCCTCCCGGTTGACGCCCGAGGAGATCAAGCGGCGGCTCCCGTCGATGCACCACCAGTTCATGGAGCTGGCCGGGGTCGACATCACCAAAGAGCCCATGGAAGTCGGGCCCACCTGTCACTACGTGATGGGCGGTGTCGAGGTCGACCCCGACACCGGCGCGGCCACCGTCGCCGGGCTGTTCGCCGCGGGCGAATGCTCCGGCGGCATGCACGGTTCCAACCGACTGGGCGGCAACTCGTTGTCGGACCTGCTGGTCTTCGGCCGGCGGGCCGGGCTGGGCGCCGCCGACTACGCCCGCGCCCTGGCCAGCCGCCCGGCGGTGAGCGAGGACGCCGTCGAGGCGGCGGCGAAGCGGGCGCTGACCCCCTTCGAGGGGCCGACGAACGGCGCCAGCGCCGAGAACCCGTACACGCTGCAACTGGAACTGCAGCAGTCGATGAACGACCTGGTCGGCATCATCCGCAAGTCGGAGGAAATCGCCGAGGCCCTGGACCGGCTCACCGCGCTGCGCGAGCGGTTCACCCGCATGCACGTCGAGGGACACCGTCAGTACAACCCCGGCTGGAACCTGGCTATCGACCTGCGCAACATGCTGCTGGTCAGCGAATGCGTGGCCAAAGCCGCACTGATGCGCACCGAGAGCCGTGGCGGGCACACCCGCGACGACCACCCCGGAATGGACTCGTCCTGGCGCAAGGTGTTGCTGGTGTGCCGCGCGTCCGGCGGCGGCGACGACGTGATTCCCGACGTCACCGTCACCCGCGAGGACCAGGTGCCGATGCGGCCTGACCTCTTGGAGCTGTTTGAGGCCTCCGAGCTGGAGAAGTACTTCACCGAGGAAGAGCTGGCCGACCACCCAGGACGGAGAGGCTAATGAGCTACGACGCGACGATGCGGGTGTGGCGCGGCGACGAAGCCGGCGGCGCGCTGCAGGATTTCACGGTCGAGGTCAACGAGGGCGAGGTGGTGCTCGACATCATCCATCGTCTGCAGCAGACCCAGACCCCCGACCTCGCGGTGCGGTGGAACTGCAAGGCGGGCAAGTGCGGATCCTGCTCGGCCGAAATCAACGGCAAGCCAAAGTTGATGTGCATGACCCGGATGTCGACATTCGCCGAGGAGGAGGTCGTGACGGTAACGCCGCTGCGGACCTTCCCGGTGATTCGCGATCTGGTCACCGACGTCTCGTTCAACTACGAGAAGGCCCGGGAGATCCCGTCTTTCGCGCCGCCCAAGGAATTGCAGCCCGGGGAATACCGGATGGCGCAGGTCGACGTTCAGCGCTCGCAGGAGTTCCGCAAATGCATCGAGTGCTTCCTGTGCCAGGACGTCTGCCACGTGGTTCGCGACCACGAGGAAAACAAGAAGGCGTTCGCCGGGCCTCGTTTCCTGATGCGAATCGCCGAACTCGAAATGCACCCGCTGGACACCCGGGACCGCCGCAACGACGCCCAGGAAGAGCACGGTCTGGGCTTCTGCAACATCACCAAGTGCTGCACCGAGGTCTGCCCGGAACACATCAAGATCACCGATAACGCGCTGATCCCGATGAAAGAGCGGGTTGCCGACCGTAAATACGATCCGATCGTCTGGCTGGGCAACAAGCTGTTCAGGCGTTAATTTCCCGCGAGACTGTAACTACCGACACCGCTTCTCGGGGAATGCGTCGGTAGTTACAGTCTCGCGAGATTCAGACGTCGAGGCGGCGAAACGCGCTGCGGTGGAAGACAATCGGCGCCACCTCGGCGTCCACCGTCACCTCGCTGACCCGTAAGACCACGATCGTGTGATCGCCGGCCGGGATCAGCTGCTCGATCGCGCTCTCCAGCCACAGGCCGGTGCCCTTGATGAAGACCGCGCCGGAGTCGTTGGACACCGTCTCCAAACCGGCGAACCTGTCACCGGTTTTGGCGGCCAGGCTGCGCGCGGCCTCGTCGTGAACCTCGCCGAGCACGCTGATGCCCAGCATCGGCAGATCCTTGAGCTTGGGCCAGGTGGTCGACGTGTTCTGCACACAGAACGACACCAGCGGCGGTTCCAGCGAGACGGGGACAAAGGTACTGGCAGCCAGTCCCACCCGGACTCCCGAAACCTCCGCGGCGATCGCCACCACGCCGGACGGGAAGTGGCCGAAGGCATCACGCAGTGTGGATGCTGTCAGCTTGTTCGTTGCATTCACCGGACTTCACTCGCCCCTTGAGATGACGACGGATTCGCTTTTGTGACCCTACCTGCCGAGTATCCATGCGCATCGGCCACGTCCGGGTGGGCCCGCAGCCTGCTCTTCCAGGCGTTGCGACCGTAGACCGAGAAGATCGGGTCGGCCGGGTCCTCGGTCGGTGTCCAGGTTTTATCGGTTCGCGCGGCGAGTTCGCCGGGTAGCGACAGCACCGGTATCTGCGCGTCCAGCCGGGGATTGAAGAAGAACGGCACCGAGATCCGCTCGGCCACCTGCGCGCCCAGGTTCACCCGGTGTTCGGTAGCACGCAGGTAGCCGCCGGTCGCGACCTCGAGCAGCTCGCCGATGTTGACGATGAACGCCCCGTCCAGCGGCGCCGCGTCGATCCAGCCTTGCGAGTCTCCCTGCGCGCGATCACCGCCCCTGCCCCGCCGCACCTGCAGGCCCCGACTGCCCGGCTCGGCCAGTAGCAGCGTCAGCACCCCGGAGTCTCGGTGCGCGCCAACGCCCTGCAAGGTGGCCGCGAGGGCGGGATAGCGGATGACCTTGATCAGGGTGGCCGGCGCCTCGGCGAAAGCGTCGTCGAACACGTCGGGCGGACTGCCCAGTGATGCCGCCCAGTGCCGCAACAGGGTGCGCGACACCCGCGACAGGGCGGCGTCCCACTCGGCGATGAGCGCCGGTAGCTCCGGCAGCGCGGCCGGCCACTGGTTGGGACCCTGCAGCCAGAGGTAGTCGGGCTTGCCCGGCCCGCCGATCGGCGGACGTTCGGGTCCAATATCAATCTGCTCGCGCCAATCAACCTCGCCCAGCGTCAGCTCGCCACCCAGCCGGGTGTAGCCGCGGAAATGCGGGCTGCGCACCATCGCCACGGCGTCCTTGTCGGCTTGCGGCAGCTCGAACAACTTGCGCGCCGCTTCGAGCACCCGGGCGACGAGCGTCTCGGGTACCCCATGGCCGGTCAGATAGAAGAATCCCACCTCGTGAGCAGCCTCGCGGAGGCCCTCGTGCAGCCGGCCGGCACTGACCGCCAGGTCCACCACGGGCAAGGCGGTGACGCTCTTCACACCTGTCACGTGGTCCATTATCGCCGCAGGTAGAGCCCCTGTCGAAGGCGCGAACTGGCACTTCCCAACCGGTTGGTTAATTAGACAATGAAATCTAGCTCACAGTCACTTGCGCTCATGTCACAACCCGATATATTTTTAGCAGTGTTACTGGTGGGTAACTTAGCCCAAGTACCCAACCACTACGTGGCATTCTCAACGAGGAGGAAAGTAGTGAGCCACTACAAGAGCAACGTCCGTGACCAGGTATTCAACCTGTTCGAGGTGTTGGGCGTAGAGAAGGCATTAGGCCAAGGCGAGTACAGCGACCTGGATGTCGACACCGCCCAGGAGATGTTGAACGAGATCAGCCGACTGGCCGAGGGGCCGATCGCGGAGTCGTTCGTCGAGGGCGACCGCAACCCGCCGGTATTCGACCCCAAGGCGCACTCGGTGACCCTGCCCGAGTCGTTCCAGAAGTCAATTCGCGCAGTCCAAGAAGCCGGCTGGGACAAGGTTGGTCTCGACGAGGCCCTCGGCGGCGTACCCGCACCCAAGTCCCTGCTGTGGGCGCTGCACGAGCACATCCTGGGCGCCAACCCGGCGGTCTGGATGTATGCCGGCGGCGCCGGCTTCGCCAACATCTTCTACCACCTCGGTACCGAGGAGCAGAAGAAGTGGGCCGTGCTGTGCGCTGAGCGCGGTTGGGGTTCGACCATGGTGCTCACCGAGCCGGATGCCGGTTCGGACGTCGGCGCCGGCCGCACCAAAGCCGTGCAGCAAGAAGACGGTTCCTGGCACATCGACGGCGTCAAGAGGTTCATCACCTCGGCCGACTCCGGCGACCTGTTCGAGAACATCTTCCACCTGGTACTGGCCCGCCCGGAGGGTGCCGGTCCCGGCACCAAGGGTCTTTCGCTGTTCTTCGTGCCCAAGTTCCTGTTCGACTTCGAGACCGGTGAACTGGGCGAACGCAACGGCGTGTTCGTCACCAACGTCGAGCACAAGATGGGCCTGAAGGCCTCGGCGACCTGCGAGCTGACCTTCGGTCAGCATGACGTGCCCGCCAAGGGCTGGCTGGTCGGCGAGGTGCACAACGGCATCGCGCAGATGTTCGAGGTCATCGAGCAGGCCCGCATGATGGTCGGCACCAAGGCCATCGCCACCCTGTCGACCGGTTACCTGAACGCGCTGGAGTACGCCAAGTCTCGCGTGCAAGGCGCCGACATGACCCAGATGACCGACAAGTCGGCACCACGCGTGACGATCACGCATCACCCCGACGTGCGCCGGTCGCTGATGACCCAGAAGGCGTACGCCGAAGGTTTGCGCGCCCTGTACCTCTACACCGCGACCTTCCAGGACACGGCGGTTGCCGAGGCGATTCACGGCATCGACGCCGACCTGGCCGTCAAGATCAACGACCTGTTGCTGCCGGTGGTCAAGGGTGTGGGCTCCGAGCAGGCCTACGCGAAGTTGACCGAGAGCCTGCAGACGTTCGGTGGGTCCGGCTTCCTGCAGGACTACCCGATCGAGCAGTACATCCGGGACGCCAAGATCGACTCGCTCTACGAAGGCACCACCGCCATCCAGGCGCAGGACTTCTTCTTCCGCAAGATCATCCGCGACAAGGGTGTGGCGCTGGCCCACGTGTCGGGTGAGATCCAGAAGTTCGTCGACGCCGAGTCCGGCAACGGCCGGCTGAAGACCGAACGCGAGCTGCTGGCCAAGGCGCTCACCGACGTCCAGAGCATGGCGGCGACGCTGACCGGCTACCTGATGGAGGCCCAGCAAGACGTCACCAGCCTGTACAAGGTGGGCCTGGGTTCCGTGCGCTTCCTGATGAGCGTCGGCGACCTGGTCATCGGCTGGTTGCTGCAGCGTCAGGCCGCGGTAGCCGTGGCGGCCCTCGACACGGGCGCCGGCGGGGCTGAGCGGTCCTTCTACGAGGGCAAGATCGCGGTCGGGTCGTTCTTCGCGAAGAGCTTCCTGCCGCTGTTGGCCAGCACCCGCGAGGTGATCGAGACTCTGGACAACGACATCATGGAGCTGGACGAGGCCGCTTTCTAAGTGGCTTCTCGGGCCGGACTACATACCAAACTCCCCCGCTTCCACGCTGAAGCGGGGGAATTTGTGTCTTTGGGAGCGTACGAAAAAGACCGCCGCTGGATCCCCTCACTCCAGCGGCGGCCCTTTTCGTACGCCCGTCTTTTCATCCAGGCGATCGAATCAGGGATGCCCCGCGTCGCCGTCGGGGTCGGGGGTCAGACCACAACACGGGGCAATCCGTTCATCGGTTACCCATCCCCTGCTGTTACTAATCAGCTGTGACAAACCTCATCCGTCACCGCAGCGATGGGCCCGGCTGCAGCTAATGCGCAGGTCAAGCCTCTAAAATCGCGGCCACGCCCTGGCCGCCGGCGGCACAGATCGAAATCAGCGCGCGGACCGGGCCCTCACCTTTGCGCTCGGCTTTCTTGTCCTCTTTCTTTTCAAAGAGCTGTTTGGCGGCCTGCGCGAGAATCCGCCCGCCGGTGGCCGCAAAGGGGTGGCCGGCGGCCAACGACGAGCCGTTGACGTTGAGTTTGGACCGGTCGATCGAGCCCAGTGCGGCGTCGAGACCCAACCGCTCCTTGCAGTACTCCTCGGACTCCCAGGCCTGCAGATGCGCCAGCACCACCGAAGCGAAGGCCTCGTGGATTTCGTAGAAGTCGAAATCCTGCAGGCTCAACCCGTTGCGGGCCAGCAGCCGCGGCACCGCATAGGTGGGCGCCATCAGCAGGCCGTCACGTCCGTTGACGTAGTCGACCGCGGCGGTCTCCGCATCCACCAGATAGGCCAGCGTGGGCAACGAATGGTCGGCGGCCCACTGTTCGGTTGCCAGCAAGGCGACCGAGGCGCCGTCGGTCAACGGCGTCGAGTTGCCCGCCGTCATCGTCGCGTCACCGGCCTTGACACCGAAGACCGGGCGCAGCGTGGCCAGCTTCTCGACGCTGGAGTTGGCCCGCAGGTTGTCGTCGCGGTACACCCCCAAGAACGGTGTGACGAGGTCGTCGAAAAAGCCCCGATCGTAGGCCGCGGCCATGTTGTGATGGCTGGCGACGGCCAATTCGTCCTGGTCTACCCGCTTGATCCCCAGCTGCTTGGCGGTGATGGCGGCGTGCTCCCCCATTGACATCCCAGTGCGCGGCTCGCTGTTGGCCGGGATCTCGATACCCAGGGTGGCGGGCAGCGTGCCGACCAGCTTCAGCCGTTGCACGTTGGACTTGGAGCGTCGCAACTTCAGCAGGGTGCGCCGCAGGTTGTCGCCCAGGCCGATCGGCGGGTCAGAGGTGGTGTCCACCCCGCCGGCGACGGCGACGTCGTAGCGCCCCGACGCGATGCCGTCGGCGGCGGCGATGGCCGCCTGCAAACCCGTGCCACAGGCCTGTTGAATGTCGAATGCTGGTGTGTACGAAGACAATTCAGATCCCAGCACGCATTCGCGCATGAGGTTGAAGTCGCGGCTGTGTTTGAGCACCGCACCGCCGACGACCACGCCCAGTCGCTCGCCGCCCAGTCCGAACCGATCCACCAGCCCACCGAGGGCCGCGGTGAACATGTCCTGGTTGGACGCGTCGGCGTAGGCGCCGTCCGAGCGTGCGAAGGGAATGCGATTGCCGCCCAGCACGGCGACGCGTCGCCGGGACTTCAAACTCGTCTGAGCAGACTGTTTACTTGCCTCAGCACTTGCAGGGGCCACGTTCATCTCCGGTTATCAGTTTGGATTCGGCCGTCTGGGGCCATACTACCCACTGTTCTTACTCTGCAGTAAGTTCGTCCCCGATACGGTTGGCTTAACGACACGTTCGACCCAGAAAGAAAACGGAAGGCAGCTCAGTGGCTCCCAATCGTTCGTCCGATCTGTTCTCGCAGGTTGTCAATTCCGGCCCCGGATCGTTTGTGGCAAAGCAACTTGGTGTCCCCCAGCCGGAGCCTCTTCGCCGCTACCGGGCCGGCGATCCGCCGCTGGCCGGAGCCCTCTTGATCGGTGGTGAAGGCCGGGTCGTCGAGCCGCTGCGCGCGGCCCTGGACAACGACTACGACCTGGTGGGCAATAACCTGGGCGGCCGCTGGGCCGACCGATTCGGCGGTCTGGTTTTCGACGCCACCGGCATCACGGCGCCCGACGGTCTCACGGCGTTGCACGATTTTTTCACGCCGCTGCTGCGCAACCTGGGCCACAGCGCCCGCGTCGTGGTGGTCGGCAGCACACCCGACGCCGCCGCCAGCAGCGGCGAGCGGATCGCGCAGCGCGCGCTGGAGGGCTTCACCCGCTCGCTGGGCAAGGAGCTGCGCCACGGCGCCACCGTGTCCCTGGTCTACCTGTCGCCGGAGGCGAAACCGGCCGCGACGGGCCTGGAATCCACTATGCGATTCATCCTTTCGGCCAAATCGGCATACGTCGACGGCCAAGTCTTCTACGTCGGGGCCGCCGACTCCACCCCACCGGCCGACTGGGACCGGCCGCTGGACGGCAAGGTCGCCATCGTGACCGGCGCCGCCCGTGGCATCGGCGCGACGATCGCCGAAGTGTTCGCCCGTGACGGTGCCCGCGTCGTCGCGATCGACGTGGAGTCGGCCGCCGAGACGCTGGCCGAAACCGCGAGCCGGGTAGGGGGCACGGCGCTGTGGCTCGATGTCACCACCAACGATGCCGTCGACAAGATCACCGAGCACCTGCGCGACCACTACGCCGGGCACGCCGACGTCCTGGTCAACAATGCCGGTATCACCCGCGACAAGCTGCTGGCCAATATGGATGATGCCCGATGGGACGCCGTCTTGGCCGTCAATCTGCTTGCCCCACTGCGACTTACCGAAGGCTTGGTCGAAAACGGCAGCATCGGCGAAGGAGGCCGGGTGATCGGCTTGTCGTCGATGGCCGGCATCGCCGGTAACCGCGGGCAGACGAACTACGCCACCACGAAGGCCGGGATGATCGGCCTCACCCAGGCGCTGGCACCAGGGCTGTACGAGAAGGGCGTCACGATCAACGCCGTCGCGCCGGGATTCATCGAAACCCAGATGACGGCGGCGATTCCGCTGGCCACCCGCGAGGTAGGCCGCCGGATGAACTCGCTGCTGCAGGGCGGCCTGCCGGTCGACGTCGCGGAAACCATCGCCTACTTCGCCAGCCCGGCGTCAAACGCGGTGACCGGCAACGTCATTCGTGTCTGCGGCCAGGCCATGCTGGGTGCTTGAGTCCGGTGACGATGTGGGCCGGAACGGCCCGCTGAGGAGGCGGGCAATTGAGCCGGAGTTCGAGGAGAACACGATGAATCAACCAAGCGGCCTGAGGAACATGCTGCGAGCGGCCGCCGGGGCGCTGCCCCTGGTGTCCCGGTCCGACCAGTTGCCCAGCCGCACGGTGACCGTCGAAGAGCTGCCCATCGACCAGACAAACGTGGCCGAGTACGCCGCGCTCACTGGTCTGCGCTACGGCAACAACGTGCCACTCACCTACCCTTTCACGTTGACCTTTCCGGCGCTGATGTCGTTGGTGACAGGTTTTGACTTTCCTTTCGCCGCAATGGGTTCGGTGCACACCGAGAACCACATCACGCAGTACCGCCCCATCGCGGTCACCGACACCGTCGCAGTGAAGGTGCATGCCGAAAATCTCCGCGAGCACCGCAAGGGCCTGCTGGTCGACTTGGTGACCGACGTCAGCGTTGGCAGCGAAACCGCATGGCACCAGGTAACGACCTTCCTGCACCAGCAACGCACCAGCCTGTCGGACGAACCGAAACCGCCACCGCAAAAGCAGCCCAAGCTTCCGCCGCCGCCCATCGTGCTACGAATCACGCCGGGCCAGATCCGGCGCTACGCCGCCGTCGGCGGCGACCACAACCCGATCCACACCAACCCGATCGCCGCCAAGTTGTTCGGATTCCCGACCGTGATCGCGCACGGAATGTTCAGTGCCGCAGCGGTATTGGCTAACATCGAAGCCGGGCTGCCCGATGCGGTGCGGTACTCCGTGCGGTTCGGCAAGCCGGTGATCCTGCCCGCCACCACGGGCCTCTACATCGACGAAGGCGACCAGGGGGCCGGGGGCTGGGACCTTTCGCTGCGCAACATCACCAAGGGCTACCCGCACCTGACGGGCAACGTCCGCCCGCTGTAGCAGTCGGTTCAACCCGCGCGTTCGTCGTGCTTCTGCGGGTGAACGCCGCGGCCACGGAGAAGCGCTTTCAGCCCGTGCGCACCGGTCGCGGTCAGCAAAAAAACCAAGAACAGCCAGAGCGGCGGCCGGGCGAGCTCCCAGACGAAGATCGCGGCCCAAATCGGCGAGCCCTGGGTGACCGCGAGCACTCCTGCGGCACCGGTCAGTGAAACCGCCGGCACGTGCAGGTTTATCCCGGCGATCCAATTGATCGTCAGCACCAGCAGCGCACCCGCTGCCGCGCCGGTGGCCAGCGACGGTGTCAGCATCCCGCCGGCACCGCCAGCGCGCAGAAACAAGGCGGTCAGCAGCGGCTTCAACAGCAGGATCGCTGCGGCAGCGGACAGCGTCAGCCCACTGGCGAGGCTGACGGTCAGAATGCTTCGACCGTTGCCGGGCAGTTCGGGCCGCCAATGCGAGCAGATGCCCATCACCAGCCCGGCTCCGGCGAGGGCGGGGATCAGCACCCAGGTCCGGATCTGCCGCGCGGGGCGCGCGGCCGCCATGAGCCGGTTGAACGCCAGGCCCACCGCGAGGGCGACCGGGGCCATCAGCAGCCCGTGCGCGGTCAGCAGATAGGTGGACTCCCCGATTGGCCAGTCCAGGTTGGGTTGATCGCGGGTGATGGCCGAGCCGATCGCGACGGCCAGGCCGGAGGTGAGCAACGCTGCGCCCAGCGCCCTGGGATGCCAGGTGTTGAGCATGATCCGTGCGGAGAACAACGCACCGGCCAGCGGCACGGCGTACACCGCGCCCAGCCCGGCCCCGGCCGCGCAGGCCAGCAGGATCTCGCGGTCACGGCTCGACAGCCGCTTCAGCCATTCGGTCCCCAAATCGCTGAGCGCCGCGGCGAATTGGCGTGGCGCTCCTTCCCTGCCAAGAGATGCCCCCGAGCCGACCAACAGCACCTGCAGCATGGCGTCGATGCTCCAGGACAGCCGCGGTATGCGCTCGTGGCGGGCAATGGTTCCGGCCAGCGGTGGCACCTCGGCCCTACGGCGCAGGATCCACCAACCCAATGCCGCCAGCGCGGCACCGACCATCGGCCCCAACACGCGGCGAACCGGACTGCTGCCGGTGACCCCGGCCAGCAGGGTGCCGAAACTGTAGTTGTAGGTCAGGTGCTGAACGAAGCGCAGCACGAACGTGGTCGACAGCCCGGCGATCCCGGCCAGCACTCCCACGATGACGACCGCACAGAAGAAGTCGAAATTGCGGCCCGAGGTCCAAGCGTGCAAGCGGGGCACTGCACGAATCTAGCCCGGACCCGACGCTGTCGCCCCTAGGACGCGGGCCGCCGGGCGGGGCCGACGTCCTGATCCACCGGCACGCCGCGCAGACCGTGCCAGAACAGCTCGATCATCAGCTCGGCCGCCTCGTCGACGTCGATGTCGCCGGTGGAAAGCCGGTTGGCCATCGCTTCGCCCGCGCCCACCAGCGCTACCGCCATCATCTGGTGCTCGGCGTCCGTCCGCGGCGTGCGACTGCCTTCCCGCACCAGCGCGGCCACCAGCTCGATGATCTGCTCACGTCCTTCACGCACGGTGTGGGCGAACGCCTGCGAGCTGACGGCCTGGGTGTACATCACGATCCAGGACGCCCGGTTGGCGTCGATGTAGCGCAGGTACGACCCGATGGTGTTGCGCAGCAGGTCCCTGGGGCTTTGGGTGAAGTCGATGTCGGCACGCACCGCGTCGATGAACCGGGTCAGTTCGCGGTTCAGGCAGGCGCCGAACAAGTCCTCTTTCGAGCCGTAATACAGGTACAGCATCGGCTTGGAAATCTCCGCCGCGGCGGCGATGGTGTCCATCGAGGTCTCGTGATAGCCGTTGACCGAGAACATCTGCACGGCGGCGTCGAGCATCTGCTGTTCCCGGACAGCGCGCGGTAGCCGCTTGGTACCACCTGCCATCGATGTGCCCTTCTAGCCCGTCTATCTGACTCCAGGGTAACTATCGAGCGGCCAGTTAGTGCCCACACGTCCGGCCGGGGCCCTTCATCGTCGCCACCCGCACCAGCGATTTGTCCACCGCGGGCAGCGCCAATTCTCCGGCCGCCAGGGCTTGTTCGAGCCGGTCCAGAACCGCCGGAACCTCGTCGGTGGTGACCCACAGCGCGACGTCGCTGCCCGCCTGCAAAGTGCGCAGCGCCGCTTCGGCCACGCCGAACCGATCGGAGATCGCGGCCATGCTGGACAGATCGTCGCTGAACACCGGTCCGTTGAAGGCTGGGCCCCCGTAGCCGATGCCATCACGCAGCAACTGCACCGCGGCGCGGCTCAGGCTGGCCGGGTCGTCGCCGGTCAGCCCGGGAACCTGCAGGTGACCCACCATCACCGCGACCGGTGCCGCGGTCACCAGCGTCCGGTACGGCACCAGGTCGACGTTCTGCAGCTCACTCAGCGGCGGGGTGACGACGCCACCGGTGTGCGAATCACCGGACCCGTGCCCGTGGCCGGGGAAGTGTTTGAGCACCGGTAGCAGTCCGGCGTCTCGCAAACCTTGCGCGTAGGCCCCGGCGTAGGCGGTGACCGTGTTCGGGTCGTTGCTGAACGAGCGGTCCCCGATCACGCTGTCGTCGGGGGCGTCGGAGACGTCGACCACCGGGGCAAAGTCGACGGTGATGCCCAGGTCGCGCATCTTCTTGCCGCGCTGCGCCGCCAAATCGTGGACCTGTTCGACGGTTTGGCTCTTGGCCAGCTCCCGGGGCGTCGGGGCCGTCCCGATCAGCGACTTCAACCGGGAGACCCGGCCGCCTTCTTCGTCGACGCTGACCGCCAGCGGCAGCGGCCCCGCGCTGCCCGCGATCTCGGCCAGCGGCCCCTTGAAGATCCCCAGGTCCGTCCAGCTGCCGATGAAGATCCCGCCGACGTGGTTGCCGTTGACCACGGCGCGGGCGTCGTCCGCGTTTTTCACGCCCACCATCAGCAGCTGGGCCAGCTTGTCGCGGGTCGACAGCTTGGCCGGCAGGGTCGTCGGGTCAGCGCAGACCGGTGGCGCGGGGGATGCGGCGACCGCTTTGCTGGTCGTGGTCGACGCGGGGGGCCGGGCGGCGTCATGGCCGCACGCTGCTATCAGCGCCGAGGCGGCGGCCAGCACGGCCAGGGTGCGCGGAAAAGCCATCGGGACATGTTGTCACGAGGGGCGGTCGCGTCGACGCGACCCCTTGGGCGCGTGCACTGGCAAGATGGCGAGCGGGGAGAGGAGCCGGCGATGGGCGGGATGACGCTGGCCGCTGCCGCCGGCATCGCGGCGGGGCTGATGATCGGTGCCGCGGCGACTGTCGGCGTCACGCTCGCCTTGGACGCCACGGCAGACCACAGCATGGTGCCGGCGCAGACTCCACCGGCGACGCCGATCCCTTCGGGGCCCTTTCTGGTGAACTACGGCGATCGGTGTTGGCACGGCCATTGCGTGCCGTGGCCGTGACTCACCGGCCCGGATGGCGACAGCCGTTCTGCTAGGTTGGCCTGGGGTTGTCCTCAGTCTCGCCCGCAAAACCCGAGGAGTCACCGATGAACCGGATCGTAGCGCCCGCCGCCGCGAGCGTGGTGGTTGGTTTGTTGCTGGGCGCGGCCGCCATCTTCGGGATCACGCTGATGGTGCAACAGGACACGAAGCCGCCACTTCCCGGGGGCGATCCGCAGTCGTCAGTGCTCAACCGGGTCGAATACGGCAACCGTAGCTAGCTCGGCGACACGGACTGCGCCGGCGGCGCCGGCGGAATCGGCCGTGGGCTTGTCGGCTGCGCCGCTGTCCCGGCACTGGCTTTTCTTGGTCGGTGCGATCGCGCTGGCGCTGACGTTCGCGCAATCCCCGGGGCAGGTGTCCCCCGATACCAAGCTCGACCTCACCGCCAACCCGCTGCGCTTCCTGCTCCGCGCGACCAACTTGTGGAACAGCGAGCTGCCGTTCGGCCAGACGCAGAATCAGGCCTACGGTTACCTGTTTCCGCACGGCACCTTCTTTTTGATCGGCCACCTGCTGGGCGTGCCCGGCTGGATGACCCAGCGGCTGTGGTGGGCGCTGCTGCTCACGGTCGGCTTCTGGGGATTTCTGCGGGTCGCCGAGGCGCTGGGCATCGGCAGCCCCACATCGCGTCTGATCGGCGCGACAGCGTTCGCGCTGTCGCCGCGGGTGCTGACCACGCTCGGGTCGATCTCGTCGGAAACCCTGCCGATCATGCTCGCGCCGTGGGTGTTGCTGCCGACGATCCTGGCTCTGAAATCGGCGCGGGGGACGGCGGACCGCTCGGTTCGCGCACTGGCCGGCCAGGCCGGGCTGGCGGTCGCGCTGATGGGCGCGGTCAACGCGATCGCCACGCTGGCGGGTTGCCTGCCGGCCGTGATCTGGTGGGCATGTCATCGGCCCAATCGGTTGTGGTGGCGCTACTCCGCGTGGTGGCTCTTGAGTCTCGTGCTGGCGATGCTGTGGTGGGTCGTGGCGCTGGTGCTGCTGCGTAACGTCAGCCCCCCTTTCCTGGACTTCATCGAATCCTCGGGCGTGACGACGCAGTGGTCGTCGCTGGTCGAGATGCTGCGCGGCACCGACAGCTGGACCCCGTTCGTCGCACCGACGGCCACCGCGGGCGCGCCGCTGGTGACCGGATCGGCGGCCATCCTGGCTACCTGCCTGGTCGCTGCGGCCGGAATGGCCGGGCTGGCCAGCCCGGCGATGCCGGCCCGCGGACGGCTGGTGACGATGCTGCTGGCCGGGGTGGTGTTGATGGCCGCCGGCTACAGCGGCGGGCTGGGCTCGCCGTTGGCGCATCAGGTGCAGGTGTTTTTGGATGCGGCGGGCGCGCCGCTGCGCAACGTGCACAAGCTGGAGTCGCTGATCCGGATTCCGATCGTGCTGGGCGTCGCCCACCTGCTGGGCCGGATACCGCTACCGGGCAGCGCGCCGAGAGCGCAGTGGCTGCGCGCGTTCGCCCACCCCGAGCGCGACAAACGGGTCGCCGCGACGGTTGTGGTGCTGACGGCGCTGACGGTCAGCACCTCGCTGGCGTGGAGCGCCCGGCTCACCCCGCCGGGCACGTTCGGCGCGATCCCCCAGTACTGGCACGACGCCGCCGACTGGCTCAGCGAGCACAATTCCGGATCGGGGACCGGGAGCCCACCCCCCGGACGCGTGCTGGTGGCCCCGGGGGCGCCGTTCGCCACGCAGACCTGGGGCACCAGCCACGACGAACCACTCCAGGTGCTCGGCAGCAGCCCGTGGGGCGTGCGCGACTCCATCCCGTTGACCCCGCCGCAGACCATCCGGGCGCTGGATTCCGTGCAACGGCTGTTCGCCGCCGGTCTTCCCTCGGCCGGCCTGGCCGATACCCTTGCCCGCCAAGGTATTTCGTATGTGGTGGTGCGCAACGACCTGGACCCCGACTCGTCGCGTTCGGCGCGCCCGATCCTGGTACACCGCGCCATCGAAGGGTCACCGCGACTGGAGAAGGTGGCGCAGTTCGGCGCGCCGGTCGGGCCCGGTACGTTACCCGGGTTCGTCGCCGACAGCGGGCTGCGCCCGCGCTACCCGGCCTTAGAAATTTACCGAGTGGCCGCCGCTGATCCCGGCGCGCCCTATTTCGCCGATATCGACCACCTGGCCCGCGTCGACGGCGGGCCCGAAGTGCTGCTGCGGCTCGACGAGCGGCGCCGGCTGCTGGGCCAGCCGCCACTGGGCCCGGTGCTGATGACCGCCGACACTCGCGGTGCCGGCCTGCCGGCGCCCGTCGTGACCGTGACGGACACGCCGGTGGCGCGTGAGACCGACTACGGCCGCGTCGATGAGCATTCGTCGGCGATCCGGGCCGACGGCGACACGAGGCACACCTACAACCGGGTGCCCGACTACCCGGTGCCCGGCGCAGACCCGGTCTTCGGCGGCTGGAACGGCGGGCGGATCACCGTGTCGAGTTCGTCGTCGGATTCCACCGCCATGCCCGACGTTGCACCGGCGACCTCCCCCGCCGCCGCCATCGACGGCGACCCGGCAACCGCATGGGTGACCAATGCCCTGCAATCCGCGGTCGGGCAGTGGCTGCAGGTCAGTTTCGACCACCCGGTGACCAACGCCGCGATCACGCTGACACCCAGCGCGACCGCGGTCGGTTCCCAGGTTCGTCGCATCGCGATTGATACCGCCACCGGCAGCACCACCCTGCGATTCGACCAGCCGGGCAAGCCACTCACCGCGGCGCTGCCCTACGGCGAAACCCCGTGGGTGCGGATCACCGCCGCCGGCACCGACGACGGATCCAGCGGCGTGCAGTTCGGCATCACGGACCTCTCGATCACCCAGTACGACGCCTCCGGATTCGCTCATCCCGTCGACCTGCGGCACACCGTGCGGGTGCCCGGGCCGCCGCAGGGCTCGGCGATCGCGAGCTGGGACCTGGGCTCGGAACTGCTGGGCCGGCCGGGTTGCGCGCCGGCGACCGATAGCGTGCAGTGCGCGCCGTCGATGGCGCTGGCCCCCGAAGAGCCGGTCAATTTCAGCCGTACCCTGACCGTTCCCACTCCGGTGTCGGTCACCCCGCGGCTGTGGGTGCGGCCCCGACAGGGTCCCAAGCTGGCCGATCTGATCGCCGAGCCGAATACCATTCGGGCCCAAGGCGATTCCGACACGGTGGACATTCTCGGCTCGGCCTATGCGGTCACCGACGGTGACCCGGCCACGGCGTGGACGGCGTCACAGCGGGTGGTGCAACACAAGAGCGCACCGACCCTGACGCTGGTCCTGCCGCGGCCCACCGAGGTCGCCGGGCTGCGGCTGTTGCCGAGCCGGTCCCCTCTGCCTGCCCAGCCGACGGTGGTGGCCGTCAACCTCGGCGACGGCCCACAGGTCCGGGAGTTCAGGCCGAGCGACGAGGTTTCCGGCGGGGCCGCCCGGCCGCAAACCCTGTCGCTGCGTCCCCGGGTGACCGACACCGTGACGATCAGCCTGCTGGACTGGCAAGACATCATCGACCGCAACGCGTTGGGCTTCGACCAGCTCAAGCCGCCGGGGCTGGCCGAAGTCGCGGTGCTCGGCACCGACGGCAACCCGATCGCCCCCGCCGACGCGGCCCGCAACCGGTCACGCGAGATCGTCGTCGACTGCGACCACGGTCCGGTCATCGCGGTCGCGGGCCGGTTTGTGCACACCTCGATCCGGACCACGGCGGGTGCGCTGCTGGACGGCGAGCCGGTTCCCGCCAGCCAATGCGATCGCAATCCGATCGCGCTGCCGGCGGGGCAACAGGAATTGCTGATCAGCCCTGGCACCCAGTTCGTGGTGGACGGGGCACAGCTGTCGACCGCAACTGCCGCCGAATTGCCCGTCGCCACAGGCCCCGCGCCGGTACCCGCGGCGACGGGGGCCTGGGGTCCCGGCCGTCGTGAGGTGCGGGCCCCCGCGTCGGCCACCCCGCGGGTGCTGGTCATCCCCGAGAGCATCAATCCGGGCTGGGTGGCACGCACCAGCACCGGGGCCCGGCTGACGCCGGTAACCGTCAACGGGTGGCAGCAGGGCTGGGTGGTGCCCGCGGGAGACCCCGGCACGATCACGCTGACCTTCGCGTCCAATTCGCTGTACCGGGTTGGCCTGGCCGCGGGCCTGGCGTTGCTGCCGCTGTTGGCGATCCTCGCGTTGTGGCGCACCCGGCGAGGGCGTTCCGACGACCCACCCCCACCACCATGGTCGCCCGGGCCGTGGGCCGCGGTGCCGGTGCTGGCGGCCGGTGCGGTGATCGCCGGCGTAGCCGGGGTCGTCGTGATCGGCACCGCCCTCGGCCTGCGGTACGCGCTGCGCCATCGAGAGCAGTTGCGCGACCGGGCCACCATCGCGGCCAGTGCGGGCGGACTGATTCTGGCCGGGGCGGCACTGTCCCGCCATCCCTGGCGGTCGGTTGACGGCTACGCCGGCCATTCCGCGAATGTGCAACTGCTCGCTTTGATTTCGCTCGCGGTGGTCACCGTCTCGGTGGTTGCCATGCCGGATCGTGGGCGCAGCCGCCGCGCGGGATAGTTATGGCCATGGGATGGTTTTCGGCACCCGACTACTGGTTAGGCAGCTTCGTGCTCGAGCACGGCGTGGCGGCCATCTACCTGATCGCGTTCGTCGCCGCGGCGGCGCAGTTCCGCTCACTGATCGGAGAGCACGGAATCCTGCCGGTGCCACGGTTTTTGGCGGGGAAGTCGTTTTGGATAACGCCGAGCATTTTTCATCTCCGCTATTCCGATCGACTGTTCGCGGGTGTCTCCTGGTTCGGTGCGGCGCTGTCGGCGGCCGTCGTCGTCGGCGCGGCGGACCTGGTGCCGCTGTGGGCGGCGATCCTGATGTGGCTGACGCTGTGGGTGCTCTACCTGTCGATCGTCAACGTCGGGCAAGCGTGGTATTCGTTCGGCTGGGAATCCCTGCTGCTGGAAAGCGGATTCCTGATGATCTTCCTCGGCAACGATCGCGTTGCGGCCCCGGTGTTGACCTTATGGATGGCGCGACTGCTGCTATTCCGGGTCGAGTTCGGCGCGGGACTGATCAAGATGCGCGGCGACCCGTGCTGGCGCGACCTGACCTGCCTGTACTACCACCACGAAACCCAGCCGATGCCGGGGCCGCTGAGCTGGTTCTTCCATCACCTCCCCAAGCCCCTGCATCGAATTGAGGTGGCGGGCAACCATTTCGCGCAGCTGGTGGTGCCATTCGGGCTATTCGCTCCACAGCCGATAGCCAGCGCGGCCGGGGCCATCATCGTCGTCACGCAGCTGTGGTTGGTGATGTCCGGAAATTTCGCCTGGCTCAACTGGGTGACGATCGTCCTGGCATTCAGCGCCATCGATGACTCTTCGGCGGCCCTGCTGCTGCCGATACCCGCGCATCCGGCGCTGTCGCCACCGCCGCCGTGGTTCGCCGGACTGGTTGTTGCATGCGCCGTCGGGGTGCTGTTCCTGACATACTGGCCGGTGCGCAACATGCTGTCCTCACGTCAGCGAATGAATATGTCGTTCAACCCATTTCACTTGGTGAATACCTACGGCGCATTCGGCAGCATCGGCCGTACCCGCCGGGAGGTGGTGATCGAGGGCACCGACGAACCGAGGATCACCGCGCAGACGGTATGGAAGGAATACGAATTCAAGGGCAAGCCCGGCGTCGTGGGCCGGCTGCCACGGCAATGGGCCCCTTATCATCTGCGGCTGGACTGGCTGATGTGGTTTGCCGCGATCTCGCCCGGCTATGCCCAGCCATGGCTGACGCCATTCCTACAGCGCCTGCTGCGCAACGACCGGGCCGCACTGCACCTGTTGCGGCACAACCCATTCCCGGAATCACCGCCCCGCTACGTGCGGGCACAGCTCTACCAGTACCGCTTCACCACACCGGCAGAGTTGCGGCGTGATCGGGCGTGGTGGCATCGCGCACTGGTGGGCCGCTACGTCGCGCCGATGACACTGCGGGAAGCCAAGTCGCCGCCTTCCGGCTGAGCAAGGCGGTCAGCCCAGTCGGCTGAGATCCGTGATGAGCTGGGAAACCACCGTGACCGTGGCGATCCGGCGGTCCGCATCGTCGTCGAGGTCCGCGGCCAGAACGGCGTTTGTTCTCGTCAGCTTCAGCACCCGGCCGGTCGCCACAAAGGATTTCGCCGTTCCGGCCCGCAGGATCGTCACCGTCATACTCAGCGTCGGGCAGGGACAACCGGTCACCAGCGAGCCGCAATGCGTGGCCGTCTGATCCAGCATCTCGGCGATGGACCCTCCACTGAGTTGCCTGAAATTGAAAGCGGTGGGGCCTGGTTCGTAGGACATGCACAGCCATCGCTCTTCGCGACAGCCCTCGAGGTACCTCGCGTTCAGCGTCGAGAGGTTGGGTGTCAGGTGCTTGTTCGCGTGCTCCACCCACTCCGCATCGGTGAGCGCGAGCCCCGGCTCACCGAACAGTCCGAGGTATCCATTGACATCCATGTCTCTCAGGTTAGGTCGGATGAGCTTTCTGAGGTTGCGCATGCGGGTGGCGTATCAACTCGTGCGCGTTCTGTCCGTATCCCTGGCCATATTTGCGACCTGGCAGCACGATCAAATCAATGCGGTCCCGTCCCGGGAATTGAGGAGGTCTGTCAGATGACACGAACACACACAGGTTCGCTGATTGCAGGTGGACTCAACTGGGATAGTTTGCCGCTCAGGCTATTCGCCGGAGGCAATGCCAAGTTCTGGGATCCTGCCGATATCGACTTCTCCCGCGACCGCGCGGACTGGGAACAACTGACCGATGACGAACGCGACCTCGCGATCCGATTGTGCGCTCAGTTCGTCGCCGGGGAGGAAGCGGTGACCGAAGACATCCAGCCGTTCATGGCGGCCATGCGGGCCGAAGGTCGGCTCGGTGACGAGATGTATCTGACGCAGTTTGCTTTCGAGGAGGCCAAGCACACCCAGGTGTTCCGCATGTGGCTCGACGCCGTCGGCATCACCCAAGACCTGCACGGCTATCTCGAACCCCTGTCGGCATACCGGCAGATATTTTACGAAGAGCTGCCAAACTCCCTCAATGCGTTGACAAACGATCCCTCACCGGCCGCCCAGGTCCGGGCATCCGTCATCTACAACCACGTCGTCGAGGGCATGATGGCGCTGACCGGCTACTACTCCTGGCACAAAATCTGTGCCGGCCGCAACATTCTTCCCGGCATGCAGGAGTTGGTCCGGCGCATTGGCGACGATGAGCGACGTCACATGGCGTGGGGCACCTTCACCTGCCGTCGTCACGTCGCCGCCGACGATGCCAACTGGACCGTCTTTGAAACGCGGATGAACGAACTCATCCCGCTGGTCCTGCAATCCACCGAGCAAAATTATTCCATGTACAACAACGGCCCCATCCCGTTCGGACTGTGCATGGACGAGTCAAGGCAGTACGCCTCCGACAAGGGAATGCGACGGTTCGGCACCATCTCCAGCGCCCGTGGGCGCCCGCTCGGCGAGATCGATCTCGACTATTCGCCGCTGCAGCTCGAGGACAGCTTCGCCGACGAGGACGAGAAGGCCTTGGCGGCCTCGGCATCAGTGAGATGAAAGCACTGGGGATTGCGGCGGCAGCCGCCATAGCACTCGCACCGTTCTTCGTGGTAGCAACTACACCCGGTGTGGCACAGGCGGCTCCGTTTCCCGACGCTGGAGCAGACCCCACAGGCTGCCAGCGGTGCCCGTTTTTAGTTGCGCAATATCGTATTCCGACAAGGCCCGCTCTGCCGGAGCCCGCCGACCACCGTGACGCCGGTGCAGAACCTACAGGTCGTTCCGCCAAGCGCTCCGCCCCCGAGCACGATTCCGGCAGGGCCGCAGACGAGGAGCCGACCCGACCCTGGTGGCACTCGGCGGCGCTGCACTATGGAGCGTTGGCGACAGCAGTGGCCCTTGTCGCCTGGCTTGTCGGATTGTCTTCACGTCGCGCCAGTGGCACACCTCCGATCCCGCCCCGGCCGGAACCTCGCCGGGCCGGCCGCGGTGCGCTTGCCGTCAAATGCGCGCTCACGCTTCCGACGATTGATCGTCCAGGCTCAGAGGTAAAGAGAAGGGTGCTAGTCGAGGCGGCCCATAGATGCGCCATCCCCACCTGTCGGAACCCAACGACCGAGATAGCTCACATCGTGCCTGAGTCACAGAGCCATGACGACTCGTTCGAAAACCTCATCGCGTTATGCCCGGACTGCCAAAAGAAAGAAATCGATCGGCAGTCGATCGGCATGTACAAGCGCAATCTCGGGATCTTGAACAGCCGCTACTCTGATTTCGAGCGCCGGGTGTTCGATCAGGTTGCCGAGACAGACCGGAGATCCTTCATTGTCGAGGTGGGTTTAGAGATCCCTCTCCTCCACGCCGTCAATGATGGGCTTTTGAAACGAGTCGAACTACCACCTGTAGCGATTCAACGCGGTGAACCGACCCACTACAAATACGAAGTCGCCGATGCTGGCCTGGACTTCGTCAGCCGATACATCCATGGTGAAGACATATCATGAGGTCCCGCAACGCCGCCCGTTGAGGAACATCGACGCCGCTGCACGCAACCAAGTCACGACTTGAAGCGGGGCGCCGGGTTGCGTGACTTGCGGGGCCTTCGGACACCGCCGTGCCGGGACGTAACACCGTCCACCAGCCGCAGCTGCCCTGTGAGCAGGCAGTAGGCCTTGGCGTACTTCTGGGTCTTACTTCTGGTAGGACAGGGCTCCCGTTCCGGCCAGTTGGCCACCCTCGACGATCAGGTACTCCGGGCGGATGGGCTTGCCGGCGAACCAGCTTTCCAGGATCTCCCTGGTGCCGGCGGCGTAGCGG
>DASYJS010000442.1:0-3067 GCA_035996225.1 Mycobacterium sp. | reverse complement strand
ATGTTGCCGGTTGTGGTGCGGTCCACCGAGGAGATGCTGCGGTTGGTACCCGACGAACTGCGGGAAGCCAGTTACGCGTTGGGTGTTCCCAAATGGAAAACGATTGTGCGGATTGTCTTTCCGATCGCGATGCCGGGCATCATATCCGGCGTCCTGTTGTCCGTCGCGCGCGTGATCGGTGAAACCGCACCGGTGCTGATCCTGGTCGGGTACAGCCGCTCCATCAACCTCGACATCTTCCACGGCAACATGGCCTCGCTGCCCTTACTGATCTACACCGAACTCACCAATCCAGAGCATGCGGGATTTCTGCGTGTTTGGGGCGCGGCGCTGACGCTGATCATCATCGTGGCCGCGATCAACCTGATAGCCGCCGCATTTCGTTTGCTGGCAACCCTGCGGCGCTGACGGACTAGCAGCGCACGATCAGGATCGTGACGCCGCTTTCGCGGCAGACTTCTTGGCCGGCGCTTTCTTGGCAGCAGTCTTCTTGGCGGCAGTCTTTTTGGCGGGCGCTTTCTTGGCGGTTGTCTTCTTCGCTGGTGCCTTGGCCTTGCCGTCGCCGGAGCGGGCTTTCACGCTGGCCTCCAGTTTGGCCAGCAAATCGGAGACGTCTTCGGTCTCGTCCAGTTCTTTGGGCTTTTCCTCCGTGGTAAAGGCTTCCCCGCCTTCAAGTTTGGCTTGGACCAGCTCGTGCAGCTGCTCCTGGTAGCTGTCGTGGTAGCGGTCCGGGTTGAAGTCCTCGGCCATTGACTCCACCACCTGGCCGGCCATCTTCAGCTCCGCGGGCTTGATCTCGACTTTCTTGTCCAGCACCGGAAAGTCGGGATCACGGATTTCGTCGGGCCACAGCAAGGTGTGTATCACCATCACGTCGCGTTTGCCAAAGTCCTTCACGCGCAACGCCGCTAGTCGGGTCTTGTTACGCAGCGTGAAATGAACGATCGCCATCCGGTCGGTCTCTGCCAGCGTCTTAGCGAGCAGCACGTACGATTTCGACGACTTGGAATCAGGCTCCAAGAAGTAACTTCGGTCGAATAACATCGGGTCGACCTCACTGGCCGGGACGAACTCCAGCACTTCGATTTCACGGGTGCGTTCTTCGGGCAAGGTGGAGATGTCGTCGTCGGTGATCACCACCGTTTGGCCGTCGTCGGACTCATAGGCGCGGGCGATGTCCCGGTACTCGACAACCTCGCCATCGATTTCACACACGCGCTGGTAGCGGATGCGACCGTTGTCCTTGGCGTGCACCTGACGGAACTTGATGTCGTGGTCCTCGGTCGCGCTGTACACCTTGACCGGCACGTTCACCAGCCCGAACGCGATCGAACCCTTCCAGATGGAGCGCATGCAGTCAGTATGCCCATACACCTGGTCACAAAACAGCACGGCAGGGCCACGACCTGGGATTGGCCGGTCCGCGCGCCTTCCAACGACGCCGCTCCTCACACGAGCGGAGGAACCACCGCGGAGTGGCAGACCTGGTTGCCCCCGGCGCGTTTGGCCTGATACATGGCAGCGTCTGAGGTGTCGATCAGATCGTCGATGAGTTGCATAACAGGGGTAACCGGGCCCCCACTGAGCGGGACGCTGGAGGTACCGATGCTGGCAGTGATCTCAAAGGGGATCGCGGCTATCGCGTCGCAAAGGCGTTCGGCGATCTTCGCGGGGTTGGGTGTGGTGTCGATATCGGCGACCACGAATTCCTCTCCCCCCGACCGGCCGATTACGGCGGTGGGGTGGCAGTTCCCGCGAAGTGCCGCGGCGACGGCGACCAATGCCTGATCGCCCGCGGCATGGCCATGCACATCATTCAGTTGCTTGAAGTCGTCGAGATCGATCACCGTGATCACCAGATATGAGCCTGGCGGGCTGCGATGAAGCATGATCAGTTCGTAGGCCGAGTTGTAGAAGGAACGCCGGTTGTGCAGGCCGGTTAGTGAGTCGCGGTCGGAGCTTCGCAGATCGGTTCGCAGCGTATTTACCAGCGATCGCATACCAAGTGGCACACCGACATTGAGTCCCGCGACGACGATCAGTGAACCGGCGGCGAGGGCAACGTGTCCCGTGGTCACGATAAGTCGCCAGGACAGGATCGCTACGCACACTCCTGCCACGGCGGAGTTGGCAAGCACGTAGGAGACACTGTGGAAGTAGGCGATGTAACCGCCGAGAATCGCGAAAGTCGAGCATGCCATCAATCCCACGTAGGGGTCGGACAGCATTAAGAGCGCTGCCGCGACGCCTACCATCGCTCCGAGCAAAGACAGACTCGACTGGCGCCGTGTCGGCCAGCGCTTCAACCGCAGGATCGCTCCGGTGACTCCCAGTGCCGACAACACGATTGTCACCGCTCGAGCCGCCGGATGGACAGGTGCGGCCGGGCTCCAGAGCATGATGAGTGGCTGAACCGCAAATACTGCGATGAAGACGAATGTGATCCTGCGCCACGGTGTCAGAAGGCCATGACTGTCCAGGTAGGCAGTGACCCAGTCAAACTGGTCTGGCTCTTTCACCACGGAACTCCCTCATACTCTCGCGGTGTCCGCCGGCCCACCAACGCCATTCCTCAGGGCCAAATGTAGCGTTACCGCCGACTTTGCCCGCGCCGGTTTCGATTCCGGCGTGTGATGGTGCTGCCAGCCTAGGTGAAACGACCAGGGAGAGTGGTGGATTGAGCGTTCAGGGCGGCTCGGTCGGGCAGATAGGCGCCGGATCGAGCCACGGTCAGCGCCGACGACAGGCTCGCCGCTTCGAGCGCCGCCGTCAGCGCGTCCACCCCGATCCCACGCAACTCGGTGCGCCGGTCGCCGCCCAGCAAACCGGATCCCCATAGCGCGTCGAGCAGACCGGCCATGAAGGAGTCACCGGCGCCGACAGTGTCGACCACGCGCAGTGCGCGTGTTGGCGCCCGTGCGACCCCTGCTGCGCAGAAAGCCACCGCGCCCCGGTCAGCCATCGTCACCGCCACGACGGCGGGACCCAACCTCAGCCACGTTTGCGCGATCTGCTCGGGCGGGCGAGCGGGGTCGATCCAGCGCAGGTCTTCTTCGCTGACTTTGAC
>DASYJS010000441.1:0-9490 GCA_035996225.1 Mycobacterium sp. | reverse complement strand
GGCTGGACTCCGGCAGGTAACCGACCAGCAGGCTGCTGGTAATCGCGATCGACACGCACCACCCCGCCGATGCGTTGCCGCGCGCCACCGCTTCTGCGCACCGCAAGGCCAGCCCAGGCGCCAGCTCCGGTGCCTGAACCTCCCGCGGCATCCCGGCGCGCAGTAGCCCGGCCTCCCGCAGGAGGGTCACCAGCTCGTCAGGAAGTCGGCGGTCGCGGTCAATCTCCGCCGACATCTCCCGTGCCGAAAACGCAATCTTCTCGGCGAGGCTCTCTATCGCGATGTCGCTGCGGTCCGGTTGATTCATCGGAGCTCCTGCTAACGGTGGTGGTTCAATTAAGTTACCAGCTATGGTTCAGAAATTGAACCGGGTACAGTGGATGAACCATGACGGCTCCCGATCTGTCCCACCGCTTTGAAGCGGAGTCCGTCGGCCGGGCACTTGAGCTTGTCGGTGAGCGCTGGACGCTCCTTATCCTGCGCGAGGCGTTCTTCGGAGTGCAGCGCTTCGGTCAACTCGCGCGTAACCTCAGCATTCCGCGGCCCACGCTTTCATCGCGGCTACGGATGCTTGTCAATGTGGGCCTGCTTGACCGGGTGCTGTATTCCCGGGATCCCGAGCGCCACGAGTACCGGCTCACCGACGCCGGCCGCGACCTCTTCGGAGCCATCGTCGTCCTCATGCAGTGGGGAGACGAGCACTTGCCGCACCCAGATGGGCCGCCGATTGTGTTGCGCCACAACACCTGCGGCGAGCTCGCCGATCCGCGCCTGGTCTGCGCTCACTGCGGCGAAGAGATCACCGCGCGAAATGTGACACCCGAAGCCGGACCGGGCTTCCGCACCAGGCCGGCATCGCGCACTTGACTTTGCCACTGCCCGGCGGCGATGCGATTACGCAGACCGCGCCCGCCCGGGTCGCCGGACGCCGCGGAGCTTGGGTCACGCCGAGCTGGAGGCCCGCGCGGCTGCCAAAGTGAGCCGCGCAATGCGTTTGGCGGTCATCGCCGCGGCGCGCGCGGGTTCGGTGGTGGTCGCGGTGGTTAACGCCCCGTTGTACAGCACGATAAGCGCATCGGCCAGCGCTTTTGAGTCGGTCGCGCCGGTGTCTGCGGCAAGCTCGAGGAAGAAGCGTTCCACCCAGTCGCGGTACTCCTTGCTGGCCAGCCCCTGACATTCCCCCGCCGGCGCTTCGGCATCGGCGTTGTCGAAGGGGCAGCCCCGGAACTCTGGAAGCGAAACATAGTCGGCGATCGCGTGGAAGGTAACCAGAATCTTTTCGTCCGGATCGTCGATGCCGGCCAGTTGTGCCTCGACACGCTGCCGCCACGCGTCGTGGCGGCCACGCAAGTAGGCCGCGACCAACTGGTCCTTCCCGCCGAAGATGTAGTACAACGAGCCTTTGGCCACGCCCGCCCGCTCGATGATGGCGTCGATACCGGTGGAATGAACTCCGTCGCGGTAGAACAGCTCATCAGACGCGGCAAGCAGTCGTTCCCGCGCTGACGGCTGCTTCGCAGTCTTGGTCGCCATCACAGCAGTGTATCAGACAGACCGGTCTGAAACCGCCAGGACGATGACGCGAGCGGTCGATCAAACCGAGATTTCCCCTTCGGCGAAGATCGCGCGCCGGCAGCGACATTTTTCTGGCTAAAATACCAATGCCACAGGGCAATTCAGACCCCACCCGTGCCTACCCCCGGTCCAGTCTCGGCACGAGCGCTGTCGCCGCGATGATCACAGCCTGTCGGAATATTTTGACGAGGAACTTGCTTCTTTAGTCCGATCGGTCTAAATTCCAAGAAAGAAGATCAGACAGATCCGTCTAAATGCTGAGGAGTGGTCGTGACAAGCTTCACTGTTGTTCGGGATCTAGAAGGCAAGGTCGCGCTGGTTACCGGCGCGACGTCGGGGATTGGTAAGGCCGCGGCGGTGCAGCTGGCCGCCCAGGGGGCCACCGTCATCGTGCACGGCCGAGACGTGACCCGCGGCGCCGCAGTGGTCGCTGAGATCGTAAACAGCGGTGGCTCAGCGCGGTTCGTGGGCGCCGAGCTGGGCAAACCTGCCGAGGCTCTGCTACTTGCCGAGGAGGTCGGCGACGTCGACATCCTGGTCAACAACGCCGGCTTCGCCTGGTTCGGCCCATCGGAAAAGCTGGCCATCAACACACTGGATCAGCTGTTCGCCGCCAACGTGCAGGCCCCCTACGTGTTGGTGTCGGTACTGGCCCCGAAAATGGTGGGCCGCGGCGACGGTGTGATCATCAACATCGCCAGCCGGGCCGGCACCGTCGGTCAGCCCGACAGCGCCGCCTATGGCGCCACCAAAGCCGCGCTGGCCTCTTTCGCCCGCTCTTGGGCCGCGGAGTACGGACCCGCCGGCATCCGCGTCAACTCCGTCTCACCAGGACCCGTCTACACCAATGCAGCCAAACGGGAACTGTTCGATGCCTCGGCCAAGACCACAGTGCTCGGTAGGGCCGCCGAGCCGCACGAGATCGCCGAGGTGATCGGATTTTTAGCTTCACCCCACGCCTCGTACATCACCGGCACCAACATCGCCGTCGACGGCGGTAACGCCGCCGCCCAGCGCAACCACAGATCGGAAAAGACTTCATGAGCATCTCGGTACTGGCAATCAGCTACGACGCCCACGACGCCGGACAACTAGCGCACTTCTGGGCCGAGGCCCTGCACCGGAGGGTCAACGACGGCGCCGGCGAGGATTTCGCGTCGATAGCCGCCGACCCGGGCAGGCAGCTTGAACCGCTCCTGATGTTTCACAAGGTGCCCGAGGGCAAAACCGCCAAGAACCGCCTGCATTTCGACCTGCAGACCACTGATGTCGCGACCGAAGCCGACCGGCTGGCGAGCCTGGGCGCCAAGCAGACCCGCTCACTGGCGGAAAACAACAACCGGTGGATCAGCTTCATGGACCCCGAAGGCAACGAGTTCGACCTCGTCGCCGGCCGACCCTAGCCCTACGAATCACTGGAGGCACAGACATGACAATTACCGAGGAACAGAACAAGGCATTCGTCCTGCACGCGTTCGACACTTTATTCAATAAGCGGGATTACGCAGCGGCGGAACGCTTTTGGTCACCCGACTACATTCAGCACAGCGCGCACATAGAACCGGGCCGCGAGGGCCTGTTCGAGCTCGTCAAAGCCGCACCGTCAGACATGCGCTACGAGAATGCCCTGATCGTCGCCAACGGCGACTATTTGATGCTGCACGGTCGATTCTCCAATGTCGGGCAATCGGCCGACTGGATAGTCGCAGACATCGTGAGGATCGAAAACAGTGTGCTCGCCGAACATTGGGATGTCATCCAAGACGAAGCAACACAGGAAGAGTCCAAAAGCGGATTACCCATGTACGGCAACACCTTTCCTACTCGGGCCTGACACGAAGCCGGTCGAAGATTTCCACGCGACAACAGCGTTGTCGGAGAAGCGGCGGACAAGCACGTCCACCGCGCAACAACGAAATTAAGGATGAGCTGATGTCAAGACTGGATGGCAAGGTCGCCGTGATCACCGGCGACAGCAGCTTCGTGGCCGGTGCCGAGCTGAGCGTCGACGGCGGCTTTGCCCAGGTCTAGCGACAGGTGCCGACCCGATGAAGATCTCCGCCCAGTTCGCCACGTCGTTGAACTCCCCTACGCACATCGCGACCGCCGAACAAATTGGTTACGACCGGGCCTGGCTGTTTGACACACCGCACGAAAGCCCCGACGTGTGGATGATGCTTGCATTGGCGGCCAAACGCACCGCCACTATCGGCTTGGGCCCGGGCGTGCTCGTACCGACTCTCCGCCACCCGATGGCCAACGCTTCGGCCGCAGCGGCGCTCGCCGCGCTGGCGCCGGGCCGGATCGCGGTCGCGTTGGGCACCGGCTTCGCCGGCGCCCGCGCACTGGGCGCCGCACCAGCCAGCTGGTCATATCTGCGTGATTACGTCCACACGTTCCGCGGCCTTCTGAGCGGTGAGCGAGTGTCGTGGCAGGGCAACCGGATACAGATGATGCACCCCGATGGGCACGCACCACAGCGCCCGATCGACATACCCCTCCTCATCTCCGCGCTGGGACCCAAAGGCATCGATGTCGCCACCGAGCTGGCCGACGGGCTGTTCACCGTCAACGGACAGACTCGCTACGCCGCCCGATTCGCCTGGGCCGCGTTGGGAGTCCACGGCACCGTGCTTGCCGACGGCGAGGCACTGGATTCCCCGCGCGTGCAGGCTGCCGCCGGCCCGGGAAACGCGCTGGCTTATCACGCCGCCTACGAATTCGGCGGCGACGTCACCGCACTGCCCGCCGGCGATGTGTGGCTCGACACCATCAACGAAAGCCCACCGCAGGATCGGCACCTCGCGGTGCACGACCAGCACCTCGTCGCACTGAACCGCGCCGACGCCGCCGCATGGGCGGCGGGCAGCTGGAAGGCCATCGCCCAGACCACGCTGACCGGCTCAGCCCACGAGATCAGCCGGCGCATCAGCGAATTCGCTGCCCACGGCATCACCGAAATCATCTACCAGCCCACCGGGCCCGACATCACTGGTGAACTCGAAGCCTTCCACACAGCGGCGCGCACCGCCGTAAGCGCTGTGGCACACGATAATCCAGAATCTGGGCTCGAACCGTAGGCGCCACTTCCAACCCCGAGCGCGATATTCACCCCGCCAGAAGAGTTGCCGCCAAACCCGGCGCATCTCGCCCGCTCGATTCGCCTGCGCGCTCGGCGAGCTGTTCGTGATGATGCTGGCGTCGCGGGAATAACGTGATATATCACGTGTTGAAGCCAGTTATGAACTATGGCGATTCCGCCGACCTCGAACAAAGGAGATCAGTATGGGTCAGCTCTCCGGCAAGACGGCACTGGTTACCGGTGGCAACTCCGGGATCGGCCTTGCCACCGCACAGCGGTTTGGCGCCGAAGGCGCGCACGTCTTCATCACCGGGCGAAATCAGCAGACTCTCGACGATGCCGTGGCCTCGATCGGACCGGGCGCAACCGGCATCCGCGCCGATGTGTCGAATCTCGACGACCTCGACAACGTTGCCGATGCCATACGGGCACGTGGACGCGGCCTGGATGTTGTATTCGCCAATGCCGGCGGCGGCGAATTGGCGACGCTGTCTGACGTGACCGTCGAACAGTTCGCCACCACATTCCAGATCAACGTCGGCGGAATCCTGTTCACGCTGCAGAAGGTGTTACCGCTGCTGAAACCGGGAGCGTCGATCGTGTTGACCGGTTCGACCTCCGCGTACGGGGGCACACCCGGACTCGGCGTGTACGCGGCGTCGAAGGCAGCCATCCGGTCGCTGGGCCGGACGTGGGCGGCGGAGCTGGTCGACAAGGGCATCCGGGTCAACACCGTCGTACCGGGTCCGGTTGAGACGCCGGGACTGAAGGGACTGGCGCCGAGCGGCCAGGAACAGGCGCTGCTGGATGCGGAGGCGTCGCGGGTGCCGATGGGCCGGGTCGGGCGGCCCGAGGAAGTCGCCGCCGCGGTGCTATTCCTTGCCTCCGATGAGAGCAGCTTCATGACCGGAACCGAGCTGTTCGTCGACGGTGGCGAAAGGCAGCTATAAGGAAGCAGGAAGATGACCCCAACGGTCACACAATCGCGTCGACGGCCAGCTGTTGGGCCACCGATCTAGGCCGCAACTCGGGACATTAGATGATCCAAAAAAGAGGGCCGCTGATCAGCGGCCCTTCTGGTGCAGCTGCCGGGAATCGAACCCGCCGCTCTGCCAGGGGATATGCATTATGAACTGCAGTTGCGTTCCGTCTCGTTCCGATTCGGTCCCGCACATAACCTGCGGTTTTGTTCTCAGGCCGTGACGGCGTCAAGAGTCATCACACCTTCCCGACAACAGCGGATCCGGTCTCAGTCTTCGCCGTGTCGCGAAGCTGGCCACGGTTCGCCGTGCCGGCCGACGAAGTGCGGCCGACTGGCATAATTGCGACGTGACCGTGCCCGGCGCGGCGATCCCGCCCGAACGGATTCGATCGCTACGACCCAGCGAACTAGCGCAGGCATCGGTGATGGGCGCCCTGTGCGCGGCGATCGCAATCATTGCGGTCGTCCTCCCGCACGCGGGGGTACTGGGACTGCTGGGCACCGTGCCGATGGGGCTGCTGGCATATCGCTACCGGATCCGCGTTCTGATCACCGCCACGGTCGCCGCGGGTGTGATCGGCTTTCTGGTAGCCGGCTTGAGCGGCTTCGGGTCGGTCGCGCTCTGCGCCTATGTCGGCGGGCTGGCCGGAATCGTGAAACGCCGCCGCCGCGGCACGCCGACCGTGATCGCGGCGTCCCTTGGCGCTGGCGTTGTCGTCGGTGCCGTAGTGGTCATCGCGCTGACCGTCCTGACGCGGTTGCGGCAGCTGGTGTTCCACGCGATCACCGCCACCGTGGACGGAGTCGCGACGGTCATGGCGCGGGTGCCGCATCTGCGGGCGGCCGCACAGGAGCTCAAGCAGTTCTTCGCTGAAGCGCTGAATTACTGGCAGTGGCTAGTCATCGGATACGCCGCCGTCGCGATCATGGGTGCCTCGGTGATCGGCTGGTGGGCGCTGTCGCGGGTGCTGCAGCGACTGCGCGGCGTTCCCGATGTGCACAAGCTGGACGCGCCGCTGAGCGGCGGGCCGATCCAGCCGGTCCCGGTGCGGCTGGAAGAGGTGCGCCTCCGCTACCCGCACGCCGACCACGACGCGCTGCGTGCGGTCAGCCTAGAGGTGCGGGCAGGCGAACACGTCGCGGTCACCGGTGCCAATGGCTCCGGGAAAACCACGCTGATGCTGATCCTGGCCGGCCGCGAACCGACATCGGGCACTGTCGAACGCCCCGGCGCGGTGGGTCTCGGTCAGCTCGGTGGCACCGCGGTGGTCATGCAGCACCCGGAAAGCCAAGTGCTGGGCACGCGGGTCGCCGACGATGTGGTCTGGGGACTGCCACCCGGCAAGACCACAGACGTCGGCCGGTTACTCAGTGAAGTCGGGCTGGTCGGCCTCGCCGAACGCGACACCGGCGGCCTGTCCGGCGGTGAACTGCAGCGCCTGGCCGTGGCCGCGGCGCTCGCGCGGGAGCCGGCGCTGCTCATCGCCGACGAGGTCACCAGCATGGTCGACCAGCAGGGCCGGGACGCACTGATCGCCGTGCTGTCCGGTCTGACCGAGCGTCACCGAACGGCCCTCGTGCACATCACCCATTACAACAACGAGGCTGACTACGCCCACCGGACAATCAACCTCAGTGAATCGCTGGATAACACCGAAATGGTCGAGACCGCGGCCGCACCCGCCTCGACAGTGGCGGCGGGCCACCAAACCCACGCGCCGGTGCTCGAACTCGCCGGTGTCGGCCACGAATACGGCAGTGGCACCCCCTGGGCGCAGACCGCGCTCCGCGATATCAGCTTCGTGGTGCATGAGGGCGACGGGCTGCTGATCCACGGCGGCAACGGCTCCGGTAAGTCGACGCTGGCGTGGATCATGGCCGGATTGACGGTACCGACCACCGGCACCTGTCTGCTTGACGAGCGTCTCGTCTCCGAACAGGTCGGCGCGGTCGCGCTAAAATTTCAGGCGGCCCGGCTCCAGTTGATGCGCAGCCGTGTCGACCTGGAAGTGGCCTCGGCGGGCGGCTTTTCGCCTGACGATCACGCCGGGGTGGCCGCGGCGCTGGCCGTCGTCGGCCTGGATGCCACCCTGGCGAAGCGGCGCATCGACCAGCTCAGCGGCGGCCAGATGCGCCGCGTGGTCCTGGCCGGGTTACTGGCGCGGTCGCCGCGCGTATTGATCCTCGACGAGCCACTGGCGGGGCTGGACGCCGCCAGCCAGCGTGGTTTGGTGCGGCTGCTCGCGGATCGGCGCCGCGACACCGGTCTGACCGTGGTGGTCATCTCCCATGACTTCGCTGGGCTGGAGGAGTTGTGTCCGCGCACCCTGCACCTGCGCGACGGTCTGCTGCAACCGGCGCCGGTCGCGGCCCCGGGGAATGACGTGACTGCGACGTCCCCGGCGAAGCATCCCACCCGCCGCCCTTCTCGCCCCGTTGTGCTGCTGCGCCCGGTGCCCGGGCGCTCCGCCATTCACGAGCTGTGGGCCGGCACCAAACTGCTTGTCGTTTTCGGTATTTCGGTATTGTTGACGTTGTACCCGGGCTGGGTGGCGATCGGACTGGTGGCCGCGCTGGCTCTGGGGGGAGCGTGGGCCGCACATATCCCCCGAGGCGTGCTGCCCTCGGTGTCGCGCTGGCTGTGGATCCCGCTGGCCATCGTCGGTGTCACCGCGACATTGGCCGGTGGCAGTCCGGAGATCCGGGTGGGCCCGGTCACGCTCGGTCTCAGCGGCCTGTTGGACTTTCTGCGCCTCATTGCGCTGTCGATCGTATTGCTGGGCCTAAGCGCGCTGGTGTCGTGGACCACCAATGTCGCCGAAATCGCGCCCGCCGTGGCCACTTTGGGTCGCCCGCTGCGATCATTGCGGATCCCGGTCGACGACTGGTCGGTCGCGTTGGCGCTCGCACTGCGAACATTCCCGATGCTGATCGACGAATTCCGGGTGCTCTACGCCGCTCGCCGGTTGCGGCCCAAACAGACACCGCGGACCCGCAGGGCCCGTCTCAGGCGACTGGTGGCAGACGTGGTCGATCTGATCGTCGCGGTCATCACTGTGACGCTGCGGCGCGCGGACGAGATGGGCGATGCGATCACCGCCCGCGGCGGCACCGGTCAGATCTCGGCCGCCCCGTCGCGACCGAAACTGGCTGACTGGATAGCACTTTCGATCGCGTCGACGGTGTGGGCGGCCGCCCTGGCAGCAGAGCTGGCGTTGGGCGGCTAGCGGCTGACCGTACCGGGGTAAAAGCAGGCCGGGGCAGCGCGCTCCCCTGGCCCCTTGGCGCGACCGATTCTTTTCCGGCGGCTCGCCGGTCTATTCATGTGGAAGTGCCGTGATGCGTCGCGGCAGCAGCAGGAGTAAAGGGCGACGACAAGATGATTCTTGTGACCGGGGCGACCGGGTTGAGTGGATCCGCGGTGATCCGGGCGTGCGTCGATGCGCGATTACCGGTGCGGGCCCTAGTGAGAGATCCGGCCAAGGCGGCGGTGCTCGGCATTCCGGACACCGTCGAGGTGGCCGAGGGCGACATGCTCAAACCGGCGACACTCGACGGTGTTCTCGATGGCGTGGAGCGGGCTCTGATGATCTCGGGGCCGGACGAGCACATGCTCGAAACGCAGTGCACCTTCATCGACGCCGCCAAGCGTGCCGGCGTTCGTCACATCGTCAAGTTCTCGGGTATGGGCTGCTGGGGCGATGCGAAGTTTCGGTTCGCGCGGATGCACGCCGAGGTCGAACGGTATCTGGAGAGCTCGGGTGTGGCCTGGACCCACTTGCGTCCCAGCACATTCATGCAGACCTTCCTGCGTCAGGTGCCCACGATCCTGTACGACGGCACGGTCAATC
>DASYJS010000440.1:0-21630 GCA_035996225.1 Mycobacterium sp. | reverse complement strand
ATCCCCCCATTCGGTTGGGTGGGTGCGATTAGGTGAGCTGAGGGGCGAGTTGTGGGCAGTAGGCCTTGGTCGCGTCGACGACGAAGTAGGCCGCTTGGTGACTGGTCAGGTCCGTCTGCTTGAGGACCTCGGTGGCGACGTCCGTGCCGCTTTTGCCGGAGGCGAGCTCACGGCACACCTGGTGGCCTTCCTTGACGGCCTCGGCAGGTGAGCTGAAGGTGATGCCCAGGGTGTTCATCTGGGCGATGAACGCGTCGTCGATTGTGCTGGCCCCCGCGGTGCTGGCGGTGGCGACTGCGACGAGCCCGATGGCGGCGGCGCCGATCGCGGTGCTGGCAATTGTGCTGATGCGGTGAGAGAACATTGCTGTGATCCTTTTCAGGTGTGCGGTTGGGGTGCTGATGGATCTAGCGTCGGGCCCGCTCCTATATGGATCCTCAATAACTTCTTGGCGTCATTTCAGTAACGCCTCAGGTTGGCCCGAAGCGGGCCGGGGACGCGGCCGGTCGGGCCGGGGAACTCAGGCCCGGGTCATCGCGTAGTAGGCACCCCGGCGGGCCATGAGTTCGGCGTGATTGCCCTGTTCGACGATGCGCCCGGACTCGACCACCACGATGCGGTCGGCATCATGGATCGTCGAAAGCCGATGCGCAATAACGAAACTCGTGCGGTCTCGGCGAAGTTCGTGCATGGCCCGCTGAATAAGGGTCTCGGTGCGGGTGTCGACCGAGCTGGTTGCCTCGTCGAGCATCAACAGCTGCGGGCGGGCAAGAAACGCGCGTGCGATCGTGATGAGCTGTTTCTCGCCGGCGCTGATGTTGGCGCCGTCGCCGCTGACCCGGGTCTGGTAGCCGGCCGGCAAGGTGTGGACAAACCGGTCGACGTGGGCCGCCCTGGCGGCTTCGACCACCTCATCTGCGCTGGCCTCGGGCCGCCCATAGGCAATGTTCTCCGCGATTGTCCCGTCGAACAGCCAGGTGTCTTGCAGCACCATGCCGATTCGCGACCGCAGTGTTTGTCTGCTCACGGTGGTGATGTCGATGCCGTCGACCAGGATCCGGCCGGAATCGACGTCGTAGAACCGCATTAGCAGGTTTACCAGCGTGGTCTTGCCCGCTCCGGTCGGGCCGACGATCGCCACGGTGCTGCCCGGCTCCACCGTCATCGACAGGTCTTCGATCACCGGCGTGCCCGGGTGGTAAGCAAAGCTCACGTGCCGAAATTCGACACGTCCGCGCGGCTGCGAGGTCTGGCCGTTGGGGCGCGCCGGCGCCGGGTCCGGCGCTTCCTCGGGCTCGTCGAGCAGGTCGAACACCCGCTCGGCGCTGGCCACCCCGGATTGCAGGGTGTTGTACATCCCGGCCACCTGGCTCAGCGGCGTGTTGAACTGCCGGACGTATTGGATGAACGCCTGGATGCTGCCAAGGGTGATGTGTCCGGTCGCCACCTGCAGGCCGCCGAGCACCGCGACCGCGACGTATCCGAGGTTGCCGATGAACGTCGTGGCCGGTGCCACCAGGCCGGAGAAGAACTGGGAACCGAAACTCGCGTCGTAGACGTCGTCGTTGACGTTGCGGAATTGTGCGCGTGCCGCGTCCCGGTGACCGAAAGTCTTGACCACCGTGAACCCGCTGTAAGTCTCTTCGATGTGGGCGTTGAGTCGTCCGATGCTTCTCCACTGCGCCACGAACAGACGTTGCGAGCGGCGCGCGATCGCACGGGTCGCCAGCAGCGAGAGCGGCACGGTCAGCACAGTGATCAGCGTCAACAGCGGCGAGATCGACATCATCATCACCAGCACCGCGACGACGGTCAGCATTGACGTCAGCAGTTGGCTGATCGTCATCGACAGCGAGGATTGGACGTTGTCGATATCGTTGGTCACCCGGCTCAGCAGCTCGCCGCGCAGCCGTCCGTCGAAGAAGGACAGCGGCAGTCGGTGGACCTTGTCCTCGACTTCGGACCGCAGCGCGACCATGGTGCGCTGCAGGGTCAGGTTGAGCAGCCGAGATTGTGCCCAAAGCAATAGTGCGGCAACTACATACAGGGCCAAGGCAACAGTCAGCGTTCGTGCCACCGCGCCGAAGTCCACACCTGCGCCGGGCACCACATTCATCCCGGACAGCAAGTCGGCGAACGCCCCGTCGCCGCGCGCCCGGGCCTGCGCGACGGCCTGTGCCTTGCTGATTCCCGCCGGCAACTCTCGCCCGATCACGCCGTTGAAGAGGAGATCGGTGGCGTGGCCCAGGATTCGCGGAACGACGACGCCGATCACCGTGCCGGTGAGGCCCAGGACGATCACCGCAATGCTCAGCGTTCGTTGTGGCGCAAGGCGTTTCACCAGCCGAGCCGCCGTGCCCCAGAAGTCGCGGGACCGGGTGCTGGGAGTTGCTCCACGGCCGGGTCGGTTTGTCGCCTTGGTCACGGCGTCCCCCCGACTTGATCTGATCGCAAGGCGCCCACCGACTGCGAGTCGGCGAATTCCGTGTAGGTGGTGCAATCGGCCAGCAGCGATTCGTGCGTGCCCGAGCCCACCAGTTTTCCGTTGTCCACGACGATGATCTGGTCAGCCTGTGAGGCTGTCGAAATGCGTTGTGTGACGACGATTATCGTGGCGCCCCCGGAGATCTCGCGCAGAGCGGCACGAACGTGTGCATCGGTGTGCACATCCAGCGCGGAGAACGCGTCGTCGAACACATAGATCGCCGGGCGGCGGATGACTGCCCGGGCGATCGCCAGCCGTTGTCGTTGTCCACCCGAGAAGTTCATTCCGGCCTGGGCGACCCGCGTGTGCAGCCCGTCGGCGTGCGCTCCTACGAAATCGTCGGCGGCGGCCACCCGCAACGCTTCCCACATCTCCTCGTCGGTGGCGTCGGCCTTACCGAAGCGCAGGTTGTCCGCCACGGTGCCGGAGAAGAGATACCCGCGTTGCGGGACCAAGCCGATCGCCGACCAGAGCCGCTCGGTGTCGTACTCGCGGACGTCGAGGTCGTCGAGCAGCACAGCGCCGGCGGTCACGTCGTAGAGCCGGCAGATCAGCGACACCAGCGTCGACTTGCCCGAGCCGGTGCTGCCGACGACCGCGGTGGTGGTGCCGGGCAGCGCGGTCAACGAGATGTCTTGCAGCACTGGGCGATCGGCGCCCGGATAGGTGAATGTCGCGCCGTCCAAACGCACTATCCCGCTGATTCCCTCTTTGGGAAACTTGGGGCGTTGCGGGCTCTCGACGGCGGCACGAGTGGACAGCACCTCGGTGATCCGCTCAGCGCACACGGATGCGCGCGGCAGCACCACCAGTGTCATCGTCGCCATCAGCACGGCCATCAGGATCTGCGTGAAGTAGGCCAGGAAGGCGGTCAGCGAGCCGACCTGCATCTGGCCGCGATCGATGCGCAGCCCGCCAAACCAGATCAGCGCGACGCTGGACACGTTGATGGTCAGCGTGGTCACCGGCAGCATCAGCGCTTGCCAGTTACCCGCGGTCAGGGAGGCATTGGACAGTGCGGCGTTGGCGCGAGAAAACCGGTCACGCTCAAAGCCTTCGCGGGTAAACGCCCGGACCACCCGCACCCCGGACAACTGGTCGCGCATCACCCGATTGATGCCATCGATCAGGGCTTGCATGCTGCGGAACAGCGGCAGCATGTGCGACATGATCCAGTAGTTGGCCACGGCCAAAATCGGGACGCTGACCAGCAACAACCACGTCAGCGCGGCCTCTTGATGGATGGCCATGAAGATTCCGCCGATGCACATGATCGGCGCGGTGACCAATACCGTGCCCATCATTTGGACCAGGTACTGGATCTGCCGAACATCGTTGGTGCTGCGGGTGAGCAGCGTCGGCGCGCCGAAGCGGGCGGTCTCGCGCTCGGAGAAGGTGGTGACGTGTTCGAACATCGCCAGGCGCAAATCGCGCCCGAACCCCATCCCGGTCCGCGAGCCGAAGTAAGTGGCCCCGACCGAGCACAACACCTGCAGGCCGGTAGCTCCCAGCATCACCATGCCGAGCTTGACGATCGTCGCGGTGTCGCCCTTAGCGACGCCCTCATCGATGATCGCGGCGTTGACCGTCGGCAGGTACAGCGTCGCCAGGGTGCTGATCAGTTGAAGCACCATCAGCACCGCAACCAGCCGGCGGTACGGCCGGATGTACTGGCGCAGCAGTGCCAGAAGCATTCGGTAACTGTCGCATATGGCACCCGGTGCAGCGCTGAGCACCGCCGGGCGGCTGTGTGCTCGAGCCGCATCCGGCAACCGCTTCGAAATGCCTGCTCAAGTGGCGCGTCGGTGGTTGACCCGCGGGGCTGCCGCTACAGTGCATCGTGTGGACCAGCAGCAGGCTGAGCAGAAGCAGGGTAGCGGTGCGTCGTAACCTCACGGCGCTAGCCCTCGCGGCCATCACGATCTTGATCCCCGCGGCCGCGGGCTGCTCCAGTTCCGGCGACAACAAACCGGGTGGGACGACATCGTCGGCGCCGGGTAACGCCGAGGGCCACCACGGACCGATGTTTCCGCAATGCGGCGGCGTCAGCGATCAGGCGGTCGCGGAACTGACCAAGATGAGCGGGCTGACCAACACGGCCCGCAACTCCGTAGGGTGCCAGTGGCTGGCGGGCGGCGGAATCCTCGGTCCGCACTTCTCTTTTTCGTGGTACCGCGGCAGCCCGATCGGACGCGAACGCAAGACCGAGGAGCTGTCGCGTGCCAGCGTCGACGACATCAATATCAACGGCCACAGCGGCTTCATCGCCGTCGGCAACGAGCCCAACCTGGGTGACTCGCTCTGCGAAGTCGGCATTCAGTTCCAGGACGACTTCATCGAGTGGTCGGTCAGCTTCAGCCAAAAGCCATTCCCGCCGCCGTGTGACATAGCCAAAGAATTGACTCGTCAATCGATTGCGAACTCGAAATGACCGACTCGAAGGGTCCTCGCTTCCGGGCCCGCAGAGGTGTCCTTGCCTGTGCGGCCGTTGTGATCGCCGCGCTGGTGATCGTGACGGGCTGTTCTAGGTCGATCGGGGGTAACGCCGTCAAGGCGGGTTCCGGCGGTGTACCGCGCAACAACAATTCTCAACAGCAGTACCCGAACCTGCTCAAGGAGTGCGAGGTACTGACCACCGACATCTTGGCCAAGACGGTGGGTGCCGACCCGCTCGACATTCAGAGCACGTTCGTCGGCGCGATCTGCCGCTGGCAGGCGGCCAACCCGGCCGGCCTGATCGACATCACCCGGTTCTGGTTCGAGCAGGGCAGTCTGAGCGAAGAGCGTAAGGTCGCCGAATTCCTCAAGTACAAGGTGGAAAGCAAGGCGATCGCGGGCGTCAATTCGATTGTGATGCGCCCGGATGACGCGAACGGTGCGTGTGGGGTGGCCAGCGACGCGGCGGGAGTGGTCGGCTGGTGGGTCAACCCGCAGTCACCCGGTATCGACGCCTGCGGCCAGGCCCTCAAGCTGATGGAGCTGACGCTCTCGACGAACTCCTAGCGGTACTCAGCGCGGAACGTGGAAGCCGATCAGCGTGGCTTGCTCTAGTTGCAGGTCCTTCCACTCGCCGTTCACCCTCAGCACCGCGATCGCCGACGTCGGGAACTTTTCCGAAATGCGTTGCAGCGCAGCCTCGTCGGTATCCTCAATGCCCGCCAGGCCGATCGCCAGGTAAGACATGGTTGGTTCGTGCCCGACGACCAGCAGGGTGTCCGCGGTGTCGGCAACCTCGTTGATCTCGTCGATAATCGTCCCCGGGGTGGCGTCGTAGAGGCGCTCACGGTATTGCACGGGGGCCTCGATGCCGGTGTTGGTCAGGGTCTGCCGCGCGCGGGTGGCCGTGGAGCACAGCACGGCGTCGATGCTGGGTTGGTTGGCGCGCAGCCAGTCGCCACCCAGCCCTGCCTCCCGGATGCCGCGGGACGCCAAGGGCCGGTCGTGGTCCGCGACGCCAGGCGGGTATTCAGATTTCGCATGTCGCATCAGCAGCAGGGTGCGATTGGGTTCGCTCACCCGACTAACGCTAATCAGTCCGCAAGCACTGGTGCTATGCCACCTCGTCGTCGTCTTCGTCGAGGAGAAGTTTTTCGGGTGGTGGAAGGTGTTGGTGCGTGGTTGGCCGCGCTCTAAGTGCGGTGGCGGGATCCATTCGGTGTCGCCGTTGGCGCGTTTTCGGGTAGTCCAGCCGCGGGGTCGCAGGAGTCGGTGGTGGGCGCCGCAGGTCAGGGCGAGGTTGTCGATGTCGGTGGTGTGGCAGGTCGCGTAGTCGGTGACGTGGTGGACTTCGCAGTAGTAGCCGCCGATGTCACAGCCGGGTGTGCTGCAGCCACGGTCTTTGGCGTACAACACGATTCGTTGACCGGGCGAAGCGAGTCGTTTGGTGTGATGCAGCGCGACGGGTTTGGCGTTGTCGAAGATGGCCAGATAATGGTGGGCGTGCCGCGCCAGGCGGATCACGTCGCTGATCGGTAGCCGGGTGCCGCCGCCGGTGATTCCGTGCCCGGCGGCTGCCTCGAGTTCGGCCAATGTGGTGGTGACGATGATCGAGGCGGGCAGCCCATTGTGTTGACCCAACGTGCCCGACGCCAACACGCTGCGCAGCGCGGCATTGAGGCCATCATGCTGACGTTGCGCCGGTGAGCGGACATCGTGGTCGATGGCCTGCTGAGATGGCGCACCGTCTACACACGGGGTCTCGTCGCCCGGGTTGCACATGCCGGGGGCGGCGAGCTTGGCCAGCACCGCTTCCAATGATGCGCGGGCTTCCGGGGTGAGCCAGCCACTGAGCGCGGACATGCCATCGGCCTGCTGCTTGCCGAGGGTCAGGCCTCGGCGGTGGGCGCGGTCGTCGTCGGTGTAGTTGCCGTCGGGATTCAGGCAGTCGGCGAGGTGATCGGCGAGTGCGGCCAGCTGGTCGGGCCGGTACTGCGACGCCAGGCGGGCTAGGTCGGCTTCGGCGTGGGCGCGGGTGTCGGCATCGATCCAACCGGGTAGCTGGTGGTAGAAGCGGCGGATCACCGCGACGTGCTCGACACCTAGCTTTCCGGCTCGCTGGCCGGCGGCGGTGGCCGCCAACACCGGGCCCAGGGGTTGGCCGGTGAGCGCTCGCCGCTCGCCCAGATCAGCAGCATCACGGACGCGGCGGGCTGCTTCGGCACGGCTGATCAACGTCCAGTCGGCGATCGCATGCGAAAGCTTTCCGCCCAGTTCTTCGGGGGTGGCCTCCTGCTGGAGTTGTTTGATCAGCGGATGCTCACCAGCCGACAGGCGTCGTCGCACCTTTTCGTAGCGTTCCAGCAATGCCAGCCGCTCCGGGTTGCACAGCATCTCCGAATCGAGCCCGAGGACGTCCTCGAGCGCGGTGTCCAACACGTCGAACTTCGCGGTGAACACCTCTCGATCGAGAACGGCTGAACTCATACCGCGAAACTAAACCCAACCACCGACAAGAATCGCCGCCTTGTGACTACTGAAAACGCTGTGGCGCAAGTTTTTTCAGTAATCAAGAAACACACCAATTGTCGCTCAGAGGCGGGCAAAAAACGAGACCCGGTCCGGGCAGATCCACAGACTGCGCCGAGGCATGCCGGTGCGCGTCCCCGGAGTTGTCGGTGAACCGCCCTAGACTCGCGGTGCCTTGATAGCCACGCCATTTTCCGAAAGGGGCGCCGGGATGCGATTCCTGCATACCGCCGACTGGCAGCTGGGCATGACCCGACACTTCCTGGCCGGCGACGCCCAGCCGCGGTATTCGGCCGCCCGGCGCGACGCGGTGGCCGGTCTGGGCGCCTTGGCGGCCGAGGTGGGCGCCGAGTTCGTCGTGGTCGCCGGCGACGTCTTCGAACACAATCAGCTCGCTCCGCAGGTGATCGGGCAGTCCCTGGAAGCCATGCGCGCCATCGGTATTCCGGTCTATCTGCTGCCCGGCAACCACGATCCGCTGGACGCGTCATCGGTGTTCACCAGTGCGCTGTTCACCGCCGAATGCCCGGACAACGTCGTGGTGCTCGACCGCGCCGGC
This sequence comes from Mycobacterium sp., assembly GCA_035996225.1. Taxonomy (GTDB): domain Bacteria; phylum Actinomycetota; class Actinomycetes; order Mycobacteriales; family Mycobacteriaceae; genus Mycobacterium. The sequence continues at coordinate 13,621 of DASYJS010000440.1, read as the reverse complement.
ATCCACCAGGTTCGGCCGGGCCTCGAGATCGTCGCGGCGCCATGGCGGTCGAAGGCTCCGACCACCGACCTGGTCGGCGACGTGCTCTACGACCTCGACGCGGGCCCGGTCACCCGCGTGCTCGTCGCCCACGGCGGCGTCGACGTGCTCGATCCCGATCGGGAGAAGCCGTCGCTGATTCGGCTGGACCGGCTCGAAGAGGCGCTGGCCCGCGGAGCGGTCCACTATGCGGCACTGGGGGATAAGCATTCGCTCACCCAGGTCGGCGACAGCGGCCGGGTGTGGTACTCCGGATCGCCGGAAGTCACGAACTTCGATGACGTCGAATCCGACCCTGGCCATGTCCTGGTCGTCGACATCGACGAAACCAATGCGGTTTCGGTGACGGCCCGGCACGTGGGGCACTGGCGGTTTGTCACCTTGCACCGTGAGGTCGACACCAGCCGCGACATCGCCGACCTCGATGTGAATCTCGATCTGATGACCGAGAAGGACCGCACGGTGGTGCGGCTGGCGCTGACGGGTTCGTTGACGGTCACCGACCGGGCCGCGCTGGACGCCTGCCTGGACCGGTACGCACGGCTCTTCGCGTGGCTGGGCCTGTGGGAACGTCACACCGACGTGGCGGTGATACCCGCCGACGGCGAGTTCACCGATCTCGGCATCGGGGGATTCGCCGCTGCGGCTGTCGAAGAGCTGGTAGCCGCGGCGCGCGGGAACGATACCGACTCGGCCGGCGACGCCCAGGCCGCGCTGGCGCTGTTACTGCGGCTCACCGATCGGGGCGCGGCATGAAGCTGCATCGGTTGGTGCTGACGAACTACCGCGGAATCCGGCACCGGGAGATTGATTTTCCCGACCACGGCGTGGTCGTGGTGTGCGGCGCCAATGAGATTGGCAAGTCGTCGATGATCGAGGCGCTGGATCTGCTGCTGGAATCCAGGGACCGCTCGACGAAGAAGGAAGTCAAGCAGGTCAAGCCCACCCACAGCGATGTCGGCTCCGAGGTGACCGCTGAAATCAGCAGCGGCACTTACCGTTTCATCTACCGCAAGCGCTTCCACAAGAAGTGTGAGACGGAGTTGACCGTGCTGGCGCCGCGCCGCGAGCAGCTGACCGGGGATGAAGCACACGAGCGGGTTCGGGCGATGCTCGCCGAGACGGTGGACAACGACCTGTGGCATGCCCAGCGGGTGCTGCAGTCCGCATCGACGGCTGCGGTGGATCTGTCCGGCTGTGATGCGCTCTCGCGTGCACTCGATGTCGCGGCCGATGACCAGGCGGCGTTGTCCGGCAACGAGCCGTTGCTGATCGACCGGATCGACGCCGAGTACGCGCGCTACTTCACCCCCACCGGACGTCCCACCGCGGAGTGGGCCGCGGCCATCTCTCGGCTGTCCGACGCCGGCACCGCGGTCGCGGAGTGCACGGCGGCGGTCGCCGAGGTCGACGACCGGGTGCGTCGCCATGCCGTGCTGACCGAGCAAGTGGCCGAGCTCTCGCAACTGCGACTGGCGGCGGGTCCGCGGTTAGCTGTCGCGCAGGCCGCTGCCGATAAGACCGCGGAACTCACTCGCCAAGCACGTGAAGCCAAGCTGGTCGCGGCCGCCGCCACGGCGACCAGCGCCGCCGCGTCCGCCGCGCACAACGGCAGGTTGCGACTGGTCACCGAGATCGAAAGCCGCACAGCAGCTGTCGCGGCCGCCGAGGCAGCCGTGCAGCAAGCCACCGAGGCGCTGACGGCGGCGCGGACGGACGCCGACGCGGCGGGCACGGCAATGCAGGAGGCCACTCAGGTTCTGACGGAGCTGCAACGCCGTGCCGAATCCGCCCGTCGCACCGTCGACCAGCTCGCCGGCCGCGAGGAGGTCGACCGGTTGAGCGCGCGCCTGGCCAAGATCGACGACATCGCGGGTGACCGCGACCGGATCAGTGCTGCGCTTTCCGGGATCGTCCTCACCGAGGAGCTACTACGGCGGATCGAAAGCGCCGCAGCCGCGGTCGATCGCGCCGGCGACCAGCTGGCCATGATCTCGGCGGCGGTCGAGTTCACCGCCGTGGCCGACATCGAGCTCACGGTCGGGCAGCAGCGGGTGTCATTGTCGGCGGGGCAAAGCTGGTCGACGACAGCCACCGGCCCCACCGAGGTCGAGGTTGGCGGTGTCCTCACCGCGCGCTTAACTCCCGGCGCGACCGCCATCGATGTTCAGGCGAAATATGCTGCGGCACAAGATGATCTGACCGCCGCTCTGGCGGCCGGTGAGGTCACTGACCTTACCGCGGCGCGCTCGGCCTACCAGTACCGCCGTGAATTACACAGCAGCCGCGACCAATTGAGTGCGACGCTGTCTGGCTTGTGCGGCGACGAAGACGTGGATCAAATCCAGGTACGGCTGGCACAGTTGCGCGCCGGTCAACCGGCCGAGCCGGATCTCTTCGCGACGGATATCGTGGCCGCGCGCGCCGAACTCACTGCGGCACAGACCGCTCGCGTGGCCGCGGAAGCCGAATGCGAGACCCGTCGCCGTACCGCGGCCGCAGCCGACTCCAAGTTCACCGAGACCTCTACCCGGACAACGCTTTTACTCAACGAAGTGACGACCCAACGAGCCGAGCTCGATAGGGCCACCGACCAGCTGGTCCAGGAGCGCGCCTCGGTGACCGACGAGGACCTGGCTTCGTCGGCGGATGCCGGGCAGCGGGCCTCAGCAACCGCGGATCGACGTGCCGTCGAACTGGGCGAAGAACTGGCCGCCGCGGCGCCGGACGCCGTAACCGCCGAACTGGCCGCATCCACTCAGGCAGCCGAGTCGTTGGGCGGTCGCTACGAAGATGCCGCTCGTGCACTGCGCGAACTCACCATCGAACTCTCGGTCTTTGGCAGTGAGGGCCGCCGGGGCAAGCTCGACGCCGCGGAGATCGAGCGTGAGCACGCCGCCAGTCAGCACACCCGGATCGGCGGCCGGGCCCGCGCGGCACAGCTGCTGCGGTCGGTGATGGCCCGCCATCGCGACACCACCCGACTGGGCTATGTCGAGCCCTACCGCACGGAATTGCAGCGGCTCGGCCGTCCAGTGTTCGGGCCCACGTTCGAAGTCGACATCGACGCCGACTTGTGCATCCGCAGCCGGACCGTGGATGGCGTCACGGTGCCCTACGACTCCCTGTCCGGTGGGGCCAAGGAGCAGCTCGGGATCCTGGCGCGGTTGGCCGGTGCCGCCCTGGTTGCCAAGGAAGACGCGGTTCCGGTTGTGGTCGACGACGCGCTGGGGTTCACCGACCCCGACCGGCTGGCCAAGATGGGCGAGGTGTTCGATACCGTCGGTGCGCACGGACAGGTGATCGTGTTGACATGTAGTCCCGACCGCTACGACGGCGTGAAGGGTGCGCACCGTATCGATCTCAATGTGTAGGCCCCGGGGATCGTCCGGTCTTACACTCACCCCGAAACGGGGTGCAACGTGGACGTTCAGTGCGATTACCTAGTGATAGGTACCGGCTCGGCCGGCTCTGTCGTGGCGAGTCGGCTCAGCGCCGATCCGGCGACTTCGGTACTCGCGCTCGAAGCGGGTCCGCGCGACAAGAATCGGTTCATCCGGATACCAGCGGCCTTCTCCCGCCTGTACCGCAGTGAGATCGACTGGGATTATCTGACTGAGCCACAGCAAGGACTTGGCGGCCGCGAGATCTATTGGCCCAGAGGCAAGGTGCTGGGCGGCTCATCGTCGATCAACGCGATGATGTGGGTGCGCGGATTTGAGGCCGACTACGACGAGTGGGCGATGCGAGCAGACCCGCAATGGTCGTTTGCCGAGATGCTCGGATACTTCCGTCGCATCGAGAACGTGACCGAGGCATGGCATTTCGTCAGCGGTGACGACAGCGGGGTGACCGGCCCCGTCCACATTTCCCGGCAGCGTAGCCCGCGGCCCTCGACGGCAGCCTGGCTGGCCGCGACGCGGGAGTGCGGGTTTCCCGCAGTGCAACCGAATTCGGCATGGCCGGAGGGCTTTTGCGAGAGCGTCGTCACGCAGCGACGGGGCGCCCGGTGCAGTAGCGCCGACGCCTATCTGAAACCGGTGATGCGCCGCAAAAACCTCACGGTGCTCACCGGTGCCACCGCTACCCGGATCCTGATCGACGGATCCCAAGCAGTCGGTGTCGAATTCGAGCGCGACGGTGAGCAATGCGTCGCCCACGCGCGGCGCGAGGTGGTTCTTTGCGGCGGCGCCATCAACAGCCCCCAGCTGTTGATGCTCTCCGGCATCGGCGATCGCGACCACCTCGCCGAGCACGGGATCGACCTCGTCTCTCATTCACCCGAGGTCGGACAGAACCTGCTCGACCACCTCGTCACACCGCTGGGTTTCACCGTGAACGGCGGTAGCCTGTTCGCCGGCGAAAAGCCGACGCAATTGATCAACTACCTGCTGCGGCACCGCGGCATGCTCACCTCGTGCGTCGCGGAGGCGTACGGATTCGTCCGCAGCCGGCCCGAACTGGACCTACCCGATCTCGAGCTGCTCTTCGCCCCGGCGCCCTTCTACGACGAGGGACTCAGTGAGCCGGAGGGGCACGGGGTGGTTTTCGGGCCCATCCTGGTCGCACCGGAAAGCCGCGGCCAGATCACGCTGCGCTCCGCCGACCCGCACGACAAGGCGGTGATCGACCCGCGTTATCTATCCGATCCGGGCGGCGTTGACCGCACCGCGATGATGGAAGGGCTGCGGATATGCGCGCGGATCGCCGCAGCTCCCGCGTTAGCAGGCCTGCTCGGTCCGATCGCGCGACCGCGTGACTGCACCGAGCTGAACGAGGCCACGCTTGAATCCGCGCTCAACACTTGCTCGCAAACCTTGTATCACCCGTTGGGCACCTGCCGGATGGGCAGCGACGAGTCCAGCGTGGTGGATCCCCAACTGCGGTTACGTGGGGTCGACGGGCTTCGGGTGGCCGACGCCTCGGTGATGCCCAGCACGATCCGCGGTCACACCCACGCGCCGTCGGTGCTGATCGGGGAGAAGGCCGCCGACCTGATCAGCGGCTGACCCGGTGCCCCCGGGCGCGCTGCCGCGCTGCTGATCGCGAGCGAGCTAGGCAGAATGGATCCATGGCGGGCCGACACCGATGACGATGAACGCGAAACGGCGCCGGGTGCACGGAAGGCTCGCGGGAATGCCCGGCGTCCGGCCGGTGCGCAGGCCGATATCCCCGGGCAGCGCTGACGAGTTCGATCTCTACTATGTGCGCACCGGTCTCAAATCCGCCCACCCGCTGGTCATCATCCCGGGAGGCCCGGGGGTGGCGTCGCTGCAGGTCTACAAGGGGCTGCGGCGCCGCGCCGCCCTCGCCGGCCTCGACGTCATCATGATCGAGCACCGCGGGGTGGGAATGTCGCGTCACGACGACTCCGGTGCCGACCTGCCGCCCGAAGCGATCACCGTCGATCAGGTGGTCGACGACGTCGCCGCGGTGCTCGACGACGCCCATGTGGACTCCGCCGTCATCTATGGCACGTCGTACGGCACCTATATCGCGGCCGGCATCGGCGTACGCCACCCCGGCCGGGTGCAGGCGATGATTCTCGATTCCCCGCTGCTGTCCCGGCACGACATCGCGATCGTTCGTGACGCCATTCGTGGCTTGCTGTTCGACGGCGATAGTCCCGAAACCGTTTCACTGGCACCCAAAATGCGCAAGCTCGTCGATACCGGAGTAATGACCGCCTCGGCCACGCAACTGGTTACGACGGTGTACGGGTACGGTGGCGCTGGCGTGCTCGAGCGGCAACTGGACCTACTGCTCGATGACCGAAAAGTGCTGTGGTGGCTCCTATCTCAATTCACCATCCTGAGCAACCTGCCGTACCGCTACGAGGAAGATCTGGTCAGCCGGATCGCGCTGCGTGAACTCAACTATGCGCCGCCACCCGATGGCCTGCCGCTCGATCCCGCCGTGGCCGAGCGCGAAACACGCACTCAGACCGCAACATTCGAAGACGAGCCCTATGATCTGGTGGCGGCAATGCCGAATTACTCCTGGCCCGTCGTGGTGGTCTCCGGCGGGCGGGATCTCATTACTCCGCCCGCAGTGGCCGAGCGGGTCGCCGCACTGGTGCCCGATTCCCTGTTGTTGTCTTTGCCGACGATGGCGCACAGCGCGGTGGACTTTCGTGAGCCCGCCGCGCTGGCTATCGCCGGGGCGGTATGCCGCGGCGAGATCGACACGTTGGCCGGTCAGGGATCGGCGCTGGACGCGCTACCGGCCCGTCCGGCAATGCGTTTGCTTTGGAAGGCGGTGGAGGTGGCTGCCATCGCGGAGGGCGCGCTGCCGACGGTGACACCCCTGTGGCGGCGGCTCAGGTCCGCATGAACCCGATCGTGGTGTAGTCCACATCGGCCAGTCCGGCTGCACCGTAATTGGCCAAATCACGTCGTACCGCCCTGTTACCGGGCGACTGGAACAGCGGCAGGTTGAAGCCTTCCTGCCAGATCATCGTGTCAACCTGGTTGGCGAGAACACGCGCCTTGTCCTGATCCAGCTCCGACAGCGTCTCGGCGATCTTCGAGTCAATCGTAGCGTTCCCGATCCTGCCGAAATTGCTGTCACCATCCGAGGTGTAAATCTGAGGAAGCGCCGACAACGGGAAAGCATTGCCTTCCCAACCGAATTGAGCGATGTCGAAGTCACCGACTCCGATGTATTGGCTGAAGAAGCCATTGCCAGGTTTAAGGTCGAGCAGCAGCTTCACGCCGATCTGCGCCAGGCTGTTCTGCGCGACCATGGCAATCTGCCGGTTGGACGGCGCGTCGAAAAGTACGTCGCGAACGACGAGCTGCTTGCCGTCCTTCTCCCGTACTGACCCGTTGAGCTTCCAGCCCATGGCATCCAAGGCTCTGCGGGCCTGATCCGGGTTGTAATCTCCTGGTGCGCTGTTGTTTTGGTAGCCAACCTGCCCGGCCACATAGACGTGGTTGTTCAGCGGCGTGGGATGAGTGGTCAGGCCGTGCTCAACGACATCAACGATGGCTTGGCGATCGATACCCTGGCACACCGCCAGCCGCAGCCGCTCGTCGGCCATGATGGACCCCTCGGCGCCGTTGAACGTGAAGTGGAACCAGGTCGGCGCGGGGGCGCGCCGGATCACGATGCCGGGCGTGCGTTGCGCGGTGACCATATCGTCGAGGGTGGTGATGCCGGCGGCATCGATTGCCTTGTTCTGCAACGCCGGGACGATGGCAGAGACGTCGAGCACCAGGAAAGTGATCGAATCAAGCCGCGGCTTGCGACCCCACCAACGGGGATTGCGTGTCAGCACGATGCGCTGTGCGGTCCGGTCAATCGTGGACACGATGAACGGTCCGGCCGATGGGCCCGGCTCTTCCAGCTGGCCCTTATTGAAGACCTCCGGGTTGGCCGTCATGCTCCGAGGTTGTATCCCGCCGGCGAACATCCCCCGCCATTCGGCGTACGGATCCGAGAAGGTGACCACGGCTTGCCGGTCGTCAACGCCTCTGGTCACCGATTTCACGCGTTCGAACCCGGCCCGGCTGGCGATCAGGTACTTCTTGTCGTGGCCGCTGCACGCGTCGACCTCAGACTTGAGGTCTTCCCACGTGATCGGTTTGCCATCGCTCCACGTTGCCTTTGGATTGATTGTGTAGGTGACGGTTTGGGGGTTGGTTCCGGTCAGCTCGGCACCGGTGAAGTAGTCGGTATTGAGATTCAGCGTCCCGTCGGCCTGGGTCATGAATGCCCCCGGCAGCGTGGGCCCCAGAATCGCGGCGGTGTCAGAGGTATTGCCGTCGATGTTCAACTGATTGAAATTGTCCGGGAAGGCGGTCAGCGGGAGTCGCAGGTTTCCGCCGTCACGCAGCGTGGCGGGGTCCTGCGGGTTCATGTCGCTGGTAGCTCCGACCTGAGCGGCCCGGGTCTCGGGCAGGTCCTGATAGCCGCTCGAACAGCCGGTGATCAGCAGCACGAGCGCGGTTGCCAGCGCCGCGAGTTTGCGGGCCCTCGGTGGGTGCGTCACCCCGACGATGCTAACCGGCTGCGGCATCGGGGTGCGCTCGCGGAACGGCGTCTAGCAGTCGCCGGGTGTATTCGTGCTGTGGGTTGGTGAAGACCTCATCGCCGTCGCCCTGCTCAACTATGGTGCCCCGGTACAGCACCACCACCTGATGCGCCAGGTGTTTGACGACGGAAAGATCATGCGAGACAAACAAATACGACAGACTGAACTGCTCTTGCAGGTCGAGCAGCAGGTTGATGATCCCGGCCTGGATCGAGACGTCCAGTGCCGACACCGGCTCGTCGAGCGCCAATATCTTGGGCTGCAACGCCAGCGCCCGCGCGATGCCGATGCGCTGCTTTTGTCCACCGGAGAACTCGGCCGGATAGCGAGTCGCGTCCGCACGGCGCAAACCAACGATATCGAGCAGCTCCGCGACTCGCGCATCAGTGTCACCCTTGCGAAAGCCGTTCGCCTGCAAAGGTTCAGCTATGACCTCGGAAACGGGTAGCCGGGGGTCTAGCGACGCTACCGGGTCTTGAAATACGACCTGAATGTCGCGTCGCAGCGCACGCCGTCTCTCCCGATTCAACTGAGCGACGTCTTCGCCGAGAACCTCGATGGAACCCGCTTGCGGTGCGGCCAGTTCCAATATCTGTTGCAGGGTAGTCGATTTGCCCGAACCGGATTCCCCGACGATCGCCAGCGTTCGACCCTGTTCCAGGGTAAAGCTGATGCCGTCGACCGCTCGCACCTCACCCACCCGCCTGCGCAGCACCAGGCCCTTGGTAAGCGGATAGGTCTTGCTGAGGTCGACGACCCGTAGCACGGTTGCGCTTTCGTCCGCCGCTCTGTCGATGGCCGGCGGCGCAGTGGTCACGTCGAAGATTTCAGCGGCAGTGCGACCCGCGACATCGTCGGTACGGATGCAGGCCGCGCGGTGACCCGCTCGAACTGTGATCAGATCTGGTTCAGCCGAACGACATTCGTCGATCACCAGTGGACAGCGGGGAGCGAACGGACAGGCATCGGGTGCCAGCGTCGACAGGTTGGGCGGCGCGCCTGGAATCGGAATCAGTCGAGTGCCCTGCGGGGCGTCCAGCCGCGGCACCGAACCAAGCAACCCGGCCGTGTACGGCATGCGGCGGTCCCGGTACAGATCTTCGACGGTCGCGATCTCGACCTCACGTCCGGCGTACATGACCATTGCCCGGTCGGCGAACTCCGAGACCACCCCCAGGTCATGGGTGATGATCAACACGCCCGCGCCGGTGACGTCGCGCGCTGTCCTGAGGACGTCGAGAATTTGGGCCTGTACGGTGACGTCCAGCGCGGTGGTGGGCTCGTCACAGATGAGCAGGTCCGGATCGTTCGCGATCGCGATCGCGATCACCACCCGCTGGCGCTCGCCGCCGGACAGCTCGTGGGGGAACGCTTTTGCGCGGCGGTGTGGTTGCGCGATACCGACCAGATCGAGCAGCTCCGCGGCTCGCTTGCGGGCATCTGCTCGGCTGATGTCACGGTGGTGAACCCTGATGGCTTCGGCTATCTGGTCCCCGACGGTATACACGGGAGTCAGGGCCGACATCGGGTCCTGGAACACCGTGCCGATCGTCTTTCCGCGGATCCGTGACATCGCCTCGTCAGGCAGCCCGAGCAACTCCTGCCCGTGTAACCGCACCGAACCCGACACCTCACCGTATTCGGGTAGCAGTCCGACCACGGCCATGGCGGCGGTGCTTTTACCCGAGCCCGATTCTCCGACGATGGCGAGCACTTCGCCCGGATCGACGTGGTAGGTCGCCCCGCGCACCGCGGGTACCCGCGCATCACCGGTGTCGAAGGTAACGCTGAGGTCGGCCACCTCCAACAGCGCCGTCACGCTGGCCGTCCAATTGGCTTCCGCTTTTTGCGGCGTGATGGCTTCGCGCTCGGGTCGACGGCGTCGCGCAGTCCGTCACCGGCGAGATTCGCGCACAACACAATCAAAACCAACGCCCCGCCCGGGAACAGGAAGATCCAGGGGAAGGTGGTGACCGAAGGAGTGCCTTCCGCAATCAGCGTGCCCAGCGAAACGTCTGGCGGCTGAACACCGAATCCCAAGAAGCTCAACCCGGTTTCGGCCAGGATCGCGAAACCTACGTTCAGCGTTGCGTCGATGATCAGGATCGAGGCAACGTTCGGCACGATGTGATGGGTGATCACGCGCCGACTCGACACTCCCATATATCTTGCCGCGCGGACGAATTCACGTTCTCGCAGGCTCATCGTCAAGCCGCGCACCATCCGTGAGCTGACCATCCAGCCGAACGCCGCGAGGAGCACGACCAGCCACAGAACGCTGTTCGATTGTTTGGTGCGCGGAGTGACGATGGCAATGAGCAGGAAACTGGGCACGACCAGCAGCAGATCCACTAGCCACATCAGCGTTCGGTCGCGCCAGCCACCGAAATAGCCTGCAACGGTGCCGACGGTTGCGGCGATGGTGGTCGAGATCAGTGCCACGCAAAAGCCGATCAGTAGCGACTTCTGCATGCCGCACAGCGTCCGGGCCAGTAGGTCCTGACCCAGCGCGTTGGTGCCGAACCAGTGCTTGTACGACGGCGGCTGCAGCAGCGCGTGCAGGTCCAGATCGGTGTAGCTGTAGGGCAGTAGCGGCGGTAATGCGTAGCAACCGATGAATGCCAGCGCCAGCAGAATCAGCGCACTCGTGGCGGGCCTATTGCGAACGAAGCGGCGAATCAACAGGTTTCGTCGCGACGTGAACGTGGCGACCGGGTGGATGCCAGACCGCACCGGCGTGCTCTCAGTGGCAGTCATGAAACCCGCACCCTCGGATCCAGCGCCGCGTAGATGACGTCGGACAACAGTCCCGCTAGCAGAACGGCAGCTCCCGAGAAGAGCGTGATTGCCGCAACGACGTTGGCGTCCTGGGTCGCGATTCCTGACACAACCCACTCGCCCATGCCGTGCCAGCCGAAGATCTTCTCGACGAACACCGCGCCGACAACCAGGCCGCTCACGCCATAGGCGAACAAGGTGGCCATCGGAATTAGCGCGGTGCGCAAACCGTGTTTGAACAGTGCGCGCCGTCGGGTCAGGCCCTTGGCCCGCGCGGTACGGATGAAGTCCTCGCCGAGCACGTCCAGCATCGCATTCCGTTGGTAGCGGCTGAAACCCGCGATTGCACCGAGGGCCAGGGTGAGAGTCGGCAGCACCATGTGCTGCAAACGTTCGATGAGTTCGTCGACGGTTCCATTGGGCGGCAGCGGCGAGGTCTCACCGGTGTACTGGAAGATTCCCAGTCCGGTGAACATGTTGACCCGCAGCGCGCCCAGAATGAGCAAGCTGGCCAGCACGAAAGACGGGATGCTCAAGACGATCAGGGACAGCACAGTGACCACCCGATCGCTGAGACGGTACTGCCGGACTGCGCCCCAGGCGCCCACGATGACGCCAATAAGCGTGCCCAGCACCGACCCGGTCACCACCAGTCGCAGGCTCACCCCGACGCGGCGCCAAAGCTCCTGGGAGACCGGGTGACCGCTCACTGTCGTCCCGAAGTCACCGTGGACCACCCCGGAAACCCATTTCGCGTACCTGATGGGTACCGGTTTATCCAGGCCCAGCTGAACAGCTTTGGCGTGGATGGCCTCCGCTGGCGGCGTCGGATGGCGCTGCACAAAACTATCGAGCGGATGAAACGTCTGCGAGGTCAGCAGGAAAGTCAGGAAAGACGCCAGCGCCAGCAGGACGACGTAATTGAGGAACCGCCGGGCAAGGTACCGGATCATGCCCGGTCGCCCTGCCTGCATCGCATTGGGACAGGTTAGCGAGGTACCGCAAACGGCGTCGCGGCCTAGCTTGTGTTCGTGCTGATTTGCACCGGTGAAATTCAGGTCACCGGTTGTTAAGATCCGTCGCGGCAGCGATCCGCGTAGGGAATTCCCGAGGAGACTGGCATGACGGTTACCGATGACTACCTGGCCCACAACGCCGGATACGCGAGTGCCTTCAAAGGACCACTGCCGATGCCGCCGAGCAAGCACGTCGCGGTCGTCGCGTGTATGGATGCCCGGCTCGACGTCTACCGCATACTCGGCCTCAACGAGGGCGAGGCCCACGTCATCCGCAACGCCGGCGGCGTCGTCACCGATGACGTCATTCGCTCACTGGCCATCAGCCAGCGGCTGCTGGGGACTCGGGAGATCATCCTGATTCATCACACCGACTGCGGCATGCTCACCTTCACCGATGACGAATTCAAACGCACCATCCAAGAGGAGACGGGTGTCAAACCGCCGTGGTCGGCCGAGGCCTTCCCGGATCTAGCCGAAGACGTCCGGCAGTCGCTGCGCCGTATCGAAAACAGCCCGTTCGTCACCAAGCACGTGTCGCTGCGCGGCTTCGTCTTCGATGTCGCCAGCGGCAAGCTCGAAGAGATAACTCTCTAGCGCTCTCGGCTCGCTCCGCGACCCATCTGCCTGCGGGCAAACTGCCGGATCCTCGGCAGCTTCGACTCGATCGCCGCGCCGACGGTCCTCACCCCACTTTGTAAGTAGCGAGGGCTTTGGCGATCAGCCTGCCCTCCGGGTCGACGATCTCGGCCTCGCAGTTGATCAGCGACCGGCCCCGACGAAGTACCCGGCCCACCCCGATCACGTCGGTAGCGCGGGCCGGCGCCATGAAGTCCAGGGCCATCGACACCGTTACGCCCCGCAGTTCGGGGGGTGCGTCCGCGCCGCACCAGGCCGCCGCCATCACGGTGAGATCGGCGAGCGTTGCGATGGCACCCCCGTGCACCATGTCGCCGACGGTGACGTTGGAGGGATCCCACGGCAGTCGCAGCCGTACTTCCTCATCGCCGAGCTGATCGGCGACGATTCCGAGCTTGGCGACGAACGGCGATTGGGGGAGAAACTGCGCGATCACGTCGCGGCCGCTCGGGGGGGCAGAAGAGGTGGTCATTCGTCCATGCTCCTCCCATTGACACCGCCGGGGCGGGCTGGTTCTATAGATGGCAATGACCGTAAACATGGTCAGTTCTACCAACTTTATCCGGATATACGGTTTGCGACAAGGAAGCCATGACCAGTGGTGTAACGGCGGCGCCCGCGCCCGGCCAGTACGAATTGAGCCATCTGCGCTCGTTGGAGGCGGAGGCCATCCATATCATCCGAGAGGTCGCTGCGGAGTTCGAGCGGCCGGTGCTGCTGTTCTCCGGCGGCAAGGACTCCATCGTGATGCTCCACCTGGCGCTGAAGGCGTTCCGCCCCGGGCGGCTGCCGTTCCCGGTGATGCACGTCGACACCGGCCATAACTTCGACGAGGTGATCGCGACCCGCGACGAACTCGTCGAGGAGTTCGGGGTGCGCTTGGTGGTGGCGTCGGTGCAGGAGGACATCGATGCCGGCCGGGTCGTGGAGACCATCCCGTCGCGCAACCCGATACAGACCGTGACCTTGTTGCGCGCCATCCGGGAGAACAAGTTCGACGCCGCGTTCGGTGGAGCGCGACGCGACGAAGAGAAGGCGCGCGCCAAGGAGCGGGTGTTCAGCTTCCGCGACGAATTCGGTCAGTGGGACCCCAAGGTTCAGCGACCGGAGCTGT
>DASYJS010000439.1:0-74122 GCA_035996225.1 Mycobacterium sp. | reverse complement strand
CAGAGAAGGTTCCGGTGTCGAATGACATCCCGTCGTGGGGCACGCTCAACCCGCACGAGAAGCAGCTGACCATGCGCGTCTTCACCGGCCTGACGCTGCTGGACACCATCCAGGGCACCGTCGGCGCGGTCAGCCTGATCCCCGACGCGCTGACCCCGCACGAGGAAGCGGTCTACACCAACATCGCGTTCATGGAGTCGGTGCACGCCAAGAGCTATAGCTCGATCTTCTCCACGCTGTGCTCGACGGCCGAGATTGACGACGCCTTCCGCTGGTCGGAGGAGAACCCCAACCTGCAGCGCAAGGCCGAGATCGTCATGCAGTACTACAAGGGCGACGAGCCGCTCAAGCGCAAGGTGGCCTCGACGCTGCTGGAAAGCTTCCTGTTCTACTCGGGCTTCTACCTGCCGATGTACTGGTCGAGCCGGGCCAAGCTGACCAACACCGCCGACATGATCCGGCTGATCATTCGCGACGAGGCGGTGCACGGTTACTACATCGGCTACAAATACCAGCGCGGCCTGGCGCTGGTGGATGAAACCAGGCACGCCGAACTCAAGGACTACACCTACGAGTTGCTTTTCGAGCTCTACGACAACGAGGTGGAGTACACCCAGGATCTCTACGACGAGGTCGGGCTGACCGAGGACGTCAAAAAGTTCTTGCGCTACAACGCAAACAAGGCGCTGATGAACCTCGGTTACGAGGCGCTGTTCCCGCGCGACGAGACCGATGTGAACCCCGCGATCCTGTCGGCGCTATCGCCCAACGCCGACGAGAACCACGACTTCTTCTCCGGCTCCGGGTCGTCGTACGTGATCGGCAAGGCCGTCAACACCGAAGACGCGGACTGGGACTTCTAAAAGTGCAGGTCACGAGCTATTTGGAACTGGGCGGAGGCTATCCGGGACGCTATGTGTCCCCGCGCACAGGCCGAACAGGAGACACGCTGTCTCCTAGTTCGCTTTAAGCGAACCCCGCTCTCGCGTGTCGCCCGGCCAAGGCATCCATGGCCCTGGCGGCAGCGCACGCGGCCCTGCATGCTCGAAGGCGTTATCGTCTGGTCAAGGCGAACACTCGTAGTTCCCGGTCCGTTCGGCCTCGGTAGGCATCGTAGTTAGCTGCGTAGTCGGCGAACTTTCTGAAGATGCGGTCGTGCTCGGTGCCCGTCAACTGGGTTGCGACCACCGCTATTTCCTTTCCTCCCATCGTTACCCAGGCGTTCGGGTCGGCCAGCAGGTTCCATGACCACGCGGGGTGAGTGGCCTGTCCGTAGTTGCTTCCGAGCAGAAAGAGTCGATCGCCTTCTCGCATGTAAGTCAGTGGTATCTCACGTCGCTCACCCGACTTTTTGCCGATGGTGGTCAGCAGCAGCAGCGGAACTCCGACCGGGCCGAAAATCGTGAGACGACCGTTGCTTCGGCGCAGAAGTTGCCGGTCCACCGGGGCGAGATTGCGGAGACACCACGCACCGAACTTCGAGCTAGTAAGGGCGATTATCGGTCTCCAGAGTGCCGAGGGTGGTTCATGACCCCACCGCACATCTGGGAAAGCATCATCGTTCACAGCGCAATAGTATTCACTCCGACAGAGACAAAGCGCTTTCACGGGAGACCCCGCCAGGCTCCAGAACAGTGGTCGCGGCCGTGCTGATCTCGGATGGCGTCTTTATGACCCGACCTTCTCGGCCGACCAGTCTTCGGGGGTCCGACGCGCCGGATCCGGAACAGGCTGGCGGTTCGACCTGCTCGCCCGCCCACACTTTGCCCACACCAGTGCCCACAGTTACAGATGGCTCCCGTGACCTACCGTGACGTCTTTTCCCTGCTCAGGCCGGAAGCAACCCCCTGATCAGATAGTCGACGAGAACCACGACTTCTTCTCCGGCTCTGGCTCGTCGTACGTGATCGGCAAGGCCGTCAACACCGAAGACGCGGACTGGGATTTCTAGAGCCACACGTCAACGAGCTAATCGTGACGTCGGCCGCTAGTCCGCGGTCAGCGCGGCATGCCGGAGGGCGGGCCCTGGAACGGAGTGTCGATAAGGCTGGTGGCATTACCCGCCGATTGCGCACTACGAATGAACGTCAAGGTGATCGTGTGATCGGCGTGCGAGGCCGCGGCGCCGGTCAGCGACGCGAACAGGCCCGTAACGGCCAGGACGGCGGCACAGGCGAAACGCTTCCTTAGTGTCATAAGCTCGCGACGGTACGCCGGGCAGCGACCCGAAAGGGGCGTTTACGCAGGTTGCAGGGTGAGGATCCGAACTCAGGAAAGAAAACGCTTGCAGAGCCTAGGAAAGCGTCGGGTGCAGGATGAGCGGTGAGGACGGTGTGGGCGCGGCAGACTTTCGTCGCGCATTGGCGCTGATTCAGCACGGCGAGCGCGGCGACGAAGCGGGCATGCGCGTCATCGTCGACGATGAAGTCGTTCCCGCTGACCGGCTTCCACAGCTGATCCGCGCCACCGTGTCGATCCTGTGGCAACTGGTGGCTCAGCTGTGCGAACCGGACGAAGTCGCGGAGATCGGCGACATGCTCACCTCGGCGTCTGTCGCCGACGAGGTCGATCTCGACCGCGACAACCGGCTCGTCGCCCGGATCGCCATGGCACAGCATTCGCAAGATTCCGACGTTGAGTATGAGGTGATCCGCGACGCGGCCACGGCGCCGGACGGTCTTGTGCGCGTCGCGCTCACCGCCGCCGGTGTCGTCTCCGCGCTGCTGCCCCAGTTACGCACGGATGCTGGCCGGCAGCTGCTTAACAACTTGGCGATGCAAGCCCTCCGCGACGAGAACGGCTGAACCACTCCGTTCTGCCAGGCCGGGCCCGGACCGTTGTCGGCTCTCCGGATCGGCCCGCCAGTAGCCGGCGCCGCGGATTTCTCGCACCAGATGTTGAGGTCGTGAACGGCATATGAATAGTCGCTATGGTCCGGCGCCACGATCGTGCCCCTACCGTGAGACTGAGGGGGTGTCGGAAACTCACTCTCACAAGCACGCGAAATTTCTCACGTCAGTGATCCGCTGGCTGGACGTGGGCTACCCCCAGGGCGTTCCCGGCCCCGACCAGGTGGCGTTGTTCGCCCTGCTGCGGAGCACCCCACTGACCGAGGAGCAGCTCGAAGAGGTGGCTCACAAGATCGCGGTGCAGGAGTCGCAGCCAGGAGCTGACGGTGTGGTCACCCGCGAGGAGATCGCCGAATTCATCAAAAAGACGACCCACCGCGACCCCGGCCGGGAGAACATCACTCGGGTGGCCGCGACGCTGGCCGCTGCTGGTTGGCCGCTGGCCGGCATCGACGTCAGCGAGGTGATTCCCGGTGACGAGCACGGGGAGGCTGCCGAAGAGATCGCCTGCCGGCGCGACGTGGCAGAGGGCGTCTCACAAGGTTGAGATGTCGATGACGAAGCGGTAGCGCACGTCGCTGGCGAGCACCCGCTCGTAGGCCTCGTTGACGTAATCCGCGTCGATGACCTCGATCTCGGGGGTCACGTCGTGTTCGGCGCAGAAGTCGAGCATCTCCTGGGTCTCCGCGATGCCGCCGATGTTCGACCCGGACAGGCTGCGCCGCGCCAGAGCCAGCGGGAACGCCCCAACCTCCATGGGGTGCTCGGGGATGCCCAATTCGACGAGCGTGCCATCGACATCGAGCAGGCCCACGAAGTCGTTGAGACTCAGGTTCGCCGAGACGGTGTTCAGGATCAGGTCGAAGCTGCCCCGCAACTTCTTGAAGGTGTCGCGGTCGGAGGTTGCGTAGTAGTGGCTGGCGCCCAGCCGCAGCCCGTCTTCCATCTTCTTCAGCGACTGCGACAGCACGCTCACCTCGGCGCCCAGCGCCGCGCCCAGCTTGACACCCATGTGGCCCAGTCCGCCCAGGCCGATGATGGCCAGCCGAGTGTCCTTGCCGGCCTTCCAATGGCGCAGCGGCGAGTAGAGCGTGACGCCAGCGCACAGCAACGGCGCCGCCTTGTCCAGCGGCAGCGAGTCGGGGATGCGCAGTACGAAGTTCTCGTCGACGACGATCGCCTGGCTGTAGCCGCCCTGCGTCGGTGTGCCGTCTTTGTCGATGGAGTTGTAGGTGAAGGTCGCGCCCGGTTTGCAGTACTGCTCGAGCCCGGCTTTACAGCTACTGCACTTACCGCAGGAGTTCACCATGCAGCCCACACCGGCGTGGTCGCCCACCTTGTACTTGGTGACCTCGGGGCCGACTTCGGTTACCACACCGGCGATTTCGTGGCCGACGACTACCGGGTAGTTCGGCTGGCCCCACTCTGCCTTGACGGTGTGAATGTCCGAGTGGCAGATCCCCGCGAACTTGATGTCGATCACGACGTCGTGCGGACCCGGGTCACGGCGAGTGATGGTGGTCTTGGTCAGCGGCTCGGTCGCCGAGGTGGCGACGTAGGCGGAAACAGTGCTCATAGCAATCCCTCTTCGGTTCGGTTGCGTCCTAGAAAAGCTTAGCTAAGGTAAGGGGTTCAGGCCAATCGGGTCCACGGATCCGCAAATGAGCGTATGGCCATTGGTGCGCATCGGCCCCCGGCGCTAATTGATCGCGGCGTTGACCAAGCGCAGGTCATCCACGATGCCCCGGGCGGCGATCACACCCTCACCCGTCTGCCATACCTCGTCGTTGACGATGTAAACGCGGTTGTCGCGGTTGGCGGACAGCTTGCGCCATGGGTCGCTGTCCAGGAACGTCGCGGCGCGGTCCGCAGCGGCCCGGGTGGCGCACGACAGGTAGATGACGTCGGCCTCGGCCGCCGAAAAATCCGGCGTCTTCGCCAGGTCGGCGTCGGTGGCGCCAACCTCGATGTACGGCTTGTCGGTGAACCGTTGGGCGGCCGGCCGGTCCACCCCGACCGCGCTGAGCACGCTGGCCGGAAAGTTGTTGGCGCCGTAGATCCGCAGGCTGTTGGCGGTCAGCTGGACAACCGACGCCTGGAAGTGCGCGGCGTCGTGGGAGGCCCCGATCTGGGTGGCCCGTTGCGTGAAGCCCGCGATCAGCCCGTCGACAGCACCGCCGCGCGCCGTCGCGGCGCCGACCCCACGCAGGTTGTCTTCCCAGGCCACACCGGGTGCCGCCGTAAAGACCGTCGGGGCGATCGCCGCCAGCTTCGGATACATCCTCGGCGTCAACGCGACCGAGCCCAGGATCAGGTCCGGGTGAGCCGCGGCGATCCCGCGCAGGTCGGGGTTGCTGCGGCTGCCGACGCCGGGCAGTCCGTGCACGGCATTGCCCAGATAGGACGGCTGACTCGACGAGTCTTCCGGCAGCGCCGCGGCGACCACTCGCGATTGCAGGCCCAGCGCGCAGAGGGCGTCGAGCTGATCGCCGGAGAGCACCACGATGCGCTGCGCCTCCGCGGGCACCTGGACCGTGTCCGGAGTCACCCCCGCGGCGTTGTGGGCCTGCCGGGTCGCCGGCCCCGAATCGGCCGGTGCCGCGTCCCGTGCACACGATTCGTCGGGCTTGCGGTCGTTCCCCAGCACCCCGGCCCCCGCGATTTGCGTGGTGGGCGTGACCAGCGACCGGGTCGACGGGCCCGTGGACCCGGACTGCCCGGAGCCGCAACCGCTGCAACTCACGACCGCGGCCGCTGCGATCGCCGCGACGGCCACCAGGCGTCCCTTGACGGGCCCCTTCATGGGCCTCAGGGTGGGTCGCCTACCGCTGGATTGCACGCGTTCGACGCTAACATCCGGCCAGCTCGGAACCGGTCTGCGGACGCGGCCCGGCGTCGGCGATGAGTCAATTACGACAGTTTGTAGGACCAGGCCTGCCAGTGGTCTGATCGGGCGCTAAGATTCGAGGGAACCCTGTCTGGGATGGATGTTTGGAGGAGCTGTTGACAGCCGAAGCGCCCCCGTTGGGAGAACTCGAGGCCGTTCGCCCGTACCCGGCTCGGACTGGTCCCAAAGGGAACCTGATCTACAAACTGATCACGACCACCGATCACAAGCTGATCGGCATCATGTACTGCGTCACCTGCTTCGTCTTCTTCTTCATCGGCGGGCTGTTGGCGCTGTTGATGCGCGCCGAACTGGCCGCGCCGGGTCTGCAGTTCTTGTCGAATGAGCAGTACAACCAGCTGTTCACCATGCACGGCACGATCATGCTGCTGTTCTACGCCACACCGATCGTGTTCGGTTTCGCCAATCTGGTGTTGCCGCTGCAGATCGGCGCACCCGACGTGGCCTTCCCGCGCCTGAACGCCTTCTCGTTCTGGCTGTTCCTGTTCGGCGCCACGATAAGTGTGGCCGGTTTCATCACGCCGGGCGGGGCCGCCGACTTCGGCTGGACCGCCTACACGCCATTGACCGACGCCATCCACTCACCGGGCGCCGGGGGCGACCTGTGGATCATGGGACTGATCGTCGCGGGTCTGGGCACCATCCTGGGCGCGGTCAACATGATCACCACCGTCGTGTGCATGCGCGCACCAGGGATGACCATGTTCCGGATGCCGATCTTCACCTGGAACATCCTGGTGACCTCGATCCTGGTGCTGATCGCCTTCCCTTTGCTGACTGCGGCGCTGTTCGGGCTGGCCGCCGACCGCCACCTGGGCGCCCACGTCTACGACTCGGCCAACGGCGGAGTTCTGTTGTGGCAGCACCTGTTCTGGTTCTTCGGTCACCCCGAGGTGTACATCATCGCGCTGCCGTTCTTCGGTATCGTCTCGGAGATCTTCCCGGTCTTCTCCCGCAAGCCGATCTTCGGTTACACCACGCTGGTCTACGCCACGCTGTCGATCGCCGCGTTGTCGGTTGCGGTCTGGGCGCACCACATGTTCGCCACCGGAGCCGTTCTGCTGCCGTTCTTTTCGTTCATGACGTACCTGATCGCGGTGCCGACCGGGATCAAGTTCTTCAACTGGATCGGCACCATGTGGAAGGGCCAGTTGACCTTTGAGACGCCGATGCTGTTCTCCATCGGCTTCCTGATCACCTTCCTGTTGGGTGGACTGACCGGTGTGCTGCTGGCCAGCCCGCCGCTGGACTTCCACGTCACCGACAGCTACTTCGTGGTCGCCCACTTCCACTACGTGCTGTTCGGCACCATCGTGTTCTCCACCTTCGCCGGAATCTACTTCTGGTTCCCGAAGATGACCGGCCGGCTGCTCGACGAGCGACTCGGCAAACTGCACTTCTGGTTGACGTTCATCGGTTTCCACACCACGTTTTTGGTGCAGCACTGGTTGGGCGACAAGGGAATGCCGCGCCGCTACGCCGACTACCTGCCCACCGACGGCTTCCAGGGCCTCAACATCGTCTCGACGGTCGGGGCCTTCATTCTGGGCGCCTCGATGTTCCCGTTCGTGTGGAACGTCTTCAAGAGCTGGCGCTACGGCGAAGTGGTCACCGTCGACGACCCGTGGGGTTACGGCAATTCGCTCGAGTGGGCAACCAGTTGCCCGCCGCCGCGGCACAACTTCACCGAGCTGCCCCGCATCCGTTCGGAGCGTCCCGCGTTCGAGCTGCACTACCCGCACATGGTGGAACGGATGCGCGCCGAATCGCACGTCGGTCGAGCCAATGGCCACGAGGGCCACGACGTGACCAGACTCGACGACGTCAACGTCCGCAGCTGATGGCCCATCGCGGCCACAATCGCGAGTGAACACACCACCCAAGGTGTCGGTGCTGATCACCGTCACCGGCGTGGATCAACCGGGTGTGACGTCGGCGCTCTTTGATGCGCTGTCCGGGCACGGAATCGACTTGCTCAACGTCGAGCAGGTGGTGATCCGGGGGCGGCTGACGCTGGGTGTGCTGCTGTGCTGCCCGCCTGACGTCGCCGAAAGCATCGTGGCGGGCGACGATGTCGAGGATGCCATCCACGCGGTGGGCCTCGAAGTCAGCATCGAGCGCAGCGAGGCCGTGCCGATCATCCGGGAGCCCTCGACCCACACCATCTTCGTGCTGGGCCGGCCGATCACCGCCGGGGCATTCGGCGCGGTGGCCCGAGAAGTGGCGGCGCTCGGCGTCAACATCGACCTCATCCGCGGCGTCTCCGACTATCCGGTGACCGGGCTCGAGTTGCGGGTCTCGGTACCGCCGGGAGCCGACGGCCCGCTGCAGACCGCCCTGAACAAGGTGTCCTCCAACGAGGGCGTCGACGTGGCGGTCGAGGACTACAGCCTGGAACGGCGAGCGAAACGGCTCATCGTGTTCGACGTCGACTCGACGCTGGTGCAGGGCGAGGTCATCGAGATGCTGGCAGCCAAGGCGGGCGCGGAAGGTGCGGTCGCCGCGATCACCGAGGCCGCGATGCGGGGCGAGCTGGATTTCGCGGAGTCGCTTCACCAGCGAGTGGCGACCTTGGCGGGTCTGCCCGCCACGGTGATCGACGAAGTCGCCGATCAGCTCGAGCTGATGCCCGGCGCCCGGACCACGTTGCGGACCCTGCGGCGCCTGGGTTTTCACTGCGGCGTGGTCTCCGGCGGGTTCCGGCGGATCATCGAACCGCTGGCCGAGGAGCTGATGCTGGACTTCGTCGCCGCCAACGATCTCGAGATCATCGACGGCAAACTCACCGGCCGGGTCATCGGCCCGATCATCGACCGGCCCGGTAAGGCCAAGGCACTGCGGGACTTCGCGCAGCAGGCGGGGGTGCCGATGGCGCAGACCGTCGCCGTCGGAGATGGCGCCAACGACATCGACATGCTGTCCGCGGCCGGGCTGGGAGTGGCGTTCAACGCCAAGCCGGCATTGCGTGCGGTCGCCGACGCCTCGTTGAGCAGTCCGTACCTGGACACGGTGCTGTTTCTGCTCGGCGTCACCCGCGGCGAGATCGAGGCCGCCGACGCCGTAGACGGCGAAGTGCGCCGCGTCGAGATTCCCCCCGAATAGGGGAGCGCTGGACCGACCCGGCAGCCGTCGCACTCTTGCGGTACGGCACGATAATCGGGTGCCCGAAACCGGCCCCGAATCTGGCTCCGAAACTGGCACTGCCGCAGCCGACCCCGATCTGCTGATCGAATTCAGAAATGTCTTGCTGCGCCGCAGCGAGCACGTCCTGGTCGGGCCGGTGGATTGGGCGGTCGAACTCGACGAGCGCTGGGTGATTCTCGGCCCCAACGGGGCCGGCAAGACATCACTGCTGCGGATCGCCGCCGCGGCCGAGCATCCGTCGTCCGGCATCGCGTTCGTGCTCGGTGAGCGGCTTGGCCGGGTCGACGTGTCAGAATTGCGGGCCCGGATCGGGCTTAGTTCATCGGCCCTGGCGCAGCGGATACCCAACGACGAGGTGGTGCGCGACCTGGTCGTCTCGGCCGGCTATGCGGTGCTGGGCCGGTGGCGGGAGCCCTACGAGGACGTCGACTACCAGCGCGCGCTCGTCATGCTGGAGAGCCTGGGCGCCGAGCACCTCGCCGGCCGCACCTACGGGACGCTGTCCGAAGGGGAACGCAAACGGGTGCTGATCGCCCGGGCCCTGATGACCGACCCCGAGCTGCTGCTGCTCGACGAACCCGCCGCCGGCCTGGATCTGGGTGGCCGTGAGGAATTGGTGGCCCGGCTGACGGACCTGGCCGCTGACCCCGACGCGCCCGCCCTGGTACTGGTCACCCACCACGTCGAGGAGGTCCCACCAGGCTTCAGCCATTGCATGCTGCTGTCGGAGGGACAGGTGGTCGCCGCGGGATTGCTGTCCGATGTGCTGACCGCCGACAACCTCTCGGCCGCGTTCGGCCAGTCGATCGCCCTGGACGTCATCGACGGGCGGTACTTCGCGCGGCGCGTTCGCACCCGCGCGGCCCACCGGAGGCTCGTATGACCGCACCAGACGAACCCCTGGTCGCCAGGCCGGCGGCGACCGTGATGCTGGTCGGCGACAGTCCGGAGGGCATCGCGGTGTTCCTGATGCGCCGGCACTCGCAGATGGAGTTCGCCCCGGGGACAATGGTGTTTCCCGGCGGGGGTGTCGACGACCGCGACCGCAACGCCGACTTGGGGGGGAGAGGGGCCTGGGCCGGGCCGCCGCCGCAGTGGTGGGCGCAGCGGTTCGGCATCGAACCCGGCCTGGCCGAGGCGCTGGTGTGCGCCGCCGCTCGCGAAACCTTCGAGGAATCGGGCGTGCTGTTCGCCGGGCCCGTCGACGACCCGGACGGCATCGTTGGGGACGCATCCGTGTACGGCGACTCCCGTCGCGCGCTGGCGGAGGGTTCGCTGTCGTTTGCTGACTTCCTGCGCCGCGAAAACCTGGTGCTGCGATCGGACCTGCTGCGGCCGTGGGCGAACTGGGTCACCCCGGAAGCCGAGCGCACCCGTCGTTACGACACCTACTTCTTCGTGGGCGCCCTGCCGGAGGGCCAACGGGCCGACGGCGATAACACCGAATCGGACCGCGCGGGGTGGGCGACGCCGCAGGCCGCCATCGGCGACTTCGAGGGCGGACGCAATTTCCTGTTGCCGCCAACCTGGACCCAACTGGACTCGCTCGCCGGGCGCACCGTCGCCGATGTGCTGGCCGTTGAGCGCCAGATCGTCACGGTGCAACCGCATCTGGAGATCCAGGGAGACAACTGGATCTTCGAGTTCTTCGACTCTGACCGCTACCACCGGGCACGGGAATCGGGCGGGATGGGGTGGCGGCATTGAGCGAGTTCGTCCACGTCGTGGTCAGCGACGGTTCGCAGGACGCCGGCCTAGCGGTCCTGCTCCTTTCGCGGCCACCCACCAACGCGATGACCCGGCAGGTCTACCGGGAGATCGCGGATGCGGCCGCCGAGGTGGGGCGGCGCGACGACGTCGCCGCGGTGATTTTGTTCGGCGGACACCAGATCTTCTCCGCCGGCGACGACATGTCCGAGCTGCGGACACTGACCGCAGCCGAGGCGGACATCGCGGCCCGGGTGCGCGCCGAGGCCGTCGACGCCGTCGCGGCCATTCCGAAGCCGACCGTGGCGGCGGTGACCGGATACGCGTTGGGTGCCGGCCTCACGCTGGCGCTGGCCGCCGATTGGCGGATCAGCGGCGACAACGTGAAATTCGGGGCGACCGAGATCCTGGCCGGCCTGATCCCCGGTGGCGGCGGGATGACGCGCTTGACCCAGGCGGCCGGGGCGAGCCACGCCAAGGAACTAGTGTTCAGCGGCCGCTTCGTGGACGCCGAGGAGGCCCTGGAGCTGGGCCTGATCGACGAGATGGTGGCCCCGGACGACGTGTATGACGCGGCCGCGGTGTGGGCGCGACGCTTCCTCGACGGCCCACGCGACGCGCTGGCCGCCGCCAAGGCCGGCATCGACGCCGTCTTCGGATTCGCCGCTGGTCAGGGAGGCGGCGATGAGGGCGACCCACATAGCCATTACGCTGCCCAACATGACGAGGAGTTCGGAAATCCCCGCTGACGCCGCACCCAACCCACATGCCACGGCCGAGCAGGTGGAAGCCGCGAGGAACGACAGCAAACTCGCGCAGGTGCTCTACCACGACTGGGAAGCCGAAAGCTACGACGACAAATGGTCGATCTCCTACGACCAGCGTTGCATCGACTACGCCCGGGGCCGGTTCGACGCGATCGTGCCCGACGAGGTTGTCGCCGAGCTGCCCTATGACCGCGCCCTCGAGCTGGGCTGCGGGACCGGGTTCTTCCTGCTCAACCTGATCCAGGCCGGAGTCGCGCGGCGTGGGTCGGTCACCGACCTCTCACCCGGCATGGTCAAGGTCGCCGCCCGCAACGGTCAGTCGCTGGGACTGGACATCGACGGCCGGGTCGCCGACGCCGAGGGCATCCCGTACGACGACAACACCTTCGACTTGGTGGTCGGGCATGCGGTGCTGCATCACATTCCCGACGTGGAACTGTCGCTGCGTGAGGTGATCCGGGTTCTCAAGCCGGGCGGCCGGTTCGTGTTCGCCGGCGAGCCGACCACCGTCGGCAACGGCTACGCCCGCGGGCTGGCGGATCTGACCTGGAACCTCACCATCCGAGCGGTGAAGCTGCCCGGACTGGGGGGTTGGCGGCGGCCACAGGCCGAAATCGACGAGAACTCCCGGGCCGCGGCCCTGGAATGGGTGGTCGACCTGCACACCTTCGAGCCCAAAGACCTGGAGCGGATGGCGGCCAACGCCGGCGCCGTACAGGTTCGCACCGCCAGCGAGGAGTTCACCGCCGCGATGTTCGGCTGGCCGGTGCGCACATTCGAAGCCACCGTGCCACCCGGCCGATTGGGCTGGGGCTGGGCGAAATTCGCGTTCAACGGCTGGAAGACGCTGAGCTGGGTGGACGCCAACATCTGGCGGCACGTGGCGCCGAAGGGCTGGTTCTACAACGTGATGGTCACCGGGGTCAAACCCTCCTGAGCGCTGGCCTGCGCTTCACCGCCGACGACGTCGGTTACCTGCGGTCGGAATCGGGTGCCGCGGCGCTTGCAGAGGTCGCCGAATTCGCGTTGACGGATGCCACCCGGATCGCCGACATCGCCGCGGTGCGTGCCCGCTTCGGCGACCGGGCGTCGGTGTTGGTGGAAACGACGCTGCTACGCCGGCGTGCCATCGGCAAGCTAGGGGCCTTGGGTCCGAAATTTCAGGTGTCGAATTGGCTGTTCACCAACGAGGCGCTGCAGCAAGCCACCGCGGCGCCGGTGGCGCTGCACCGGGCCGAACGGATCGCCAGCGGCCCCGGTGGCCCGGACGTCACAGTGCACGACGCGACTTGTTCCATCGGCACCGAGCTGGCCGCGCTGCGCGACGCGGGCGCTCACGCGGTGGGCAGCGATATCGATCCGGTACGCCTGGCGATGGCGGCCCACAACCTGGGCCGCGGCGCCAGTCTGTGCCGCGCCGACGCGCTGCATCCGGTGACCCGCGGCTCGGTGGTCGTCGTCGACCCGGCGCGCCGCCGCGGCGGGCAGCGTCGGTTCAACCCCGCTGACTACCAACCTGGCCTGGGCCAGCTGATCGACTGCTACCGGGGTCGCGATCTGGTCATAAAGTGTGCTCCCGGAATACATTTCGATCACCTACGACGCCTCGGTTTCGATGGCGAAATCGAAGTGACGTCGTATGACGGCTCGGTTCGGGAAGCGTGCCTGTGGTCCGGCCGGCTGGCCGAGCCGGGTGTGCGGCGGCGGGCGAGCGTCCTTGATCGCAACGAACAGCTCACCGACACCGAGCCCGACGACTGCGGAGTGCGGCCGGCCGGACGCTGGATCGTCGACCCGGACGGCGCCGTGGTCCGGGCCGGGCTGGTGCGCCACTACGGCGTGCGGCACGGGCTGTGGCAACTCGACCCCGACATCGCCTACCTGTCCGGCGACCGGTTGCCGCCGGCGGTGCGCGGCTTCGAGGTGCTCGAGCAGCTGGAGTTCGATGAGCGCCGGCTCCGGCAGACACTGTCGGCACTGGATTGCGGGGCGCTGGAGATTCTGGTGCGTGGTGTGCAGGTCGACCCCGACGCGTTGCGGCGACGGCTGCGGCCGCGCGGCAGTCAGTCCTTGTCGGTGGTCATCACCCGCATCGGCTCCGGGGCCGCCGCTCGTGCGACGGCGTATGTCTGCCGTCCCTCTCGCTAGCGCCCTGTACGCTGTCGGCGGTCACTTTCCGGGGGACCTCGCCAGTTGAAGTCGACGAGGACAATTCGAGTTATGCGTTATCTGATCGCGGCCGCGGTGCTGGTGACCGCGGCCCTGCTGGGGTGGCCGGCGGCCGCCGAGCCGCCATCGTGTGCCAGCTTGGGCGGCACCGTCGACGCCGGACAGCTGTGCCATCTGCACGCGGCCGGTCCGATGTACACGCTGAACATGACCTTTCCCGCCGACTACCCCGACCAACAGCCGCTGACTGACTACATCACGCAAAACCGCGACGGGTTCATGGCGGTCGCGCAGACGTCCGGGCCTCGCGACCAGCCCTACCAAATGGAGGCGACCACCGAACAGCACAATGCTGGTCAGCCACCGCACAACACCCGCAGCGTGGTGCTCAAGTTCTTCCAGGACGTCGGCGGGTCACACACGTCCACCTGGTACAAAACGTTCAACTACAACCTCGCGACCAAGCAGCCGATCACTTTCGACAGTCTCTTCGCCCCGGGCACGTCGCCGCTGGACGCGATCTTCCCGCTGGTCCAGCGCGACCTGGAACGACAGAACGCGTTGGGTGCCGCGATATTGCCCTCGTCGGGCCGCGACCCATCGCACTATCAGAACTTCGCCATCACCGATGACCAGCTGATCTTCTACTTCGCTCCGGGGGAGATGCTGCCCGCGTTCGCCGGCCCCAGCCAAGCGCAGGTACCGCGCAACGCCATCCCGCCGCTGGCCATTTAAGGCTGCCTCAGGCCGGGGCGAATCCGTAGACCTGGCCGTCGCTGGTGGTGGCCACCACCCGGCGGTCGGTGCCGACCGCGACCCCGAGGGGGTATCCGGTGGCTGCGGGAAGTGGGTAGCTGTTGACCGTCTGGCCGTTGCCCGGATCGAACACCAGAAACGACATACCGGGAGCACCGGGGCCGCTGGTCACCGCGTAGCCGACGCCGGTACCGGCCAGGGCCGCCGACGACAACGGGGTGACGTCATCTCGGCGCCACACCTGGTCGGCATGATCCCCGGAATCCTTGAAGGCGGCCAGCCGGGTGTCGGGTCCGCCGCCGGACACGATCAGGCCCTGTGGGGTGACCGCGGGCGGCGTCTGGGCCAAAAATCCCAGCGGCACCGACCACTTCGGCTTGCCGTCGATGGCGTTGAGTGCCCACAAACGTTGGTCGCGGCCATTGACGTAGACGGTCGATCCGTTGGCGGACAGCACCGGGTTGGCAATGACACCGGCGCCGACGGCATCGCTGGTCCACTCGCTGGTCAAAAGGGGAGTCTGGCCGCGGTGGTATTTGAGTCCGACCAGCTCCGCCGCGGGGGCACCCGGCTGCCAAACGCCAAGCACCGCCATCCCGTTGGCCGTTGAAAAGGCGGGGGCGGCCGCGACCGGGCAGCCTGGCCGCGCCGGGGCACAATCGGCCAGCCCGCGCAGCGCATCCGTCGGGTCGATCCCGTCCACCAGGTCCAGCGGGCTGCCGACCACGTCGCCACGGTGCGCGTCGAAAACCAGCACCTGTCCCAGGTGTGTGCTGACCAGCAGCTGGCCATCCGCCAAAAACCTTGGGGTGGAAGGCATCCCGATCACCGGTTGGCGCCACCGTGTCCACTGGGTCACCGGGAAAGACAGGAAGGCTCCCGGCTGGCCGACGTAGAGATTGTCGAAGCCGTCGAACAGGGGACCGCCGAAGCCGCCGCCCTGGAACAGCCGTACACACCAGCGTTGCCTGCCCTTGTCGTTGTTCTCCCATTCCATCAGCGAACATCCGGCCGGGGTTTGCGCGTTCAGGGCGAGATAGTTGTTCGAGCTCAACGCGGGTCCGGCCGCCAAGCTTCCCTTGACCGAACGTGTCCATTGCAGTGACAGCTTGTTGGCGCCGCTCGTCGTCGTGTAGCTGCTGTTGCCCGCGTCGGCGTATTGCGCCGACCACCCTTGCGCGGGTGCGGCTTCGACCCACGAGTCGGTGTTGCCGCAACCGCCGAGCCCAACCGCAAGCAAGGCCGCCAGCAATGCGGATGACCACCGCCGAAGCCCCGTGACGAGTTGTCGGGCAAGCACCTCGGTTTCCCAAATCCTTCCGCGGGGCGTTGGTATGTGCAGCGATCGAGTACACGTGAGGGTAACCCGTGGCGGCTCGCAGGCTGCTGATTGCCCGGGCTAGGATTTCCGGCCATGACGTCCATGTGGGGTGCTCCGGTTCATCGCCGGTGGCGTGGATCAAACCTTCGGGACCCACGCCAGGCCAAGTTCCTGACGCTGGCATCGCTGAAGTGGGTGCTGGCTAATCGCGCGTACACACCGTGGTACCTGGTGCGCTATTGGCGGCTGCTGAAGTTCAAGCTGGCCAACCCGCACATCATCACCCGCGGAATGGTGTTCATCGGCAAGGGTGTCGAGATCCACGCGACACCCGAACTCGCGCAGCTGGAAATCGGCCGGTGGGTGCACATCGGAGACAAGAACACGATCCGCGCGCATGAGGGCTCGGTGCGCTTCGGCGACAAAGTGGTGTTCGGCCGCGACAACGTGATCAACGCCTACCTCGACATCGAGATCGGCGATTCGGTGCTGATGGCCGACTGGTGCTATGTCTGCGATTTCGACCATCGGATGGATGACATCAACGTCCCGATCAAGGATCAGGGCATCGTCAAGTCGCCGGTGCGGATCGGACCGGACACCTGGGTCGCCACCAAGGTGACGATCTTGCGTGGCACCTCCATCGGGCGGGGCTGTGTGCTGGGCTCACACTCGGTGGTGCGGGGCGTCGTCCCCGACTACTCGATCGCGGTCGGCGCACCGGCCAAGGTGGTCAAGAACCGGCAGCTGTCCTGGGAGGGTTCGGCCGCGCAGCGCGCCGAACTGGCCGCCGCCCTGGCCGATATCGAACGCAAGAAGGCGGCCCACTGACCGCGCCCGGCACGAGCTCCCCGGGCGCCAAGCCGGGGCGTCCCGGGTGGGATCTAGCGCTGTCCATCGTGCTGGTAGTCATCGCCGTCGTCGGCTGGGCCGTGGCCGCCGGCATGGAATTCATGTTCCTGGCCTTCACCGACTACTGTCCGCCCGAGCGATGCAGCGCGGAGCGCGCCGCGACGTCGGTCGTGGTGTCTGTATCGGTGGCGGCCGCCGTGACGCTCATTGGGTCCGTGTGGACGATCGTCCGGCTGGTCCGCCGACGGTTGGGCTGGCCGCTTGCTGTCGCGACGTTAGCCCTGTCCGCCGCGGTCGAACTGCTTGGCGTCGTGGGTTACTTTGCGGCGGTTGGTCATTGATCGTTTGGTTCAGGGTGTCAGGTTATGACGGCTGGTCGTCGACCACGAAGTGATAGTCGACGGTGCCGGCGTCGACGCCCGTGACGGACACAGTGACCCCGTAGGTGTTGCCGCCGGTGACGAGCTTGCAGCGCAGCGTCGCGCCCTGCACGCCTTTCAGGTTGTCGGGGCACGTCACCGATTCGGGCTTGGTCCCGACCTGCTGAGTGACGTTGTCGCTGATCGCGCTGGCGACCTGGTTCTTGTCGACCGTCTCCACCATGTCGAACTTGACGTCGCTGCCGTTGACGTTGGTCACCGTCACGTTGACGGCATAGGTGGCGCCTTTGACCTTCATCGAGCAGTTCAGCTGCGCGCCCATTGTTGCGGGCAGGTCATTTGGGCAGTCGACCGAGTCGGGCTTGTTGCCCTGCGCGTCGGTCAACTTCTGGGTGATCTGGCTGGCGACATCGCTCTTGCTGACCGCGTGCGACGACGATCCGATCGAACACGAACAGGCGCCGGCGCTGGCCATCAGGCCCGCGGCAGCACCTGAAACCAGCAACGTCCGAACGATCGAGCGGGCCATATCGCCTCCCTGGCGCTTCGACAACTGTGAATCGGCTGATGATTACATGCCAAACAGCTTCGGGTAGGCGGTTTACGAAAAGATTGTTTCGGTGTCCCGTAACGACATCGGGTGGCTGGTGCCGGCACGGGCGAGTCGCCCGGCTAGGAACCTACGCTCTGATATCGGTGCAGGGCTTGGGCGCGCTCGGCGCCGTGGTCGACGATCGGTTCCGGATATCCGTGCGGCCGTTCACCTTTGCGTAGATGGACGTTGTCTGCGGTATTCAGCTCAGGGACCCAGCGCCGAATGTAATCCCCAGCGGGATCGAACTTTTCGCCTTGGGTGATCGGGTTGAACACTCGGGAAGTAAGGCGCGGCGTCGGTGCCGCACCCGGCGCACCACTGCCAGCCGTGCTGGTTGTTGGCCATGTCACCATCGGCGAGTTGGTCCAGGAACCATTCGGCCCCCCACTACCACGGCAGATGAAGGTCCTTGACCAGAAACGAAACGACGCGACGATCATCCGCACCCGGTTGTGCATGAAGCCCGTCTCGCGGAGTTGACGCATGCCGGCATCGACGATCGGAAACCCGGTTTCGCCGGCCTTCCAGGCCTCGAAGCGACGTTTGGCTTCGGCGCCGGTGTCGGTCAAGATGGCGTCGAAGTCGCTGTTCCAGTTGCGCCAGGTGCTGGCCGGCCAATGGTGCAGCACATCGGCATAGAAGTCGCGAAAAGCCAACTCCCGCAAGTATGTTTGCGCAGGGTCCATACGCAGATTCATTGCGGCGAGCATTGCTCGGGGGTGGATGGTGCCGAACTTCAGATGCGCCGACATCCGGCTGGTGCCGTTGAGGTCTGGCCGGTCACGGTCCTGCGCGTAGCGGTCCAGGCCATCGTCGACAAAAGCCTCCCATTGCGAAAGTGCCGCCGCCCCACCGGCATCGAGGCCATGCGCGACGCCGGGGTCGGGGAACGGTAGCGAAGGCACACCAAAACGGGTAGGACGATAACGCCAAGCCGGCGCGTGGATCCGCCGCGGCGGTCCGGCGGGCCAGGTCGGCGCTGCTGAGCGTGAGTGCCGCCGCGCCCAGCACGGATGCCCCGAGCTTGTGAAAACGGAAGAAGAGCCAACTCCATCCGGCGTTGAGGACCAGGTTGAGGCTCAATGCCGCGGCATAGCCGCGTGCTTTGTCGTGCTGTCCCGCCGCGCGGAACTGGTCCAGCGTCACCGCCGAGGTGGTCGCGATGTCGGCGTAAAGGGCGGTCCACACCACGGGGAAGGCGGCACCGGGTGGCTGGTACGCGGGTTTGCGTAGCCGCGAGTACCAGGTGGGCACACGTCGTGGGCTGGCGATGCCTCCGGTGCCTGCGGCCACGGCAACGGCAAGAGTCGTCGCGGCCAGGGTCGAGCGCTTCACAGCGAGCTCCGTTCCTGCGGTATCGAATTATCTTGCCGCTCACCAGTGTTGGCGTTGGCGGGGTCGGTGGGCCACCAGATGTCCGGGCCGATCAAGGCGAACAGCGCGGGGATGACCAACGTGCGCACCACGAAGGTGTCGAGCAGGATGCCCAGACCGACGATGATGCCCAGCTGGGCCATCACGATCAGCGGCAATACCCCCAGCACGCAGAACACGGCGGCCAAAACGATTCCCGCGCTGGTGATGACGCCACCGGTGGCCGACACCGCGCGGACCATGCCGTCGCGGGCGCCATGCCGTGCCGCCTCTTCGCGCGCACGGGTGACCAGAAAGATGGTGTAATCCACGCCGAGAGCGGCCAGGAACAGGAATGCGAAGAGCGGGGTGCTGTTGTCCAGGGCGGGAAATCCTAAGGCGTGCACGCTGATCCAGCCCCCGAGGCCGAGCGCGGCCAGCGCACCGAGGATCGTTGCGGTCAGCAGAATCGGCGGCGCGGCCACCGAGCGCAGTAGTACATACAGGACAATCAGAATCACGGCCAGGATCGCCGGGATCAAGATCAGCCGGTCGTGCGCGGCGGCGTCACGGACGTCGAGCGCCGCAGCATCGGGTCCGCCGACCAGCGTGTCAGGGGAGGCGGACTTCGTCGAATTCCGCAGCGCCGCAACGGTTGCGAATGCCCGATCCGATGACGGCGCGGAGTCGGTCACCACCGACCACTTCGTCAAGCCGGATGTCGACTGGCCCGCTTCGGTCACCGAGACCACACCCGGAGCCGACGCGATCGCTGCTCGTACCTGCGACGCCCGGGCGGTGGGGGCGACGACCAGCGTGGGGTTGGCCAGGCCGGCGGGAAAGTGCGCGGCCACCACGCCGTAGCCGGACACCGAGTCCGCTTGCACCCGGAACTGCTCGGTCTGCGACAAGCCGATTCGGGTTCCCAGCAGGCCGCTGGCCAGGGCCGCCAGCACCGCGATCGCGGCGGCCGCGACCACCGCGGGGCGACGGGCCACCTGTTCGGCGACCCGGTGCCAGGCTCCGGAATCGAGGGTCGCGGCGCCGTCGGGCCGGGGGATCAGAGGCCAAAACAGTCGCCTGCCGCACAACGCGAGCAGCGGCGGCAGCACCACCAAGACCGATCCCGCGGCGACGACCAGTCCGCATGCCGCCAGCGCCCCGAGGCTGCGGGTGCTGGGCGTCGACGCGAAGAGCAGGGTGAGCAACGCCAGCACCACGGTGGCATTGCTGGCGACGATGGCCGGCCCGGCCGCACGCACCGCGCGGCGCAACGCGTCACGGTGCTCGGCGTGGCACCGAAGTTCTTGCCGGTAGCGGGAAATCAGCAGCAACGCGTAATTGGTGCCCGCCCCGAACACCAGCACGCTGGTGATGCCGGAGGTCGCGCCGTCGAAGCTCAACCCGGTCAGCGAGGCCACCGCCATGCCCAACGCCGCTGCGACTCGATCGGCGAATCCGATCACCAGCAGCGGGGCCAGCCACAGCACCGGCGATCGGTAGGTGGCGATCAGCAACAGCGCCACCACCGATGCCGTCACCGCCAGCAAGGTGATGTTGGCGTCGGTGAACGCATTGGCGATATCGGCGCCGAATGCGGGGCCGCCGGTGACGTGGGCCTGCAGACCCGCGGGCAAGCCGGCGTTGGCGGCGGTGCGCAGTGCGGCGACGCCGTCGGAAAGAACCATTCCGGACAATTCGGCGCGGATGGGCACCACGCCGATGCCCGCCTTGCCGTCCGCCGACACCATGGGTGGCCGCGGGTCAGCCGCGCCGAAGGGCGCAACGACGGCCTGCATCCGGTCGCGGGCGTCCCGGGCCGCGGTCACGTCGTCGGAGTTCAGCGCCGCGTCGTCGGCGCGGCTGACCACCAGAAGCAGGGGAACCCGGTCGCCCCCGGGGAATTGGCGGGCCAAGGTGTCGAGCTTCGCGGAGTCCGAGCCGGCAGGCACCGACAGTGGTGCCTGGCCAGCTGCCGCGTTCCCGCCGATCAACACCATGAAGCCGATGCCCAGGAGGACCGTGGCTAATCCGAGCCGCCACGAGCGCCGGCCCGTCACGGCCGCGGACAGATGTTGCCACATCACGACGCCAGCATTTCCAGCAATTCAGTCAATTAAACATTAAATAACTGAAATGGCCAGTAAATGAAGATATGCTGCGCACGGGTATGGACGCTGACGAGCAACGCTCCGGCCGGGAGGCCTTGGAGTCGCTGATGTCGGCCGATCTGCGCGAGATGTCAACCGAATCCGACCAGATCGGCCGACTGTTCGCGGCGTCTCATGATGTGCGGGCCACCGATTTCCGCGCCCTGCTGCACATCATGGTCGCCGAAACCAGCGGGCGCCCGATGACGTCGGGCGACCTGTCCCAGCGGATGGGTCTGTCGGGTGCCGCAATCACCTATCTGGTGGACCGGCTGATCGAGTCCGGCCACATCTGGCGCGACTCGCATCCCGGCGATCGGCGCAAAGTCATCCTGCGCCTTGCCGAACCCGGCCTCGACACGGCCCGGTCGTTCTTCACCCCGCTGGGCGTGCACACCCGCGAGGCAATGCAGGACCTGCCCGACGCCGATCTGGCGGCCGCTCACCGAGTGTTTGCCGCGCTGGTCGCCGCGATGCAACGCTTCCAGGGCGAATTGGGTGCTGCCCGGCCGTGATTCGGGCGGGGTGACCGCCTCGTCGCCGCATGTATCGGTGCGCATCGCCAACACGAAAGACAGCCCCGGCACTTGGCTGGGCAACCGGCCCAGCGCCCGGACTGTTTGATCAGTATTCGGACGGGTACGCGAGGCGTCAGGTCCCCGGACTCGAGGTTGGGATCGGCATCGCCGAGGAGGAAGCCCATGTCAAATCAGCGACCCGATGATCGACGCCTATCGGAGTTTCGACGATGGATAGCTGAAAATCATTGTGCCCGTGTATGTCTGCATCCTAACCCGAGGGAGCCCCGGTGAGCGTTTCCGATGCGATCACTTTGCCGTTCCGGTGGGGAGCCGCCATCCGGGGTCGTCGGTTCTTCCATCCGGTCGGAGTATTGGCCGGGGGCTACGCCGAACGCGTGGCACCGACCCCATGCGGGCTCCCCATTGCGTCGACCGACGTTATCGTCCGGGTGTCGAAGGCCGTTGGAATGCCTGGGCCACTACCTGATTTCATTGGTCTGGCCATCCGCATCGTCCCACAAGCGTCGACGACACCGTGGGACATTCTGCTCGTTTCTGCCGGCTCCGGCGTGGTAGCCCGCGCGGTCGCGCTGCGCCCGGTCACGTCATGGACGGGGCAGACCATGACCAGCCTCATGCCCCTGCGCTACCAGCAAAGCCCCTGGTGGTTAAGAGCGCGAATCGTTACCGAGATTGGTGGCGCCGGCCTGTCACTCGACAACGTCCGGGACCAAATCCAATACGGCGGAATCGACGTGGCGCTCGACCAAGCGCGTGGTGGCGCCGATTTCACACCTTTGGCTCGATTGCGCGTGGCCACTGTCATCGATGCAGGGCAGGCAGACGTTCCGTTCGATCCGGTCATCAACACCGCGCCCGGGGTGACGTTGTACCCGGGTTGGCTCGCCGATCTGCGTGCCCGTGCCTACCAGCGCAGCCGGGAAGGCAGATCCTGACAGCGTGTGCCGTTATCGCTGGCGCCCGAGCAGGTGACGCAAGGCCCCGTCCAGGTCGGGTTGGCGAAAGCGGTGCCCGGCCTGGCTGAGCTGCTGGGCAATGACACGTTGGCTGGCGAAGGCCAATTCGCGGGCGCCCTGCGCGCCGAGCAATAGCCGGGGACCCAGTGACGGAACGGGCAACACCGCGGGCCGCCGCAGCACGTGGGCCAGGGTGCGGGTGTATTCGGTGTTACGGACCGGTTGCGGGGCAACAGCATTCACCGGACCGGACAGGGCGGCGTCCCAAAGCGCCCGGTGATACACGTCGACCAGATCGTCAATCCCTATCCAGGACAACCACTGTCGGCCGTCGCCGAGCCGGCCGCCTAACCCGGCGCTGAACAGCGGACGCATCAGCTTCAGCGTGCCGCCGCGGGGGGACTGCACGATGCCGGTGCGCACCCGCACCACTCGCACCCCGGCCTGCGTCGCCGGCGCGGTCGCGTTCTCCCAGTCTTCGACGACGTCAGCCAGAAACCCGTCGCCGCGCTCACTTGCCTCGGTGAGCGCCTCGTCGCCGCGGTCGTATCCGTAATAGCCGATCGCCGACGCCGACACCAGGACCGACGGGCGAGTCGCTGTGCGGGCCAGTAGTTCGGCCAGTCGGCGGGTCGGACCAATCCGACTGTCGTGCACTGCCTTCCGATGTCTGTCGGTGAATCGGCCGGCAATCGAAGCGCCGGCCAGATGAATAACCGCGTCGACCCCGGCCAACAGATCCGGGTCGGGGTCCTCAGGATTCCATTGGCGTTCGTCACTACCGTGGGCGGTGCCGCGAACCAGGTGGATCACGCGATGGCTGCCGGTACGCAAAAACGCGGACACCGCCGAGCCGACGAGTCCCGACGACCCGGTGAGAGCGACGGTTGACGGGGCCACACCCCGCTCGGCGGCCAGCCGGTGGGCGGCCAAGTCGTCGGCCAGCTGGCGGTGCCGGTAGATGAACATCGGACGAAGCGCGGCACCGGGCACCGGTGTCTCGACGCGGTCGATCACCCGGGTGCGGTTGTCGCCGAGGTCCTCGAATTCGTGGATGTGTCGCCACCGAACGGCGATGCGGGCCGGCAGCGAGGCCAGTCCGTGACTACCGATGGTGTCGACGAAGCGCCGGGGCGGGTCGTAGCAGTCGGCCTGGTGGTCGGCCACCCAGCGCAGGCCGCCCGGTAGAGAGAGTTCAGCTCGACCGTCCTTCAGAGAGCCGGCCTCGGTCACCAGCCGCATCGGCGCCCACGGCGGTGATAGCCGCTCGAAGGCACCTGGTCGTGCGTACCAGGCGAACACGTCGTCGCGCGGTGCGTCGACCACGCTCGAATACTCCAGACCCATTGTTCGAGGGTTACCCAATGAGAACGCGGGCATGCGCCGGGCCTACGGGATAATGCGTGCGGCCTAACGGTCGGGCAGCGCGTGCTCGATGTTGGGCAGGCGGGGCAGCGGCTGACGCTCGCCGCGCTTGGCCGCCACATACACCTGCGCGGTCTGGCCGGCCACCGTCTGCCAGTCGAAATCTGAGGTGAGCCGTTCGCGGGCGGCGCTAGCGCGTTGCTGGGCGGCGTCCGGATCGTCGAGCGCGGTGCGCACCGCCGCGGCCAGCCCCGCCACGTCGCGGGACGGGCACGACACCCCGGTCTGCCCGTTGATCACCGCTTCGCCCAGGCCGCCGATGTTGGAGGTCACCAGCGGAGCGCCGGCCGCGGCGGCCTCCAGCGCTACGAGCCCGAACGGCTCGTAGCGGCTCGGGAACACCGCGGCGTCGGCCCGGTGCAGGGCCGCCAACAGTTCGTCGTGGTGAAGGTGTCCGACGAAACGAGTTGCCTTGAGTACCCGGTGTTTACGAGCCTGCTCGAGGAGCCAGTCCTGCTGGGTTCCGTCCCCGGCGATGGTCAACGTGGTACCCGGGTTGGTGCGCCTGATCCGCGGCAGCGCGGCGATCAGGTCGTGCACGCCCTTTTCGTACTCCAGGCGCCCGACGTAGAGCAGTTCGGCCGGGCCGGTGCGTGGGCGCCGCGGCGCGAACGGCCAGCGCGCCGCGTCAATACCGTTGCGGATCACCGTGGTTTCGGCCAGACCGGGACCGAACAGCTCGGTGATCTCGTCACTCATCGACGCCGAACATGTGATCAGCGAATCGGATTCACGCACCAGCCACGATTCGGCCGCGTGCACCTGGCGGCTGATCGCTCCGGAAACCCAGCCGGAATGCCTGCCGGCCTCGGTCGCGTGAATCGTGGAAACCATTGGCACATCATAGAATTGGGCGAGTGCAATGGCGGGGTGGGCGACCAGCCAATCGTGCGCGTGCACCACATCGGGACGCCAGGACCGGTCGGTACCGTATTTCTTCAGGGCTAGTCCGGCGCGGATCATCGCGTGACCCATAGCCAGAGTCCAGGCCATCATGTCTGTGCCGAAGCCGAATTCGTGCGGGTCCTGTGCGGCGGCGATCACCCGCACACCCTCGCTGATCTCGTCCGACGACGGATGCGTGCTGGGATCGGTGCCCGACGGACGCCGGGACAGCACGACCACGTCATGGCCGGCGGCGGCCAGCGCGGTCGACAGGTGATGTACGTGGCGGCCGAGCCCGCCGATCACGACCGGCGGGTATTCCCACGACACCATCAGGATCTTCATCGGGGCAGCCTTCGGGCATCCAGGGCGCCGAACAAACCGTCGGCGCGGTTCCACCCGTCGGCCAGCCGCTGCGCGGTGTCGCGGTGGCCCGAGGCCAAGGCCCCGGCGATCTCGCGAGCGGCGTGCGCATGCAGGTGAGCGCGGTAGCGGGCGTAGTCGGCGGCCGAGTCCTTGCTGACCATGAACGGCCAGTCGCTGGACACGGTGAGCAGGGTCTCGCGCAGGATCTGGTCGGCGACGCGATCGCGGGGGATGGGCCCGTCCAGCGACAGCGCCTTGTCGACGGCGCTCAGTGCGGTGTCGACGACTTCGTTGTTGAGCTGGACCAGGTCGGCCACCTTGTCGCCGGCCCAAACCTGCCAGTCCTTGCCCGAACCCCACGAGCTGGGCGGCAGCGCGACCGACTCGCCGACGAATCCGCCGGCGAGCGCATCGCTGAGCGTGCCTACTCGCACACCGGCGGCGGGCAACGCCCGCAGCACCCGCGCCAGCCAGGTCGGACCCTCGTACCACCAGTGGCCGAACAGCTCGGTGTCGAAGGCGGCAACCACGTGCGCCGGGCGTCCGATGCGCTCGGACTCGCTGTGCAGCCGGTTGCGGACCACGTCGACGAAGTCGGCGACATGGGAGTCGACAGCGCGGTCGGCGCGCTCGGGGTCATACGGCGCCTTGGCCTCCGAGGACACGTTGCGGCCGGTGACCCGCGCCGGCTTGAGCCCGGTCAGGTGGTCGTAGGTGTGGAAGTCACGGTAGGCGGCGTGCCCGGGGTAGCCGGATTTCGGTGACCACACCCGGTAACTGACCTGCAAGTCCCGTCCGAACGCCACCACGTCGCTGTCGCCGACGGGTCGGCCCAGCGCGGTGTCGCCGTGCAGCGACGGGCCGTCGACCATGAAGTGGGTGATCCCCGCGGTGGCATAGTCCTGTTCCATGCCCGGGGCGTAGGCGCATTCGGGCGCCCAGATGCCGGCGGGGCGATGTGCCAGCCGCAACTGCGCATCGGCCAGGCCTTCGCGCAGCGCGAACTCGCGCAACCGCGGCGCCATCAGCGGCTGGAACGGGTGGGCCAGCGGGCCGCCGAGCAACTCCACCGTCCCGGCGTCGATCAGGCTGCGCAGCAGCGGGCTGCCGCCGTGCCGCCACAGGGTGGCGAAGTCGTCGAGCGCCCGGTCCGCCTCCGCGCATTCAAGAATCCCGAACTCCCGCAAGGCTTCTGGAGTGCAGGATAGGTAGCCGCCCGACTTCGATTTGGGAATCGACCGCACGGTGGCGGCCTCTGCCGCCCGCAGTCGCCAGTTGGCCAGCCAGTGATGCATGCCGTCGAGGCAGTACGGGTCGTCGAGCTGGGCATTGACCACCGGCGTGATGCCGAGCGTGATCAGGCGGTGGCGATCCTCGTCGGCCAGCGTGCGCAGCACCCGCATCAGCGGCAGATAGGCCGCCGCCCAGGATTGGTAGAGCCATTCCTCGCCGACCGGCCAGCGGCCATGGTGGGCCAGCCACGGCAGGTGGGTATGCAGCACCAGCGTGAACATGCCGGGTACCGGGGTTGTGGAGGTGCTCACGGCCGCACCGCGATCGCGATCAGATCCAGGCTGTCATCGATGTTCCGGTCGCCCGCTGTTACCAGGTCGAAGTCGTCGGTGGTGACGGCGGCGACATCGGCCGCCAGCTCGGGCGGCCACGGCGCGTCGGCGACCGCTCGGGCGATCTGCGCGTCGATGATCGAACCGCCGTGACGGGCGTCCATCTCTTGCAGACGCGCGCCGTGGAATACGCCGCTGACCGACACCTGGGAGAAACCCGCGTCGACCAGCAGTTCGGTCAACTCGCCGGCGTTCAGTTCCCTGGTGTGAAACGGGTTGATCGGGGTGTCACGGCCCGGGGAGAAGGTGACGCGGTTGGGCGTCGACATCATCAGCAACCCCGAAGGACGCAGCACCCGGGCGCACTCGGTGACGAATTGGGCCTGATCCCACAGGTGTTCGATGACCTGGAAATTCACCACGACGTCCATTGACGCGTCGGAAAGCGGCAGCTCGGCGAGGTTGGCCTGCATGACTTCTACCCGGGGATAGCGGCTCCGCACGTGGGCCACCGCCGCCTCGTCGTAATCCACCGCGACGACCCGCCGGGCGGCGTCCGCGAGCAAATCGGCACCGTAACCTTCGCCACATCCGGCCTCGAGCACGTCACGGCCCACACAGTGCGTTGCCAGTCGCCGGTACACCACTTGATGGCGGCGGAACCAGTAGTTCTCGATGTCCAGGTCAGGGATGGTGCGCTCGCCCGTCAGCGTCAACACCGCTGAGGTAGCAGGCGAGACCGCCGGTGCAGTGCCGTCGGGGATGGCGTGGGGAACGTCGGGGACGAATGCGCTCATTGAATAGGGAGGCTAACGCGAAGTGTCGGATTCGCGAACCGTCCAGCGGGTAGCCCCCCGCCGGCGGGGGAGACAGGCCGCAAGAACGTGCAGTACGACCCGCTATGGTGTGAAGGCAGGCTGCACAAAGTTACCGAGTAGTAACACAATCGTGCGCTGCTAAACGCGTACTGAAAGTCTCGTGGTTGAAGGCTGCGAGACTCCTTCAAGGAGGACGAACCACACTCATGACGAACATTGTGGTCCTGATCAAGCAGGTCCCAGACACCTGGTCGGAGCGCAAGCTGACCGACGGCGATTACACGCTGGACCGTGAGGCCGCCGACGCGGTGCTCGACGAGATCAACGAGCGCGCCGTCGAAGAGGCCCTGCAAATCCGGGAGCGGGAAGGCGGAGAGGGCTCGGTGACCGTGCTGACCGCGGGCCCCGAACGCGCTGCCGAGGCCATCCGCAAGGCGCTGTCGATGGGCGCCGACAAGGCCGTCCACCTCAAGGACGACGGCCTGCACGGCTCGGACGTGGTCCAGACCGGCTGGGCGCTGGCGCGTGCGCTGGGCACCATCGAGGGCACCGAGCTCGTCATCGCCGGTAACGAGGCCACCGACGGCACCGGCGGTGCGGTCCCGGCCATCATCGCCGAGTACCTGGGCCTGCCGCAGCTAACCCACCTGCGCAAGCTGTCCCTCGAGGGCGACAAGGTCACCGGCGAGCGGGAGACCGACGACGGCCTGTTCACCCTGGAGGCAACCCTGCCGGCGGTGGTGAGCGTCACCGAGAAGATCAACGAGCCGCGCTTCCCGTCCTTCAAGGGCATCATGGCCGCGAAGAAGAAAGAGGTCACGGTGTTGACCCTGGCCGAAATCGGCGTCGAGAGCGAGGAGGTCGGTCTGGCCAATGCCGGGTCGACCGTGCTGGAGTCGACACCGAAACCGCCCAAGACCGCGGGTGAGAAGGTCACCGACGAAGGCGAAGGCGGCAACGACATCGCCAAGTACCTGGTCGGCCAGAAGATCGTCTAACACCGCATCAACCTCAAACGGTCCCCAAAACACGAGAAGAGCGATATAACCCATGGCTGAAGTACTGGTGCTCGTCGAGCACGCTGAAGGCGCGGTGAAGAAGGTCACCGCCGAATTGATCACCGCCGCACGCGCTTTGGGCGAGCCCTCCGCCGTCGTCGTCGGCGCCTCGGGCACGGCCGCGCCGCTGGCCGACGCACTGAAGGAAGCCGGCGCCGCCAAGATCTACGTCGCCGAATCCGACGACGTCGACAAGTACCTGGTCACCCCGGTCGTCGACGTGCTGGCCGCGCTGGCCGAATCGAACTCTCCGGCCGCGATTTTGCTGGCGGCCAATGCCGACGGCAAAGAGATCGCCGGCCGGCTCGCGGCCCGGCTCGGTTCCGGTCTGCTGGTCGACGTGGTCGACGTCAAGGAGGGCAACAAAGCCATCCACTCCATCTTCGGTGGCGCGTTCACCGTCGAGGCGCAGGCCAACGGCGACACCCCGGTGATCACGGTGCGGGCGGGCGCAGTCGACGCGGAGCCGTCCGCCGGCGCGGGTGAGCAGGTCACCGTCGAGGTGCCGGCTCCCGCCGAGAACGCCACCAAAATCACCTCCCGTGAGCCCGCGGTCGCCGGTGATCGCCCGGAGCTGACCGAGGCCACCATTGTGGTCTCCGGTGGCCGCGGTGTGGGCAGCGCGGAGAACTTCAACGTGGTCGAGGCGCTGGCGGACTCGCTGGGCGCGGCCGTCGGGGCGTCGCGTGCCGCCGTCGATTCCGGCTACTACCCGGGCCAGTTCCAGGTCGGCCAGACCGGCAAGACGGTCTCGCCCCAGCTCTACATCGCGCTGGGCATCTCCGGTGCGATCCAGCACCGGGCGGGCATGCAGACCTCGAAGACCATCGTCGCGGTCAACAAGGACGAAGAGGCACCCATTTTCGAGATCGCCGACTACGGCGTGGTGGGCGACCTGTTCAAGGTTGCTCCTCAGCTGACCGACGCGATCAAGGCGCGCAAGGGCTGATCTTCGCGTCACGCAGAAGCCCCCGCGCGCAGGTCGCGTCGGGGGCTTTTTGCGTGACGGCCTTTGGTGCCGCGCGCCAGCGCTGCCTGCCTGAGCCGGCCTGGCCTGTGACACAAGTCGCATCCGCGCCCGCAAGGGCGGGGTTCCGCGACATTTGTCATCTCACGTGCACCAACACGTCACAGCCTCGATGCCGATTCGCTCCTCGATTGCGCCACGTTGTTGGCATGAGCATTGCTTCTGTCCTGATACCGAGTGACAAGCC
The DNA here is from genome assembly GCA_035996225.1 of Mycobacterium sp. GTDB lineage: Bacteria > Actinomycetota > Actinomycetes > Mycobacteriales > Mycobacteriaceae > Mycobacterium. The sequence continues at coordinate 44,342 of DASYJS010000439.1, read as the reverse complement.
GGACGGAGCCGCGACCAGCTTGTCTGGGCCGCGCTATTCGCTGTTGCTGTCCACCGATCCCAGCTTGGTCGAGGCAGCACAGCGGCTCCGGTACGACGTATTCACCAGCACACCGGGCTTCGCGCTGCCGACAATCGGTGCGGGAGACCGGGACGTCGACCGTTTCGACGAGTTCTGCGACCACTTGCTGGTCCGCGACGACGACACCGGCGAGCTGGTGGGCTGTTACCGGATGCTGGCGCCGACGGGTGCCATCGCTGCCGCGGGCCTCTACACCGCGACGGAATTCGACCTTCGCGCGCTCGATCCGCTGCGGCCGTCGCTGGTGGAGATGGGCCGCGCCGTGGTCCGCGACGGTCACCGCAACGGTGGCGTCGTGCTGTTGATGTGGGCGGGGATCCTGGCCTACCTGGACCGCTATGGCTACGACTACGTGACCGGATGTGTGTCGGTGCCGATCGGCAGCGAATCGGGTGACGTGGCGCCGGGCAGCGAGCTTCGGGGTGTCCGCGACTTCGTCCTGAGCCGTCATGCCGCGCCGCCGGAGTACCAGGTGTACCCGTACCGGCCGGTGGTCGTGGACGGCCGGACTCTCGACGAGATTGCACCGCCACGGCGGTCCGCGGTTCCGGCACTGATGCGCGGCTACCTGCGGCTGGGCGCCAAAGCCTGCGGCGAGCCCGCCCTGGACGTGGACTTCGGTGTGGGCGACTTCTGCGTTCTGCTGGACAAACGCCAGGCCGATACCCGATATCTGCGAAGACTGCGGTCGGTATCGGCGGCCTCCGAAATGGGGGGTGCAATGGCCGGCGGGATGGCGGGTGCAATGGCCGGCGGCCCGCGATGACCGCTTCCGCGGTCGCCACCGATCACGCTTGGCTGCCGCGCGCGACGTGCGACAGCAGCTGTGTGGGTGCCGGCCCCGCGTCGCCGCGGTGGCTGCTGGTGCTGCGGGTAACGCTTCGCATCTTGGCGGCCCTGCTATTGGCGCCGGGGGTACCGCTGGCGCTCATACCACTGCCAGGCCAGATGCGGATGAGGCGGTTCTACTGCCGCATGGTGCTGCGCTTCTTCAGTGTCCGGATCAGCGTCTCGGGGGCTCCGATCCGGAACCTGCCCGGGCTCCTGGTGGTCAGCCCGCACATGTCCTGGTTGGACGTGTTCGCCATCTGTTCGGTGCTGCCCGGGTCGTTCGTGGCCCGCGCTGACATGTTCGGCACCCTCTCGGTGCGCCTGCTCAACATCATCCCGATCGAGCGGGCCAGTCTGCGGCGGCTGCCCGCGGTGGTGGATGCCGTCGCAGACCGGCTGCGCGCGGGTCAGACCGTGGTCGCCTTTCCCGAGGGCACCACGTGGTGCGGGGTGGCCTGCGGTTCGTTCTATCCGGCGCTGTTCCAGGCCGCGATCGATGCCGGTCGCCCGGTGCAGCCGCTCCGGTTGACCTACCACCACGTCGACGGCCTCATCTCGACCGCTCCGGCCTTCGTCGGTGACGACACCTTGTGGCGGGCGATGTGCCGGTTGCTGGCAGCGCGCCGCACCCTGGCGCACGTTCATGTGGAATCTCTGCAGCTGCCGGGCACCGATCGGCGGGCGCTGGCCCGCCGCTGCCAGTCGGCGGTGGGCGTAGGGGTGGCGCAGCGCCCAGGTCAACGCCACGTGCTGGTGGCCTAGGGGTCCTGGCCGGCCCGGTATCCTGGGGCGCGTCATGGTCTACCTCGATCACGCTGCCACCACCCCGATGCACCCTGCCGCCATCGAGGCGATGACGGCTGTGCTCGGCACCGTCGGCAATGCCTCGTCGCTGCACACCAGCGGCCGGACGGCGCGGCGCCGCCTCGAGGAGTCCCGTGAGCTGATCGCCGACAAGCTGGGCGCGCGCCCCTCGGAGGTGATCTTCACCGCGGGCGGCACCGAGAGCGACAACCTGGCCGTCAAGGGGATCTACCGGGCCCGCCGCGACGCCGATCCGAGTCATCGCCGCATCATCACCAGTGCGGTAGAGCACCACGCGGTGCTGGATTCGGTGGACTGGCTCGTCGAGCACGAAGGTGCCCAGGTGACCTGGCTGCCCACGGCCGCCGACGGGTCGGTGTCGGCGGCCGAACTGCGGGATGCGCTGCGCAGCCACGACGACGTGGCGCTGGTGTCGGTGATGTGGGCCAACAACGAGGTCGGCACCGTGATGCCGATCGCTGAACTCGCGGCCGTCGCCGCGGAGTTCGGCGTCCCGATGCACAGCGATGCCGTTCAGGCGGTCGGGCAGCTGCCCGTTGACTTCACCGCCAGCGGGCTCTCGGCGATGAGCGTTGCGGCGCACAAGTTCGGCGGTCCGCCCGCCGTGGGTGCCCTACTGCTGCGCCGAGACGTGACGTGTGTGCCGCTGTTGCACGGCGGTGGTCAGGAACGCGACATCCGTTCCGGCACACCGGATGTCGCCGGTGCGGTCGGAATGGCGAGTGCGGTTCGGCTCGCGGTGGACGGCCTCGAGGCCAACAGCGCACGGTTGCGTGCGTTGCGCGATCGTCTGGTCGAGGGCGTGCTGGCCGGGATCGACGACGTCCGTTTCAACGGGCCCCGCGAGTCGCGGCTTCCGGGCAACGCCCACTTCACTTTTCGCGGTTGCGAAGGCGATTCCCTATTGATGCTATTGGATGCCAACGGAATCGAGTGTTCTACCGGATCGGCCTGCACCGCCGGCGTCCCGCAGGCCTCGCACGTGCTGATCGCGATGGGCGACGATCCCGCCACTGCTCGGGGGTCGCTGCGTCTGTCGTTGGGGCACACCAGCGTTGACTCCGACGTCGATGCGGTGCTGCGGGTGCTTCCCAGTGCGGTGGACCGGGCCAGGCGAGCTGCCCTGGCCGCTGCGGGAGCATCCGGATGAAGGTTCTTGCGGCAATGAGCGGTGGCGTCGATTCGTCGGTTGCCGCCGCTCGCATGGTCGATGCCGGGCATGACGTGGTCGGCGTGCACATGGCGCTGTCATCTGCGCCCGGCACGCTGCGCACCGGCTCGCGTGGCTGTTGCTCGAAAGAAGACGCCTCGGATGCGCGCCGAGTCGCCGATGTGCTCGGAATCCCGTTCTACGTTTGGGATTTCGCGGAGAAGTTCGCCGAAGACGTGATCGACGATTTCGTGTCGTCCTACGCCCGCGGCGAGACGCCCAACCCGTGCGTGCGCTGCAATCAGCGCATCAAGTTCGCCGCCCTGTCCGCGCGCGCCCTGGCATTGGGTTTCGACACGGTGGTCACCGGACACTATGCGCGGCTGTCCCAAGGGCGGTTGCGCCGCGCCGTCGACCGGGACAAGGATCAGTCCTACGTGCTGGCCGTGCTGACCGCAGAGCAGCTGCGGCACTCCGCATTTCCGGTCGGCGACACTCCCAAGCCCCAGATCCGTGCGGAGGCGGCTCGTCGCGGCCTGGCGGTCGCCGACAAGCCCGACAGCTATGACATCTGCTTCATCCCGTCGGGGGATACCCAGGCTTTTCTCGGGGAGCGCATCGCCGTTCGGCAGGGCAACGTGGTCAACGCGGACGGCGCGGTGCTGGCCACCCACGACGGCGTGCACGGTTTCACGATCGGTCAGCGCAAGGGTTTGGGCATCGCCGGTCCCGGACCGGACGGTCGCCCGCGCTACGTGACGGCCATCGATGCCGACACCGCGACGGTGCACGTGGGCGGTGCCGCCGATCTCGAAGTGCATGCGCTGACGGGCCGCGATCCGGTCTTCACCGCGGGAACCGCACCCCAGGGTCGAATCGAGTGCGCGGTACAAGTGCGGGCCCATGGTGAAACCGCGAGTGCGGTGGCCGAATTGACCGGCGACGAGCTTGTCGTGCGGTTGCGCGCTCCGCTGCGCGGGGTCGCATGCGGCCAGACGGTGGTGCTGTACCGCCCAGATTCAGATGGCGACGAGGTGCTCGGCAGCGCGACCATCGCCAGTACGTCGCGCTGATCCTTCTCGCCCGGCGGCGGTCGCCGCGTTCCAAGAATTCTCCAAGGGCTGTCGGTGAATATATGTCTCGGCCACCAGGTGGCCCCAGAGCGGGAAGGAACGAGCGACAATGAGCGAAAACCAGGTCACAGCGCGGGCGGTGCCTACCAACGGCCTGGCCATTGCGGCTTTCGTACTGAGCATCATGGGCATGTACGCCAGCCCGATCTTGAGCAGCATTCTCGCCCTCGTCGGAATCTGGCAGGTCAAACAGCGTGGTCAGCAGGGTTTCGGGCTGGCAATCACCGCCCTGGTGGTCTCGGCCGCCGTCACCGCCCTGCACGTCACGATGTGGATCCAATGTGGCCACCCGAATTTCGAGTTGACGACCACGGCGCACTGGTGACGACGATTACCGTTGCCCCAGAAGCACTTCCATGAAAGCCGCGCAGCCGCCTGGCGCCCCTCGAAACGAGCCAGGCGGCTGTTGCGCACCAACGCGGAGCCGCCGCGCTAGCGCGGTAGGTTGGCGGCGATATTCGTCATCACGATGTCGGACACCGATTGCGGGAAGCCGCAGAACGTGACTTCCACCAAGGCCACCGACAGCAGCCGGTAGTCGCGGCCGCAGCCGCCCGGCCCCAGGTGCAGCGAGTTGGTATCGGATTTCCAGTCGCCGACCAACAGTTGGCCGGCCGAGCCGGCGCAGTCGGTGACGGTCGAGACCAGAGCGGTGAAGGCGTGCTGCGCGGTGGCGACATCGCGATAGGCCGCGGCGCCCTCAGAGATCAGCGCGCCGTCGGGCGGGTCCTGAAACGTGGTCTTGTGGAACTCGTCGATATCGGGCCCGAACGTCGCGGTCTCCTCGAAGAGGAAGCGGCACGCCCGCGGTGTGGTGTCGGCCAGAGTGTCGATGTCGACCGGATTGGTGCCGTCCATCGAGGGGATGATCGTCAGGTGCTCGCCAGCGCCGGTAATCGCCTGCATCCGCGACTGGTCCAGCAGGATCGTGTCGACGTTGACGCCGTTGACACCCCTGGCGCCGCCGGTAAACCCCGGCATCGCCGTACCACCTACGACACGGGTGCATGCCGCAGTCAGCACCACCGCGCTGCAGATCAGCAGCGGCCACGCGAATCTCGGCCTGCGCCACACCGTTTTGCACCCCTCTAAACCCTCGAGAGTAGCCGCGTTGGCCAGCGGCAGACACCCCTGGCCGTCGGGGCGCGATGTGACGTCGAATACGGTTGGCCGGTGAGTGTTTTCGCCGATGTCATTCCGAAGGCCAGCGGCGTGGGATCGTGGCCCGGCACCGCGGCGCGGCCGTCGGCGGAGGTTGTCGTCGGTGAGTTGGCTGCGGCGCTGGCCCATATCGTCGAGCTGCCCGCCAGGGGAGTGGGCGCCGACATGCTGGGACGGGCCGGCGCGCTACTGATCGACGTGGCGATCGACACCGTGCCCCGCGGTTACCGCATCGTCGATCGTCCCGGCGCGGTGACCCGCAGGGCGGTCAGCCTCCTCGACGAGGACATGGACGCCCTGGAGGAAGCTTGGGAGATCGCCGGTCTGCGCGGCAACGGCCGGGTGGTCAAGGTCCAGGCTCCCGGCCCGATCACGCTGGCCGCCGGGCTCGAGCTGGCCAACGGCCATCGGGCGATCAGCGATCCCGGGGCGGTGCGCGACCTGACGGCCTCACTGGCCGAAGGCGTTGCCGTACACCGCGCGGCGTTGTCGCGCCGGCTGGACACACCGGTGGTGGTGCAGTTCGACGAGCCGTCCTTGCCGGCGGCATTGAGTGGTCGGCTGAGCGGGGTCACCGCGCTGAGTCCGGTCGCGGCGCTTGAGGAGTCGGTGGCCGCCGCGCTGCTCGACACCTGCGTCGACACGGTGGGCGCCGAAGTGCTGCTGCACAGTTGCGCAGCGGAATTGCCGTGGAACTTGTTGCAGCGCAGCGCTATTAGCGCGGTATCGGTTGATGTCGGAACTCTCAAGGCGGCGGACTTGGACGGGATCGCGGGGTTCGTCGAATCGGGTCGCGCCGTGATGCTGGGCGTGGTCGCCGCCACCGCTCCGGAGCGCCCGCCCGCCGTGCGAGAGGTGGCCGCCGCGGTTGTCGCGGTGACCGATCGACTCGGATTCGGCCGCTTGGGGCTGCGCGAGCGCATCGGTGTCACCCCGGCGTGTGGCCTGGCCGCGGCGACGCCGCAGTGGGCCCGCACCGCGATCGAACTGGCTCGCAAGGCCGCCGACGCATTCGCCCAGGACCCCGACTCCATCTGATAGGCAACCAATTGGTTGCTTTTTGCTTCGTCGTGTGATGAGCTGAAAGGCAACCAGGAGGTTGCATATGAACACGGATCGGATCGAGAAACGCGTGGTTTTGCGTGCCCCACTGGACCGGGTCTGGCGGGCCATCAGTGATGCCGAGGAGTTCGGGCGCTGGTTCGGCGTCCGATTCGACGGCCCCTTCGTGGCGGGCGCCGCGGTCGGTGCGGCGATCGTCCCAACCACCGTCGACGCGGAGGTCGCCAAGCGCCAGGAGGCGCACGCAGGGGCGAAGAGCACCTGGCAGATCGTCGCGATCGAACCCAAGCGGCGATTTGCCTACCGCTGGCATCCATTCGCGATCGATCCCGACATCGACTACGAATCCGAGCCGACCACACTCGTCGAGTTCACCCTGACCGAAGCTCCCGACGGCGTGCTGCTCACGATCGTCGAATCCGGGTTCGACTCCATCCCGGCGTCGCGTCGCTCGGCCTCCTTCGAGGCCAACTCCGAAGGCTGGGCCATCCAGACCGACATGGTGCGCAGGTACTTGGCGGACGCGCCGGTATGAGTGCCCAAACCGCAGTAGCCGCACCGCTTTTCGATGCGCTCGGGGATCCCAACCGGCTACGCATCATCGTCCGGCTCTGCGATCTGGGTCCGAGCTCGACATCGCAAGTCACCAGCGTCATTCCGGTCACCCGGCAGGCGGCCACCAAACACCTGCAGCTGCTGGAGTCGGCCGGGCTGGTCACGAGCAACCGTCGCGGTCGCGAACGCGTGTGGAGGGTGCAGACCGAACCGCTGGCGCGGGCCAGCGACTACCTGACCCAGCTGTCTCGCCGGTGGGACGCGGCGGCGGACCGGTTGCGGGCTTTCGTGGAACGAGGGGACTGAGCGCCTCGCGATCGGTGTCAGCGCTCTTCGATAGCCTGCCAAGGTGAGTTCGCCAGAAGCTGACCCCACGCTGCCCGATTCCTTGGGGCCCGAGGATCGGCGGCAATGGCGCGAATTGGCCGACGAGGTGCGCGAACACCAATTCCGCTACTACGTGCGCGACGCGCCGACCATCTCCGACGCGGATTTCGACGAGCTGCTGCGCCGCCTTGCCGCGCTTGAGGAGCAGCATCCCGAGCTGCGCACACCGGATTCGCCGACTCAGCTGGTCGGGGGTGCGGGCTTCGCCACGGACTTCACCTCGGCCGAGCACCTGGAACGGATGCTGTCCCTGGACAACGTGTTCAGCACCGAAGAATTCGACATGTGGGCCGCACGCATCCACGCCGAGGTGGGCACCGACGTGCCCTATCTGTGTGAGCTCAAAATCGACGGCGTCGCGCTGGCCTTGGTGTACCGCAAGGGTCGGCTGGTCCGGGCGGCCACCCGCGGCGACGGGCGCACCGGCGAGGACGTCACGCTGAACGCGCGCACCATCGACGATGTCCCGGAAAGGCTGACGGCCAGCGACAGCTATCCGATACCCGATGTCCTCGAGGTGCGCGGTGAGGTGTTCTTCCGGCTCGCCGACTTCGAAGCGCTCAACGCCGCGCTGGTCGAAGACGGCAAGACACCGTTCGCCAACCCGCGCAACAGCGCTGCCGGGTCACTTCGGCAGAAGGATCCGGCGGTGACCGCTCGCCGCAAGCTCCGGATGATCTGCCACGGGGTGGGACACACCGAAGGATTTCGGCCGGCCAGCCTGCACGACGCCTACCTCGCGCTGGGCGCCTGGGGTCTGCCCGTCTCCACCCACACCACCCGGGTGGACAGCGCCCCCGGTGCGCTGGAGCGGATCGCCTACTGGGGTGAGCACCGCCACGACGTCGATCACGAAATCGACGGTGTCGTCGTCAAAATCGACGACGTGACACTGCAGCGCCGGCTGGGGTCAACCTCGCGAGCACCGCGCTGGGCGATCGCGTACAAGTACCCGCCCCAAGAAGTGCAGACCAAACTCCTCGACATCCGGGTCAACGTCGGCCGGACCGGACGCGTGACGCCGTACGCGGTCTTGACTCCGGTCAAGGTCGCCGGCTCGACGGTCGGGATGGCCACCCTGCACAACGCCGCCGAGGTCAAGCGCAAGGGCGTCCTGATCGGCGACACCGTGGTGATCCGCAAGGCGGGCGACGTGATTCCCGAGGTGCTCGGTCCGATCGCCGATCTGCGGGACGACACCGAACGCGAATTCGTCATGCCCACACACTGTCCCGAGTGCGCCACCCTACTGGCTCCGGCCAAGGAGGGCGACGCCGACATCCGCTGCCCCAACTCCCGATCCTGCCCGGCGCAGTTGCGGGAGAGGGTATTTCACGTCGCCGGTCGCGGCGCCTTCGACATCGAAGGCCTGGGCTACGAGGCCGCCACCGCTCTGCTGGCGGCCGCGGTGATCACCGACGAGGGAGACCTGTTCACCCTCACCGAGGACGACCTGCTGCGCACCGAACTGTTCACCACCAAGGCCGGCACGCTGTCGGCCAACGGCAAGCGGCTGCTGGCCAACCTCGACAAGGCCAAGGCCCAGCCACTGTGGCGGGTCCTGGTGGCGCTGTCGATCCGGCATGTCGGACCGACGGCCGCCCGCGCCCTGGCGGCCGAGTTCGGCAGCCTCGACGCGATCACATCGGCCTCGACCGAACAGCTGGCCGCGGTCGAGGGCGTCGGGCCGACCATCGCCGCCGCGGTCACCGAGTGGTTCACCGTCGACTGGCATCGCGCGATCGTCGACAAGTGGCAAGCGGCCGGCGTGCGGATGGCCGACGAGCGCGACGCCAGCGTGCCGCGCACCCTGTCCGGGCTGAGCATCGTGGTCACGGGTTCGCTGACCGGGTTTTCCCGGGACGATGCCAAGGAGGCAATCGTGTCGCGTGGCGGCAAGGCCGCCGGTTCGGTGTCGAAAAACACCGCGTACGTCGTCGCCGGTGACTCACCGGGGTCCAAGCACGACAAAGCGGTGGAACTCGGGGTGCCGATCCTCGACGAGGACGGCTTTCGCCGGCTGCTCGAGGAGGGCCCTGCCGCCGACAACACAGCCGATTAACAGGGAAGTACTGGTCCGTACTGCCCTAGCGGATCTATCGTGGGCCCTATGACCCAAACGGCCGACCAGTGCGCGGACGCCTCACCGTGGTCGCCGCGCGAGGCCGAACTACTGGCCGTCACCCTGCGGTTACTGCAAGAGCACGGCTATGACCAGTTGACGATCGACGCGGTGGCCAGCGCCGCGCGCGCCAGTAAGGCCACCGTGTACCGGCGTTGGGCCTCGAAAGCCGAATTGGTGTTGGCGGCCTTCATCGAGGGCGTTCGCCAGGTGGCGGTCGCGCCCAATACCGGCACTTTGCGGGGGGATCTGCTACAGCTGGGGGAGACGTGCGGTCAGCATGGCCTCGAGCACGCCAGCACTATCCGCGCGGTGATGGTGGAGGTGTCGCGCCATGCCGCGCTCAACGACGCCCTGCAGGAGCAATTCCTCAAGCAACGCAAGGCCATGATTCAGCATGTGCTGCAACAGGCCGTCGACCGTGGCGAGATCACCCAAGACGCCGTCACCGATGAGCTCTGGGATCTGTTGCCCGGCTATCTCATCTTCCGGTCCATCATCCCCGGCCGGCCGCCCACTCGTGACACGGTGCGAGCTCTCGTCGACGGGTTCCTGATCCCGGGCCTGACGCGCTCTAGCGAGTAGGTGCCGCGCGTCGTTCAATGTGTACGGGCGCGTCTCTTGTCCAGTACGGTCCAGTACCGTACTGTGAGATCCGTTGATCGTGCTCGCGCGAGACAACCGTCGTAGTCATAGAGTGATCGAGAATGCCCGACCATCGAAAGGCCGACGGGTGAAGGCGATTTCAATGTCGAACCTCCTCAAGCAGGGGTGGATCGTGTTGGTCGCGGTGCTCGTCGTCGCGATCACGGGATTCGGCATCTATCGCCTGCACGGAATCTTCGGCTCGCACAACAACACCTCGGCCAACAGCGGCCTGGCCAACGAAATCGTCCCGTTCAATCCCAAGCAGGTAGTGCTCGAGGTCTTTGGCGCACCCGGCGCGATGGCAACCATCAACTACCTGGATGTCAACGCCCAGCCGCAGCAAGCCAAAGACGCCCCGTTGCCCTGGTCGTTCACCATCACCACGACAGAGCCCGCGGTCGTCGCCAACGTCGTGGCGCAGGGCAACGGGAACACCCTCGGCTGCCGCATCATCGTCAACGGCGTGGTCAAAGACGAACGCACTGTCAACAAAGTCGACGCCTACACCTTCTGTCTGGATAAATCTGGATGAACCCCCCATTGAGCCAAGACGAACCCAAACGGCCCTTCGTGCCGCACACCATCCGCCGGCTTGCCGTGCCGATTCTGCTGTTCTGGGTGGCGCTGGCCGCCATCACGAACATCGCGGTGCCGCAGCTCGAAGAGGTGGGGAAAACCCACAATGTGGCGTTGAACTCGCCCGATGCCCCGTCGCTCAAGGCGATCAAGCGGATCGGTCAAGCGTTTCATGAGTTCGACACCGACAGCTCGGCAATGATCGTGCTGGAAGGCGACCAGCCGCTCGGCGCGGACGCGCACCGCTTTTACGACGCGATGATCCGCAAGCTCGAGCAGGACCGCAAACACGTCCAGCACGTGCAGGACTACTGGGGCGACACCCTGACCGCCGCGGGATCCCAAAGCAGCGACGGCAAGGCCGCCTATGTCCAGCTGAATCTCGCCGGCAATCAAGGCTCGGCGCTGGCCAACGAGGGCGTCGGCGCCGTCCGCGACGTCATCGAGCACATGCAACCACCGCCGGGTGTCAAGGTCTATGTGACCGGCGCTGCGCCGCTGATCTCCGATCAGTTCGACGTCGGCAGCAAGGGGACCGCCAAGGTCACCGCGATCACCATCGGGATGATCGCCTTGATGTTGTTTTTCGTCTATCGCTCGGTGCTCACCACGCTGCTGGTGCTGGCCACGGTTCTGATCGAAATGTCGGCCGCCCGAGGTCTTGTCGCCTTTCTCGGAAACGCCGGAATCATTGGGCTGTCGACCTACGCGACGAATATCCTGACGCTGCTGGTGATCGCCGCCGGAACCGACTACGCGATATTCTTCGCGGGCCGCTACCAAGAAGCGCGCGGGGCCGGTGAGGACCGCGAAAACGCCTTCTACACCATGTATCACGGCACCACCCACGTCATATTAGGCTCTGGGCTCACCGTCGCCGGTGCGGTGGCATGTCTGAGCTTCACCCGGCTGCCGTACTTCCAAAGCCTTGGCATTCCAGCCGCATTGGGCGTCCTCGTCGCGCTGTTTGCCGCGCTGACCCTGGGGCCCGCGATCCTCACGCTGGGCGCCAGGGTGGGCGTCTTCGACCCCAAACGGACGATGAGAACCCGCGGCTGGCGGCGGATCGGCACCGCCATCGTCCGTTGGCCCGGAGCCGTTCTCGCGGCCGCGTCCGCGCTGGCCCTGGTCGGCCTGATCGCCTTGCCCGGATACAAGACCAGTTACGACACTCGTCCCTACATGCCGGCCAGCGCGCCGGCCAACGTCGGCTACACGGCCGCCGAGAAACATTTCTCGCGGGCCCGGCTGGAGCCCGAATTGCTGATGGTCGAAACCGATCACGACATGCGCAACCCGGCCGACATGCTCATCCTGGACAGGGTGGCCAAGGCGGTGTTCCACGTGCCCGGGGTCGCGCAGGTACAGACCATCACCCGGCCCTTGGGAACCCCGCTCGTGCACAGCTCGCTCGCCTTTGTGCTCAGCAATCAGAGCGCTGCCCAGCAGCAAAACCTGCCCTACCAACGGGATCGGGCCGACGACGCCCTCAAGCAAGCCAACGAATTGTCGAAGACGATCAACATTCTGAAGCAGCAGTACGTCCTGCAGCAACAGCTGGCTGGCACCACCCACGACGAGACTGAAAGCTTTCACGACACGCTCGCCACGATCCAGGATCTGCGCGACAAGATCGCGAATTTCGACGACTTCTTCCGGCCGATTCGCAGCTATTTCTATTGGGAGAAGCATTGTTTCGATATTCCTGCCTGCGCCGCCTTCAGGTCCCTCTTCGACGCGCTCGACGGCATTGACCAGCTCACCGAGAAGTTCGAAAACCTCACGGCTTCCCTCGACAAGCTCGACGCGCTGCAGCCGAAACTGGTGGCGCTGATCCCGCCGCAGATCGACAGTCAGCAGACCAATCGCGATCTGACCCTGGCGAACTACGCCACGCTCTCCGGCATCTACGCGCAGACCGCTGCCGCGATCGACAACGCTACGGCGCTGGGCCGGGCCTTCGACGCGGCCAAGAACGACGACACTTTCTATCTGCCGCCCGAGGTTTTCGACAACCCAGACTTCAAGCGCGGGCTGAAACTGTTCCTCTCGCCCGACGGCAAAGCCGTTCGCATGATCGTCACCCATGAGGGCGATCCCGCTACGACCCAGGGCATTTCGCACATAGATCCGATTGCGAAGGCCGCGCACGAGGCCTTGAAGGGCACGCCGATGGCGGCCGCGGGGATCTATCTCGGCGGGACCGCCGCGACGTACAAGGACATCCAAGACGGCGCCAAGTACGACCTGTTGATCGTGGCATTCGCCGCACTGAGCCTCATCTTGCTGATCATGATGATCATCACGCGCAGCCTGATCGCCGCGCTTGTCATCGTGGGCACGGTGGCCGTCTCGCTGGGCGCCTCCTTCGGGCTGTCAGTTCTGGTGTGGCAGTACATGTTCGGCATTGAGTTGTACTGGGTCGTGCTCGCACTGGCCGTGATCCTGCTGCTGGCGGTCGGCTCCGACTACAACCTGCTGTTGATCTCCCGATTCAAGGAAGAAATCCATGCCGGCCTGAATACCGGCATCATCCGGGCGATGGCCGGCTCCGGCTCGGTGGTCACCTCGGCCGGCATTGTTTTCGCCGTCACGATGTGTGCGTTTGTTTTCAGCGGTTTTCTGGTTCTCGGTCAGATCGGGACGACGATCGGGCTTGGCTTGTTGTTCGACACGCTGATCGTGCGCTCGTTCATGACGCCGTCTATCGCAAGGCTTCTCGGGCGCTGGTTCTGGTGGCCCCAACTGGTGCGTCCGCGTCCGGCCAGCACGATGCTTCGGCCCTACGGCCCGCGTCCGGCGGTGCGTCAACTGCTGCTGTGGGATGACGACGACGCGGTGATGGCCGGGTCGAAGTCGCAGCCGCACTGATCCCGGGGCTCAGCGCAGCATCGTGGCCACGATCCCGGCCAGGTAACCGAGGCGGGCCACCTCCGAAGGCCGGAATTCGGGACCCGGACGGCCCAGCACCACCGCCGTGTGCGGATCGCCTAACGGCGCGGCGACCATCGTGATGTCCATATCGCGCCAGGCCTGCGGCACCCACTCGGCGGTACCGTCCAGCGTCGCGGCCTCCTCGAGCGGCAGCCACGGGGCCGACACCGCGCGAGTTTCCGGCGCACCCGCGCTGGCGGCCAGCCGTTGCAGCTCCCCGTCGGCGCCGTGCAACACGGTGCACCAGCTCACCCGCAGCACCCGGGGCGCCTCGTCGGCCAGAACCTGCAGCCGCGACGCCTTGTCGCGGGCCGCCGCGGCGATGTGGTCGAGAAGTTCCAGTTCGCGGTGGGCGTCCAGCAGGCCGGTGTGTGGGCGGACGCTGTCCACCCGCACGCCGTTCAGCGACTCGGCCGCGGTGATCAGCGTGTCGGGCATCGCCCCCGCGGGCAGTTCGATGACCAGGTCATCGGTCGCATAACCCGCGCTGCGCTCCACCACGTCGAGCGACAGGATGTCGGCACCCACCGAACCGAGCGCGACTGCCAGCGCGCCCAGGCTTCCGGGCCGGTCGACGAGCTCGATGCGCAACAGATACGACGGCACGCGCCCACTTTTGCACAGTGCCGGGCGGACGGCATTTCCGCAGCGCGGGGTCGCCGACGAGGGTGAAACCAGCTTCACGGTGGCCGGCGAGCGTGCGGCCGGCTGCACGTTCGCGACCGGAGCCCGGTTAGGCTTTTCGCTCGTGTCCCAGATCTCCCGCGACGAGGTAGCGCACCTGGCCAAGCTGGCCCGGTTGGCGTTGACCGATACCGAGTTGGACAGCTTCGCCGGCCAACTCGACGCCATCCTGACCCACGTCAGCCAGATCCAGGCGGTCGATGTCACCGGCGTCGAAGCGACCGACAACCCGCTCAAGGACGTCAACGTCACCCGCCCCGACGAAACGAGGCCGTCGCTGACCCAACAGCAGGCGCTGGCCGCGGCCCCCGAGGCTGTGGACGGCCGCTTCGCCGTCCCGCAGATCCTGGGAGACAGCGAGTGAACGAGATCATCCGATCCGACGCTGCGACGCTGGCCGCCAAGGTCGCCGCCAAGGAGCTGTCGTCGGTCGAGATCACCCAGGCGTGCCTGGATCAGATCGCGGCGACCGACGACCGCTACGGCGCCTTTTTGCACGTCGCGGCCGACGAGGCGCTGGCGGCGGCGGCCGCCGTCGACGCGGTGGTGGCGGCCGGGGAGCCGCTGCCCTCGGCTCTGGCCGGCGTTCCGCTGGCGCTCAAAGACGTGTTCACGACCGTCGACATGCCCACCACCTGCGGATCCAAGATCCTCGAGGGCTGGCGTCCGCCGTACGACGCCACCGTCACCGCGCGGCTGCGTGCCGCCGGCATCCCGATCCTGGGCAAGACCAACATGGACGAGTTCGCGATGGGCTCCTCGACCGAGAATTCGGCCTACGGCCCCACCCGTAACCCGTGGGACCTCGAGCGGGTGCCCGGCGGCTCCGGCGGTGGCAGCGCGGCGGCACTGGCCGCCTTCCAGGCGCCCCTGGCCATCGGAACCGACACCGGCGGCTCCATCCGTCAGCCGGCCGCGCTGACCGCGACGGTCGGTGTGAAGCCCACCTACGGCACGGTGTCCCGCTACGGGCTGGTGGCTTGCGCGTCGTCGCTGGATCAGGGCGGTCCGTGCGCGCGCACCGTGCTGGACACCGCGCTGCTGCACCAGGTGATCGCCGGGCACGACGCGTTCGACTCCACCTCCATCGAGGCGGCGGTACCCGACGTGGTCGGCGCGGCCAGGTCCGGCGCGCAAGGCGATCTGAGCGGCGTGCGGGTCGGCGTGGTCCGGCAACTGCGCGGCGAGGGCTACCAGCCGGGAGTGCTGGCCTCGTTCGAGGCCGCGGTCAAGCAGCTGACCGCGCTGGGCGCCGAGGTGAGCGAAGTCGATTGCCCGCACTTCGATTACGCGCTGGCGGCGTACTACTTGATCCTGCCGTCGGAGGTGTCGAGCAACCTGGCGCGCTTCGATGCGATGCGATTCGGGCTGCGGATCGGTGACGACGGCAGCCACAGCGCCGAGGAAGTGATGGCCCTGACGCGGGCCGCGGGATTCGGGCCAGAGGTCAAGCGCCGCATCATGATTGGCACCTACGCGCTCTCGGCGGGCTACTACGACGCCTATTACAACCAGGCGCAGAAAGTGCGCACCCTGATCGCCCGCGATCTCGACGAGGCCTACCGCTCCGTCGACGTCCTGGTCTCGCCGGCGACCCCCACCACGGCGTTCGGCCTCGGCGAAAAGGTCGACGACCCGCTGGCCATGTACCTGTTCGACTTGTGCACGCTGCCGCTGAACCTGGCCGGCCATTGTGGAATGTCGGTGCCGTCGGGGCTGTCACCCGATGACCAGCTGCCGGTGGGGTTGCAGATCATGGCGCCCGCGCTGGCCGACGACCGTCTTTATCGGGTGGGTGCCGCCTACGAGGCCGCGCGCGGACCGCTGCCGGCGGCGCCGACCGTTTAGCGGCCCCAATTTGCCCCGGCGGCGGCCGGCACGGGCAAGATAAAGGGATGCGGATCGGAATTCTCACCGGGGGCGGCGACTGTCCGGGACTCAACGCCGTCATCCGGGCAGTGGTGCGCACCTGCGACGCTCGGTACGGCTCGTCGGTGGTCGGCTTCGAGGACGGGTGGCGCGGGTTGCTGGAGAACCGGCGCATACAGCTGCAGAACGACGATCGCAACGACCGGCTGCTGGTCAAGGGCGGAACGGTGCTAGGCACGGCCCGCGTGCACCCCGACAAGTTACGGGCCGGGCTGGACCAGATCAAGCAGACCCTGGACGACAACGGCATCGATGTGCTCATCCCGATCGGTGGTGAAGGCACGCTGACGGCCGCGAACTGGCTGTCGGAGGAGAACGTTCCGGTGGTGGGCGTGCCCAAGACGATCGATAACGACATCGACTGCACCGACGTGACTTTCGGTCATGACACCGCGCTGACCGTGGCGACCGACGCCATCGACCGGTTGCACAGCACCGCCGAATCCCACCAACGGGTGATGCTGGTGGAGGTGATGGGCCGCCATGCCGGCTGGATCGCGCTCAACGCCGGGCTGGCTTCCGGTGCACACATGACGCTGATCCCCGAGCAGCCCTTCGATATCGAGGACGTGTGCCGGCTCGTCAAACGCCGCTTCCAGCGCGGGGACTCGCACTTCATCTGCGTGGTAGCCGAGGGAGCCAAGCCGATCCCCGGCTCGATCCCCTTGCGTGAAGGCGGGATTGACGAGTTCGGCCACGAACGCTTCACCGGCGTGGCCCAGCAGTTGGGTATCGCGGTGGAGAAGCGGATCAACAAGGAAGTTCGCGTGACCGTGCTGGGCCACGTCCAGCGGGGCGGTACGCCGACGGCCTACGACCGAGTGCTGGCCACCCGGTTCGGGGTCAACGCCGCAGACGCCGCACACGCCGGTCAATACGGCCAGATGGTGTCGCTGCGCGGGCAGGACATCGGCCGGGTGTCCCTGGCCGACGCGACGCGACACCTCAAGCTGGTGCCCGACGACCGCTACGACGAGGGCGCCGCCTTCTTCGGTTAGAGCGGCCGCGGTCAGAAGCGCGGTGGGCAAACAACCGGTGGCGTGGCCCTGAAAACCAGCTGAATTTGCCACCCGATCGGCCAGCTCCCCTCGATGGGCGCATTTATCCGGTTTAACGGCCGGGTCGGAATGGCTACCCCAGCGGGTATGAGCAACCGCGAGGGGGTTCGCGGAGTCAATGCATTGTCTGCTACGCCGGCGTATCCGGCGGGCGAGGCCGAGCCCGCGCTCTCGGTGCCGAGTTGGCGCGCGGACGCCGACCCGACGGCGGCGACGGTGCCGCGCTACCGCCCGCCCGAGCCAAGACGTCGGCGGCCCGCGTTTAGCCGTGATCTCACGCCGGGCGGGACCGCACTCGACGGCCTGGACTACCGGGCCACCGCGGCGTCGACCAGGTCCAGCTGGCGAGAGGTGATCCGCCGGGTGACCGGAATCGATCTTGGTCCGGGCAAAGACGCCGCACACGAACAGGCGTTGCGACAGCGCATCGGTACCGTCATCGGCGGCGCATTTCCGATCGCCGTGCTCAACTTCAAAGGTGGTGTCGGCAAGACCGCGGTGGTCGAGGCGCTCGGCTCGACCTTCGCCGAAGCGCGCGACGACCGAGTCATCGCCGTCGATATCGACTCTGGCGATCTGGCGGAGCGCCACGGTCGCCGGAACCCGCTGAACCTGGCGGACCTCCTCGCACGCGATTCGGTGACCCAGTACGCGGAGGTGCGCGCGCATACCTACCTGAACAGCTTCGGCCTGGAGGTGCTCGGGGTGCCGGACTATGGCCGCACCCACTGGCGGCTCGAGCGCCAGGACATCGCCAAGGCATTTTCGATTCTGCGGAAACACTATTCGGTGGTGCTGGTGGATTGTGTCAAGGCAATCAACTCCAGCGTGATGGACGCTGTTCTGCCCGAGGCTCGAGCCCTCGTGGTGGTCAGCGGCACCTCCATCGACTCGGTACGAAAGACCAGGACAACGCTGGAGTGGTTGTCCAACAACGGA
Source organism: Mycobacterium sp. (assembly GCA_035996225.1). Classification (GTDB taxonomy): domain Bacteria; phylum Actinomycetota; class Actinomycetes; order Mycobacteriales; family Mycobacteriaceae; genus Mycobacterium. Next base: position 26,267 of record DASYJS010000439.1, on the reverse strand, counting down.
TATCAGCGACTGATGAAGTCGACCGTACTTGCCATGAACTACACCGAGCCGGCCAAGCTGGACGGCGTGGTCACCAAAGAGTTCCAGTCACTGTCTGCTCGCGTCGCCGCCACCGTGGTACTGCCATTCGATCGGCATGTGCGTGAGGGCACAGAGCTGGGGCTGGACCGGTTGAGTAAGGAAAGCCGGCGCAGCTACCTGCAGATGGCGGCCATGCTGGGTGACATGGCCGCCGGCAGGCCCGTGGGACAGGACAGCCCGCTGCGGTCGTGGCGGAAGCCCCGCTCGTCCTGATCGCCGGCCGATTGTGCCCGGCCCTGCGGTCCACGCGGTCGCCATTAGGATCTTTTCCATGACTGTTACTTCCGGGGCGGCGAAGGCTGGGGCGGCTGAGCTGCTGGATTACGACGAGGTCATCGCGCGTTTTGATCCGGTGCTCGGCCTGGAAGTCCACGTGGAGCTGTCCACCGTGACCAAGATGTTCTGCGGCTGCGTCACCGCATTCGGTGCCGAACCCAACACCCAGGTGTGCCCGATATGCCTGGGGTTGCCCGGTTCACTGCCAGTGCTCAACCGGGCCGCGGTCGAGTCGGCAATCCGCATCGGGTTGGCGCTGAATTGCGAGATCGTGCCGTGGTGCCGCTTTGCCCGGAAGAACTACTTCTACCCGGACCAGCCGAAGAACTACCAGATTTCGCAGTACGACGAGCCGATCGCCATCAACGGTTACCTGGACGCGCCGCTGGAAGACGGCACCACCTGGCGGGTCGAGATCGAACGCGCCCACATGGAAGAGGACACCGGCAAGCTCACTCACCTGGGCAGCGAGACCGGCCGCATCGAAGGTGCCACCGGTTCACTTATCGACTACAACCGCGCGGGCGTGCCCTTGATCGAAATCGTCACCAAGCCCATCGAGGGAGCCGGAGCGCGGGCGCCGCAGATCGCCCGGGCTTACGTGACGGCGTTGCGAGACTTGTTGCGCGTGTTGGAGGTATCCGACGTCCGGATGGACCAGGGCTCGATGCGATGTGATTCCAATGTGTCGCTGAAGCCGACCGGTGCCACTGAGTTCGGCACCCGGACCGAGACCAAGAACGTCAACTCGCTGAAAAGCGTCGAGGTCGCGGTGCGTTACGAAATGCAGCGCCAGGCCGCCATCCTGCTGTCCGGCGGCCGAATTACGCAGGAGACCAGGCACTTTCACGAGGCGGGATACACAAGCCCGGGCCGCGTCAAAGAAACAGCGGAAGACTATCGCTATTTCCCCGAGCCGGACCTGGAGCCCGTCGCGCCCAGCCGCGAGCTGGTCGAGCAGTTGCGCCAGACGATTCCCGAGTTGCCGTGGTTGAGCCGCAAGCGGATTCAGGATGAGTGGGGTGTTTCCGACGAGGTGATGCGCGATCTCGTCAACGCCGGCGCGATCGAATTGGTCACCGCGACCATCAAGCACGGCGCCTCCAGCGAACAGGCCCGCGCCTGGTGGGGAAACTTTCTGATGCAGAAGGCCAATGAGGCAGGCGTGCTACTGGATGAGCTGGCTATCAGCCCCGCCCAGGTCGCCGCGGTGGTGGCTTTGGTCGACGACGGCAAGCTGTCCACCAAGCTGGCCCGCCTGGTGGTGGAAGGTGTGCTGGCCGGAGAGGGCGAACCCGAGCAGGTGATGACCGCCCGTGGTCTGGCACTGGTGCGCGACGACACGGTCACCCAGGCCGCTGTCGACGAGGCTTTGGCCGCCAATCCCGATGTGGCGGAAAAGATTCGCGGCGGCAAGGTTGCCGCGGCCGGCGCGATCGTGGGCGCGGTGATGAAGGCCACCCGCGGGCAAGCCGATGCGGCCCGGGTGCGCGAGTTGGTGCTGGCCGCCTGCGGGCAGGCCTAGCGCGGATCAGCGGGCCACACTGGGCCGCCGAACCGGCCGCCTAGGCCTTGTCGTCGTTGTTGCGCGGAAAGCCGCCACCCTGTGGAAACAGCGGGAACACCACGTCGTCGAGCTTTTCGGCGTCACCGGCGGTCTTGTTGATGGTGGCGCCCCAGATGTTTCCGTCCGGCGACATCCGCAGTGCCCACGCGTGGGCATGCGTGTCCTTCCGGACGACGTCGGGTTCACCGGTGACCGCACCCGTGTTCGGCGCGAGCCGTACCGCCACGGTCGATTTGGTGTTGATCAGGTTGACCATCACCGTCCCGTCCATCGACGCGCATCCGGCCACGCCCGGCTTGTCCGGCCAGGTCCACACCGTGGAGACCTCCGAGCTCTTGGTGATGCGCTGCAACCGATCCGCGGTGAGGGTGCGGTCGGCGACATACAGTGACCCGTCAACGGGATCGACGCACAGCCCGCCGCCCGAGCCGACACCGGACAGCGCGGTCGTCGGCGGCGCCTGGCCGACGGTGGTCGGCTGCTCGATGCGCAGCACCTTGCCCGCCAACGATTTCGGATCGGCGGCCGTGGCCGGGTTACCCGCATCGCCGGTCAGCACCAGCAGTGTGGTGGGGCTGGTGAAGAGCAACGCTCCGGTGTTCCCGGTGGCGCCCTTGGGAATCCCGGTCAAAATGTCCTTCGGGATGTCCCCGTCGGCCACCCGGATGACCCGGTTATCGGTGGGTGTGCTGATGTAGGCGTACATCAGGCGGTCCTGCGAGTAGGTGGGCGACAGCACGATATCCATCAAGCCGCCATCCCCGGACGGATCGACCGGGATGACGGTCTTCACCTTCGGCTCGGCGCTCACGGAGATCTCTTTGACGGCCCCGGTGGTGCGCTCGGCGACCAACGCGGTTTTGCTGTCGGGCCCCATGATCAGCCCGCTGGTGCTCTCCAGGCAGCCCTGCATCACCCCGGGAGCCGGGCACTGCTTGGGGAACGGCGTGGGCGGCAGCGGCGGCGGCGGGGGAGGCGTCGAGCTCGGTTGGGGCTTGAGTTCCGGGTTGGTGGTGAACGGCGCGGATGCGGCGTCGTTGAACCGCGCGCAGCCCGTCGCTACCAGCATTACCGCGCAGAGCGCGGCGAGCCCGCACCGAACCGGCCACCCCAAATGCATGACCGACAGGCTACGGATAGTGCGGGCACTGGCGCCACACGCGTGCCTGTGTGCGCGTCGGGAAGCCGCTCACGCCGGCCTGCGGACGGGCCGGCGGATTTTCACCGTTCGAAAACGAGCCAGACCCTATTTGAAGCCCATCTGGGCCTGTTTCGCGGCCTGGGCGTCAATTACCTGGCGAAAGCGCCGCTCAAATCCCCAATTCAGGCCTTAATGCCCTTACCCTGACACGCGTGACCGGTCAATCTAATGACGCACCTTGGCAGCGGCCCGGCGAAGTTCCGGAGCCTGCCCAGGGACGCCCCGCCGCAGCGCGCGTGGTCGACCCCGAAGATGACCTGACACCCGTCGGGTATCCGGGCGACTTCGGAACCACCACCGTGATCCCTTACCAAGACCCGAATCAGGCCGCCGGCCCGGCCGGGCCGTCCTACAACGTCCTCGACCAGCAAGAGCCGCTGCCGTACGTGCAGCCGCAGCCGCAGCCGCAGTCGGCGCCGCGGCATTTAGCGGCCGAACCCGCCGAGATCGACGCGAGCGAGGACTACGAACGGCAAACCGCCATCGGCCGGCGCGGCACCCAGAATCTCGGATTGCTGGTCTTGCGGGTCGGCCTCGGGGTGATACTCGGCGCGCACGGGCTGCAGAAGCTATTCGGCTGGTGGGGCGGTCAGGGATTGAGCAGCTTCAAGAACTCGCTGTCCGACGTCGGCTACCAGCATGCCGACATCCTGTCCTACGTGAGCGCGGGCGGTGAGATCGTCTCGGGCGTGCTCCTGGTGCTGGGATTGTTCACCCCGGTGGCCGCGGCGGGCGCCCTGGCGTTCCTGATCAACGGGCTGCTGGCCACCGTCTCGGCGCGGCCGCATACCTTCGCGTTTTTCCTGCCGCAGGGGCATGAATACCAGATCATGCTGATCGTCATGGCCGTCGCGGTCGTCCTGTCCGGGCCCGGCCGCTATGGGCTGGACGCCAACAGGGGATGGGCCCACCGGCCTTTCATCGGGTCGTTCGTAGCCCTGCTCGCCGGCATCGCCGCCGGTATCGCGGTGTGGGTGCTGCTCAACGGGGTCAATCCGATCGCCTGAATTGCCCCGCTAGGCGTCATCGGTAGGGGTTGGGCACTCGTCCGGAACTGACCGCCGCCAGCTGTGGCAGCGTCGCGAAAGTGACCGCCGGCAAGCGCAGCTGTGCCCCGCTGGTCAGCTTGGCTCGTGCCCAGGAGCCCCGGTGGAAGCCCAACCCGTCGATGTCATCCCAACTCACCGTCTGGCTCCCCAACAGGTTTCGCACCGTCACGCCCTGGCCGTCGGCCACTGTGCGCAGCCGGATGATCAACGCCGACAACAGCACCGGGATGACGAGCAACGGTGCCGACGGCGGCCAGGCCAGCACCGGGATCAGCAACCCGAGGGTAAAAAATCCCACGGCGAGGTGCGCCATCGGTGAGATCTTGATCACTACGGGCGCGGGTGTCGGGGCAGCAGAGCCAGAAGCCACCCCAACATCATTTCACCCTCGCTTGCGTTGCCGATTTCGCGCCGACGCCGGTGCCCACACGCGCGGCGACGATTGGTTCCCGCCGCTCCGGATTTGACGGTTGAGCAGTGCGAAGACTACCGTCGAGGGCTATGGATACCGCCGGAAAGCCCGGGATGCTCGTAGTAATTAGCGGCGCGTTGGTGGCTGACTAATTCCTTCAGCATGTGAAGCGATCCGGCACCAACGCGCAACCCTCGATCAGCGGGAGCTGACGGGGGTTTTTTCTTGCGTATCAACGAAACTTCCACAGCCAAATCAGGACTAAGAAGATAAGGACCAGAGTGAGCGCACCCACCAGGCAACAGACACCCGGGTCGCCCGAAGGCGGCGACTGGGCGCCCGACGCCGCGGAAGCCGCCGCAAAAGTTCCGGCCAGCCAGGCGAAACACATTGCACCGCACCAACTTACCGGTGCTCAGTCGGTAATCCGGTCGCTGGAGGAGCTCGACGTCGAGGTCATTTTCGGGATCCCGGGCGGCGCGGTGCTGCCGGTCTACGATCCGCTGTTCGACTCGAAAAAGCTGCGGCACGTGCTGGTTCGCCACGAGCAGGGCGCCGGCCACGCGGCCAGTGGTTATGCGCACGCCACCGGCAAGGTCGGCGTCATGATGGCCACCTCGGGCCCCGGCGCCACCAATCTGGTGACCCCGCTGGCCGATGCGCAGATGGACTCGATACCCGTCGTCGCCGTCACCGGGCAGGTCGGGCGTGCGCTGATCGGGACCGATGCCTTCCAAGAGGCCGACATCTCGGGCATCACAATGCCGATCACCAAGCACAACTTCCTGGTCCGCTCCGGCGACGACATTCCCCGCGTTTTGGCCGAGGCCTTCCACATCGCGTCCTCGGGGCGCCCCGGCGCGGTGCTCGTCGACATCCCCAAGGACGTACTGCAAGCCCAGTGCACGTTCAGCTGGCCGCCGCGGATGGATCTTCCCGGCTACAAGCCGAACACCAAACCGCACAACCGACAGATCCGTGAGGCCGCCAAGCTGATCGCGCGGGCGCACAAACCGGTGCTTTACGTCGGCGGCGGCGTCATCCGTGGCGAGGCGACCGAGCAGCTGCGGGATCTGGCTGAGCTGACCGGGATCCCGGTGGTCACCACGCTGATGGCGCGCGGCGCCTTCCCGGACAGCCACCGGCAGAACCTGGGCATGCCGGGCATGCACGGCACCGTAGCCGCGGTGGCGGCACTGCAACGCAGTGATCTGCTGATCGCGCTGGGCACCCGCTTCGACGACCGGGTGACCGGACAGCTCGATTCCTTTGCGCCCGAGGCCAAGGTCATCCACGCCGATATCGACCCGGCCGAGATCGGCAAGAACCGGGTCGCCGACGTGCCGATCGTCGGCGACGTCAAAGCCGTCATCACCGACCTCATCGCGATGCTGCGCCAGTATGAGACGCCGGGCAAGATCGACATGACCGACTGGTGGGCCTATTTGGAGGACGTCCGCAAGACGTACCCGCTGAGCTACGACCCGCAGAGCGACGGCAGCCTGGGGCCGGAATACGTGATCGAGAAGCTGGGCGAGATCGCCGGTCCGGACGCCATCTACGTGGCCGGCGTTGGCCAACACCAGATGTGGGCCGCGCAGTTCATCTCCTACGAGAAGCCGCGCACCTGGCTCAACTCCGGTGGGCTGGGCACCATGGGGTTCGCCGTGCCGGCGGCAATGGGTGCCAAGATCGCTCGCCCGGACGCGGAAGTCTGGGCGATCGACGGCGATGGGTGCTTCCAGATGACCAACCAGGAGTTGGCCACCTGCGCGATCGAGGGCGTGCCGATCAAGGTGGCGCTGATCAACAACGGCAACCTGGGCATGGTGCGACAGTGGCAGAGCCTGTTCTATCAGGAGCGCTACTCGCAGACCGACCTGGCGACGCACTCACGTCGCATCCCGGACTTCGTGAAGCTGGCCGAGGCGTTGGGTTGTGTCGGATTGCGTTGCGAGCGTGAAGAAGACGTCGTCGACGTGATCAACCAGGCTCGCGCGATCAACGACTGCCCGGTCGTGATCGATTTCATCGTCGGCGCCGATGCGCAGGTGTGGCCGATGGTGGCCGCCGGGACGAGCAATGACGAGATTCAGGCCGCCCGCGGCATTCGGCCGCTGTTCGACGACGAAACCGAAGGGCACGCCTGATGTACGCCAAGACGCACACGCTGTCGGTACTGGTCGAAGACAAGCCCGGTGTGCTCGCGCGCATCGCGGCGCTGTTCTCGCGGCGTGGTTTCAATATCGAGTCGCTGGCCGTTGGTGCCACCGAGCAGAAGGACATGTCGCGGATGACCATCGTGGTTTCCGCCGAGGAGACTCCGCTCGAGCAGGTCACCAAGCAGCTCAACAAGCTGATCAATGTCATCAAAATTGTCGAGCAGGACGAGGACAACTCGGTGGCTCGCGAGCTGGCGTTGATCAAGGTGCGGGCCGATGCCGGTACCCGCAGTCAGGTGATCGAAGCGGTGAACCTGTTCCGCGCCAAGGTGATTGATGTGTCGGCGGAATCGCTGACGATCGAGGCCACCGGTGACCGCGGCAAGCTCGAGGCGCTGTTGCGGGTACTGGAGCCATTCGGTGTCCGCGAAATCGTCCAATCGGGACTCGTGTCGTTAGCTCGCGGGCCGCGCGGTATCGGCACTGCCAAATAGCGTCGCACATCCCAAAGTTCAACGAGTAAGGAGAGATTCACCGTGCCAGAGGCATTAGAGATGTTCTACGACGACGACGCAGATCTGTCGATCATCCAGGGCCGCAAGGTCGGCGTCATCGGATACGGCAGCCAGGGGCACGCGCACTCGCTGAGTCTGCGCGACTCCGGTGTGCAGGTGCGCGTCGGGCTCAAGGAGGGCTCGAAGTCGCGGCCCAAGGTCTCCGAGCAGGGCTTGGACGTCGACACCCCGGCCGAGGTCGCCAAGTGGGCCGACGTGATCATGCTGCTGGCGCCCGACACCGCCCAGGCCGAAATCTTCGCCAACGACATCGAGCCCAACCTGAAGCCCGGTGACGCACTGTTTTTCGGACACGGTCTCAACATCCACTTCGATCTGATCAAGCCGCCCGGCGACGTCACCATCGCGATGGTCGCGCCCAAGGGGCCCGGGCACCTGGTGCGCCGGCAGTTCGTCGACGGCAAGGGTGTGCCCGCCCTGATCGCCGTCGATCAGGACCCGACCGGCAAGGGCGAGGCGCTGGCCCTGTCGTACGCCAAGGCCATCGGTGGCACCCGGGCCGGCGTCATCAAGACCACCTTCAAGGACGAGACCGAGACCGACCTGTTCGGTGAGCAGGCCGTACTGTGCGGTGGCACAGAGGAACTGGTGAAGACCGGTTTCGATGTGATGGTCGAGGCGGGTTACCCGCCGGAGATGGCGTACTTCGAAGTGCTGCACGAGCTCAAGCTGATCGTCGACCTGATGTACGAGGGCGGCATCGCCCGGATGAACTACTCGGTGTCTGACACCGCGGAGTTCGGCGGATACCTGTCGGGCCCGCGCGTCATCGACGCCGGCACCAAGGACCGGATGCGGGAGATCCTGCGCGACATCCAGAATGGCGACTTCGTCAAGAAGCTGGTCGCCAACGTCGAGGGCGGCAACAAGCAGCTCGAGCAGCTGCGCAAGGAGAACGCCGAGCACCCCATCGAGGTCACCGGCAAGAAGCTGCGTGACCTGATGAGCTGGGTGGATCGCCCGATCACCGAGACGGCCTAGCCAGGTATGCGCCGAGATCGACGTTAGCGCGCCGACTTTCGGCGTGTCGTCACGCTGACGTCGATCTCGCTACGACGTCAGCCGGTCGGCGAAGGTCACCACCCGGCGCGCCAGGTGCTCGAGGGCGTCCGAAGTGACCTGGCCGAATTCGTTGATGTTGTCGTGCGTGGTGACCAGGCTCGCCCCATACGGGTTGCCGTCGACGAACTTGCTCGGAGCGGTGTATCCCGGTGGCACGATGATGCCGCCGAAGTGGATCAGCGTCAGGTAGAGCGAGACCAGCGTGGTCTCCTGGCCGCCGTGCAGGGTGTTGGAGGACGTGAAGCCCGCATACACCTTGTCGGCCAGCTTGCCCCCGGCCCACAGCCCGCCCAGCGAGTCCAGGAAGGTGCGCAACTGCGCTGCCGGCGAGCCGAACCGGGTGGGTGAGCCGAAGATCACGGCGTCGGCCCACACGACGTCGTCACCGGTGGCCGCCGGAAGGTCCTTGGTTGCGTTGTAGTTCGCCGTCCAGGCCGGGTTGTGCGCAAAGGATTCCGGGTCTTGCGTTTCGGCGACATGGCGCACCCGGACCTCGGCGCCGGCGGCCTCGGCCGCCGCGGCGACGCGGTTGGCCATCGTGGTGCCATGGCCGGTGGCCGAGTAGTAGATGATCGCGAGTTTGGTCACGCAGTTAGCTTAGGCGCCAGCAGCAGGCCCCAAATCGGGAAGCGCGGTGATGCCGAATTCACGGCGCAACAGGCTGCGCGCGGCGTAGAAACCGGCCATGCCGTGCACGCCGCCGCCGGGCGGGGTAGCTGCCGAACACAGATACGCCTTGGGAATCGGCAGGCGCCACGGATCGAGCCGCGGTGTGGGCCCGGCGATTGCGCGCCATGCGGAGTTTCCGCCTATCCCGATGTCACCGCCGACGTAGTTGGCGTTGTGGTCGGCCAGGTGTGCGGCGGGCACCGCGCGGGCGGCGACCACGACGTCGCGAAAGCCGGGTGCGAACCGCTCGACGGTCGCGGTGACGGCCTCGGTCGCATCCAGATCAGAACCCGACGGGACGTGGGCATATGTCCAGAACGGACGGCGACCGGCGACGTCGATGCGGCCGGAATCGACGATGTGCGGAGCGGCGGCCAGCACCATCGGCCACTGTGCGTGGCGTCCGGCCGCGATCTCTTTCTCGGCCAGCGCCATCTGCTCCCGGGTGCCGCCGAGATGCAGGGTGGGTGCCCGCTGCAACCGCGGGTCCGACCACGGAATCTCGTCGCTGAGCACGAAATCGACCTTGGCAACTCCGGGCCCGAACCGATAGCGGCGCAATGCTTTAGCGTATCGGTCCGGCAGCGCGTCACCGTATATCCGCAGCAGCGCGGTGGGTGCCGTGTCGAACACGACGACTGAGCCAGGCGGGGGAGAAGTGATTTCGACGCCGGCCGTCACCTCGCCACCGTGCGCACGCAGGTCGGCGATCAGCGCGTCGGTGATCGCCTGGCTGCCACCCACCGGAATCGGCCAGCCGACCGAATGAGCCAGCGTCGCCAGCATCAACCCGGCACCGGCCGCCGTCAGGGACGGCATTCGCGAAAGCACATGGGCGGCAACGCCAGTGAACAAAGCGCGGGCATCCTCGCCGGCCAACACCCCCCACGCCGGCGTGCCCTGAGTCAGCATCCGCAGCCCCAGGTGCAGCGCGGACGGCAACGAACTGGGCACCGAACGCTTGTCGCCGAGGAGCAATTCCACGACGGCATGCCAGTCCGCCACCAGCGGGCCCAGTAGCCGCCGCCAGGAGGCGCCGTCGGTCAGTTCCGCGCAGGTGCGCTCGAGGTCGCGGTAAGCGATCGCTGCGGGCCGGCCCGGCAGCGGGTTGCCGTAGGCGATCTCCGGCACCCCCAGCTGCACGCCGCGCGCCGGCAGGTCGAACTCCGCGAAAAACGGCGACGCCAGCGCCAGCGGGTGCACCGCCGAGCAGATATCGTGTTCGACTCCAGAGAATTCTGGGTCGGTCGCGGTGCGGGCACCGCCGCCCAAGGTGGGTTGGGCCTCGACGACCTGCACTTTGAGTCCCGCGCGGGCGCATATGACGGCCGCGCAGAGCCCGTTGGGTCCGCTGCCGACGACGGTGACGTCCATCGGTCAATTACAGCCGATACGCTGGCGGCGTGAACTTGCCTGTTGTGTTAATCGCCGACAAACTCGCTCAATCAACTGTCGCCGCCCTGGGTGACCAGGTCGAGGTGCGTTGGGTAGACGGTCCAGACCGGGAGAAGCTGCTGGCAGCGGTGCCCGAGGCCGACGCACTGCTGGTGCGCTCGGCGACCACCGTCGACGCCGAGGTACTGGCCGCCGCCCCCAAGCTCAAGATCGTCGCGCGCGCCGGAGTCGGGCTGGATAACGTCGACGTGGACGCTGCCACCGAGCGCGGGGTACTGGTAGTCAACGCCCCGACGTCGAACATCCACAGCGCCGCCGAGCACGCACTGGCGCTGCTGCTGTCCGCGTCCCGGCAGATCCCGGCGGCCGACGCCACGTTGCGCGAACACACCTGGAAGCGGTCGAAGTTCTCGGGCACCGAAATCTTCGGCAAGACGGTCGGCATCGTCGGCCTGGGCCGCATCGGCCAGCTGGTCGCCGCGCGCATCGAGGCCTTCGGCACCCACGTCATCGCCTATGACCCGTACGTGTCGCCGGCCCGCGCCGCGCAGCTCGGCATCGAACTGCTTCCGCTGGATGAACTGCTGGCCCGGGCCGACTTCATCTCGGTGCACCTGCCGAAGACACCCGAGACGGCCGGCCTGATCGACAAGGAGGCGCTGGCCAAGACCAAGCCGGGCGTCATCATCGTCAACGCCGCCCGCGGCGGCCTGGTGAACGAGGCGGCCCTGGCCGAAGCTGTCAGCAGCGGACATGTGCGCGCGGCCGGTCTCGACGTGTACTCCTCCGAACCATGCACGGACAGCCCGCTATTCGAGCTGCCGCAGGTGGTGGTGACGCCGCACCTGGGGGCGTCCACCGAAGAGGCGCAGGACCGGGCCGGCACCGATGTCGCCGAGAGCGTGCGGCTGGCGCTGGCGGGAGAGTTCGTGCCCGACGCGGTCAACGTCGGCGGGGGCGTGGTCAATGAAGAGGTGGCGCCCTGGCTGGATCTGGCCCGCAAACTCGGGCTGCTGGCCGCCGCGCTGTCCGACGGCGCGCCGACCTCGTTGTCGGTGCAGGTCCGCGGCGAGCTGGCTTCCGAAGATGTTGAGGTGCTCAAGCTTTCGGCCCTACGCGGCCTGTTCTCGGCCGTCATCGAAGAGCCGGTCACGTTCGTCAACGCGCCGGCGCTGGCCGCCGAGCGCGGCGTGACCGCCGAAATCAGCACGGCGTCGGAAAGTCCCAACCACCGCAGTGTCCTGGACGTGCGGGTGGCCGGCCACGACGGTTCCCGCGTCAACGTCGCCGGCACCCTGTCGGGTCCGCAGTTGGTCGAGAAGATCGTGCAGATCAACGGCCGCAACTTCGATCTGCGCGCCACGGGCACCAACCTGGTGATCAACTACGCCGACCAGCCCGGCGCGCTGGGCAAGATCGGCACTGTGCTGGGCGCGGCCGGGGTGAACATCCAGGCCGCACAACTCTCCGAGGACGCCGAGGGCCCGAGCGCGACGATTCTGCTGCGGCTCGACCAAGACGTGCCCGATGCCGTGCGCTCGGAGATCGCGAAGGCGGTCGGCGCCAACAAGCTCGAAGTGGTTGACCTGTCGTGAAATTGGCGATCATCGGCGGCGACGGGATCGGTCCTGAGGTAGTCGCCGAGGCGGTTAAGGTCCTCGACACAGTCCTGCCGGGTGTGCAGAAGACCGAATACGACCTGGGCGCGCGGCGTTTCCACGCCACCGGCGAGTTACTGCCGGAGTCGGCTCTCGCCGAGCTGCGGGCGCAGGACGCGATCCTGCTGGGGGCGATCGGCGATCCGTCGGTGCCCAGCGGCGTGCTGGAGCGAGGGCTGTTGTTGCGCCTGCGCTTTGAGCTCGATCATCACGTCAACTTGCGGCCGGCCCGGCTGTACAAAGGGGTGAGCAGCCCTTTGAAACTGGAGGGGCCGGGAAATCCCAACATCGATTTCGTGGTGGTGCGGGAGGGAACCGAAGGTCCCTATACGGGTAATGGTGGCGCGATCCGGGTAGGGACTCCCCATGAGGTGGCCACCGAGGTCAGCGTCAACACCGCGTTCGGTGTGCGTCGAGTGGTGAAGGACGCATTCGAGCGGGCCCGGCAGCGTCGCAAGCATCTGACGTTGGTGCACAAGAACAATGTGCTGACCTTCGCTGGGAAACTGTGGTCGCGAGTCTTCGCCGAGGTCGGTGCGGAATATCCCGATGTCGAGGTCGCCTATCAACACGTCGACGCCGCCACCATCTTCCTGGTCAACGACCCCGGACGCTTCGACGTGATCGTCACCGACAACCTGTTCGGTGACATCATCACCGACCTGGCTGCCGCGGTGTCCGGTGGAATTGGCTTGGCCGCCAGCGGAAATATCGACGCGACCCGGACCAATCCGTCGATGTTCGAGCCGGTGCATGGCAGCGCACCCGACATCGCCGGCCAGGGCATCGCCGATCCGACCGCGGCCATCATTTCGGTCGGGTTGCTGCTCGCCCATCTTGGTGAGGCGCAGGCTGCTAGCCGGGTGGACCGGGCTGTCGAGACGTATCTGGCGTCTCGCGGGGACGAACGGCTCGCCACCAGCGAAGTCGGCGAACGGATTGCAGCCGCGCTGTAGCTTCTAAGCCGGGCGGCCGCAGCTTGGCCGGCACCAACGGTATTGCCAGCAAGGGGAACAGCCCGCACAACGCCCAGGCCGTCGGATACCTCGCCGCACTGATCAAGGCGCCGAAAAGCGGGGGGCCGGTGGCCGCCATCAGTCGCTGGGTGGTGTTCTGGATGCCCAACGCCCGCCCGCTCCAGAACGGTCCGGCGAACTCGGTGATCGCCGTTGCTTCCAACCCGTTGTCGAGCACCGCGAGCACCGAGACGATGACCATGAGGACCACTTCGTAACGCGAACCCCGGTGGTCGGCGTAGGCCAGGACGAACAGCGTCAAAGCGGCGGCGGCAGCGATGACCGCGACGGGCCGCATGCGCGAGCCGATCCGATCTGAGAAGCGCCCGACCAAGATACGGCCCAGCGCACCCAGCAGCTGCGAGATCGTCATCGCCGCACCGGCGGACGCGATCGACCAGCCGTCGTTTCTGATCAGCCAAACCAGCATGAACGTCACGGTCACCGTCTGCGGCATCATCATCAGCGCAGACACCGCGTGAATTCGCCACAGCACCCAAGACCTGCGATAGGGGCTTGCCAGTTCCTCATCGGTGGCCGTCTCCAACGGTTTTCGGGGTGAGTCGACGACACAAGTCACGCTGAGCAGGGCGGCCCCCGTGCACGCCAAGGCGGGAAACATCAGCCCTGCGTGAGGGCTGCGCTCGGCCAGCTCGGGTATTACCAAGGCGCCCAAGGCGATACCCAGCGGTTGGGCGGTCTGGCGAATTCCCATCGCCAGGCCTCGCTGGTGCGGCGGGAACCAGCCCGAGACCAGCCGCCCACCGGCGCTGTTACAACCGGCGGCGGCCATGCCGCCGAGGAACAGAAATACACCGACCCACATCAGTGAATGTGCCGATGCCGCAGCGTAGGCCGCCACCGCGGTAAGCGCCGAGCCCGCGGTCAGCACGATCCGCTCGCCGACCCGGTCCAGCACATAGCCCCATCCGACCAGCGTGACGACCATGCCCCAGCTGGGCATCGACGCCAACAGACTGGCTTCGGTCAGCGGGGTTTTGCGCTCTGCTTCCAGCGCCGGGATCAGGAAGGCGACGCCGTTGATAAAGAGGAAAGAAGTGGACGTCACAACCAGCGAGATCAGCATGATCGACCAGCGTGCGCGGGCGCCGAGTTGGTCGCCAGCTCCCACGTCCGTGGTCATTCCCCATGCTAACTGCGGTTAGCGCATCAGGATTCGACCGCGGCGGCTGGTTCCGGCGGGATGTCAGCCGTTGCCCGCGGGGGCGGGCCGACCGGCACCAACGGCAGCGCCGTCAGCGGGAACAATGCGCAGACCGCGAACGCCACCGGAAAGCCGGCCGCGCTGATCAATCCGCCGAATAGCGGAGGACCGAGCGCAACCATCAGCCGCCCCAGCGCGTTCTGCGCGCTCAGTGCGCGTCCGCTCCAAAACGGCCCGGCTAATTCGGGGATCGTGGTGAACGGCAAGCCGCTGTCGCCGGTGAGCGCCGCCGCGGTCACCATGACCGGCACGGCAAGGCCACGATGCGCTCCCCGATGCGGTCCAGCAGGTAACCCCAAACCGGCAGGGTCACGACCATGCCGAAACTGGGCAGCGACGCCAGCAGACCGCCCTCGGCCAGGCCGGTGTTGTGTCGCCCGTGCAGCATCGGGATCAGGAAGGCGACGCCGTTGATGAACACGTTGGCGCACAACGTCGCGCCCAAGGAGATCCCAAGCATCCCCCATCGTCTGAGGGTGCTGATCGACTGCTCCGGCACGTATTCCTATTCCTTAGGTCTGCGGACTCCTTTCGCCTGTCACGAAGCCTGCCCTCTAGTAGTTCGGAACACCCCGGCCGACGGACGTGTCGGCGCGACCGATTTCTCACTCTCGCCCGGCCGGGTCGCCGCATCGTCGCCCGGCTGCTGCCGGGCTCGCGACCGTCACTAGGCCAGATGGTGACGGCCCGCGTCGCCCGGCTGCTGCCGGGCTCGCGACCGTCACTAGGCTCAGGCGAATGCGCCTTGGTCGAATCGCTAGCCCGGATGGTGTCTCCTTCGTCAGCATCGAGGGCCCGCTGGAGGATCCCAGCGCGATGACAGCCCGTGAGATCGCTGAGCATCCATTCGGCACGCCGACGTTTACCGGTCGCTCGTGGCCGGTCGCCGACGTTCGGCTGTTGGCGCCGGTGCTGGCGGGCAAGGTGGTCTGCATCGGAAAGAACTACGCCGATCACATCGCCGAGATGCAGAGCTTCGCAACGGGCCCGGCCGTGGCGGATCCCATCATCTTCCTCAAGCCCAACACCGCTATCGTCGGGCCGAACGTTCCGATCCGCTTGCCCGCCAACGCATCACCGGTGCACTTCGAAGGGGAGCTGGCGGTGGTGATCGGCCGGCCGTGCAAGGATGTTTCCGCCGCGCAGGCCGCTGACAACGTTCTCGGTTACACGATTGCCAACGACGTGTCGGCACGCGATCAACAAAAAGCCGACGGCCAATGGACTCGCGCAAAGGGGCACGACACCTTCTGCCCCGTCGGGCCGTGGGTCGTCACCGACGTCGACCCGGCCGATCTGGCACTGCGCACCGTAGTCAACGGCGAAGTCAAACAAGACAGCCGCACCTCGCTGATGATCCACGACGTCGGCGCCGTCGTGGAATGGATCTCGGCGGTGATGACCTTGTTGCCGGGCGATCTCATCCTCACCGGCACACCGGCAGGCGTTGGTCCCATCGAGGATGGTGACACGGTTTCCATCAGCATCGACGGCATCGGCACCCTTACCAATCCCGTGGTCCGAAAAGGACAGTCGTGACTGCAGCAGGGACCGTTCGGGTCCGGTTCTGCCCGTCTCCCACCGGCACCCCGCACGTCGGGATGGTTCGCACCGCGCTGTTCAACTGGGCGTACGCGCGGCATACCGGCGGCACCTTCGTCTTTCGCATTGAGGACACCGATGCCGAGCGCGACAGCGAGGAAAGCTATCTCGCTCTGCTCGACGCGCTGCGCTGGCTCGGCCTGGATTGGGACGAGGGGCCCGAGGTCGGCGGACCCTATGGCCCGTACCGGCAGTCGCAGCGCAGCGAGATTTACCGCGAGGTGGTGGTCAAGCTCGTCGAAGCGGGGGAGGCCTATTACGCCTTTTCCACGCCGGAAGAGGTTGAGGCGCGCCATATTGCCGCGGGCCGCAACCCCAAGCTGGGCTACGACAATTTCGACAGGCAGCTGACCGATTCCCAGCGCGCGGCTTTTCTCGCCGAAGGCCGCAAACCGGTGGTGCGGCTGCGGATGCCCGACGAAGATCTCGCGTGGGATGACCTGGTGCGCGGGACCACCACCTTCGCGGCGGGCACGGTGCCCGATTTCGCATTGACCCGCGCAACCGGAGATCCGTTATATACGTTGGTCAACCCGTGTGACGACGCGCTGATGAAGATCACCCATGTGCTGCGCGGTGAGGACCTGTTGCCGTCGACGCCGCGTCAGCTGGCGTTGTACCAGGCGTTGATCCGGATCGGGGTGGCCGAACACGTTCCGGAATTCGCGCACCTGCCAACGGTATTGGGGGAGGGGACTAAAAAGCTGTCCAAGCGCGACCCCCAGTCTAATTTGTTCGCCCACCGCGACCGAGGCTTCATCCCCGAAGGACTGCTGAATTACCTTGCGCTGCTAGGCTGGGCCATCGCCGACGATCACGACCTGTTCAGTCTCGATCAAATGGTGGCAGCGTTCGACGTTGTCGACGTCAACTCCAACCCGGCCCGATTCGATCAGAAGAAGGCCGACGCGATCAACGCCGAACACATCCGGATGCTCGAGGTGGCCGACTTCACCGGCAGGCTGCGCGACTACTTCGACGTCCACGGCCATCGCCTTTCGCTCGACGAGGCTGGATTCGCCACCGCCGCCGAGCTGGTGCAGACCCGCATCGTCGTGCTCGGTGACGCGTGGGACCTGCTGAAGTTCCTCAACGACGACGAATACGCGATCGACCCCAAGGCCGCCGCCAAGGAACTCGGTCCCGATTCGGGTCCGGTGCTGGACGCGGCCATTGCGGCGCTGGATGGTGTCGCGGACTGGACCACGGCGCAGATCGAGGAAGCCCTCAAGGGGGCCCTGATTGAAGGACTGGCGCTCAAACCCCGCAAGGCCTTCGGCCCGATTCGCGTTGCCGCGACCGGGACGACGGTCAGCCCGCCGTTGTTCGAGTCGCTGGAGCTGCTGGACCGCGACCGCAGCGTGGCGCGGTTGCGTTCCGCGCGCGAGCACGTCGCCGCGCAGTAGGCGTGCGGAGCCGGCGCAAGTCTTTGGTAGTCTGCACGTCGGCATACAAAGGCTCTCAAAGCCCTACAACGGCTAGTGGCAGCGACCTCAGGACGCGGACGACGATCTGCAGAATGGGTTCTGACCAGCGGTTATAGGTAGCCAATGGGGTATGGTGTAATTGGCAACACAGCGGTTTCTGGTACCGCCATTCTAGGTTCGAGTCCTGGTACCCCAGCAAATTCTGTCAGGCTGCAAGCAGATGCCGAGTGATTAGGCGGCCCCCCCGGGGTGAGCTATGCTGGCTGCTCGGATCGGTTCTGGCCCCGTCGTCTAGCGGCCTAGGACGCCGCCCTCTCACGGCGGTAGCGTGGGTTCGAATCCCATCGGGGCTACAAACTGCTACGGCAGTTACTGGCCGGTCCCCAGCACCGCCGGTGCGGTGGAGCCACCCACCGGCATCGCTGGCAAGCCAAGTTTGCGGTGATCCCACGAGCGCGCGCGCCGAGCGACGATGCGCACGCAGACCCGCTTGTTCATCATCTGCTGGACGAAGGGCAACATGTCATCGGTGTAGGGACCGGTGTAGCGCTCCCACACACTGACCCCGACCCGGTGCGAGACGTCCGGATCGTCGATGATTTCCGCGACGCCTTCGAAGGAAACCCCGCGCAGCGTGTCATAGGTGTCGCCGCCCTCGATCAGGAAGCTCACCCGCGGGTCCCGTGTCAGGTTGACCGCTTTCTGAGATTTGGCTTTTGTCTCTAGCCAGATTTCGCCGTCGACGACGGCGTACCACATGGCGGTCAAGTGCGGCTGGCCGTCGGGACCAACGGTGGCCAGCGTCCCGGTCCGACTCTTGACAACGAAATCGGCGATTTCCTCGTCGGACATGACGATGCTCGCGCGCTGATTGGTTCCCATGGCGTCAGTCTGTCAGGCCTGCTGCGGTGAACTGTGCACTGGTCGCTTTGCGTGTGTGGTGAGGGCGGCAATCCCTCGATTCTGGCGCCCTGTACGCACACTCAGAGCCGAGAACGCACACTCGAGACGCACGGCAAGGCTTACAAACGGCGAGCCATTGCGTCGGCGGCCGACAGGAGGTCGGCGGCCCAGCGCGCTCCCGGACGCCGGCCGATCCGGTCGATGGGTCCCGACACCGAGATGGCGGCGACGACCACGCCGCGGCCGTCACGCACCGGGGCCGAGACGCTCGCGACCCCTGGCTCGCGCTCGGCAACGCTTTGCGCCCAACCGCGCCGGCGTACTTCAGCCAGCGTCCGGTCGGTGAACTTCGCCGTCGGCAGCACGGCTTGTTGAGTGGCGACATCGCTGTGGGCCAGCAGAACTTTGGCTCCCGAACCGGCTGTCATCGGCAGCCGTGCCCCGACCGGAACCGTATCGCGAAGGCCCGCAGACGGTTCCAGGGCGGCCACGCAGACCCGCGAAGTGCCCTCGCGGCGGTAGAGCTGCACACTTTCGCCAGTGGTCTCTCGCAAGTGGGGGAGCACCGCCGCGCCGGCTGCCAGCAACGGATCGTTGACCTGCACCGCGAGTTCGGTCAGCGCGGGACCGAGCTGCCAACGCCCCTCGTCGTCGCGCGCCAGCAGGCGATGTACTTCCAGCGCGGCCGCCAGCCGGTATGTGGTGGCCCTGGGAAATCCGGTTCGTTCGCACAGTTCGGCTAACCCGCAGGGAGATTCCGCGATCGTGTGCAGCACATCCACGGCTTTATCCAGGACGCCGATGCCGCTATGCTGTCTCATAGAGAGATACTAGCGTCTCGCATTATGAGATCACAGCCCAGATTGATCCGCGAGCCGCAGATGAGGCGAATCGAGGCGAGTTCACGATGGGAAGCGAAATACAGGAACCGGGCGCCGGCAAGCCGCGCACCCTGGCCGAAAAGGTCTGGGACGACCACGTTGTGGTACCCGGCTCAGCAGGCGAGGGGGCCGGCGCGCCCGACTTGATTTACATCGACCTGCATTTGGTGCACGAGGTCACCAGCCCGCAGGCGTTCGACGGCCTGCGTCTGGCCGACCGTCCGTTGCGCCGGACCGATCTGACGCTAGCCACCGAGGACCACAACGTGCCCACCGTCGACATCGACAAGCCGATCGCCGACTTGGTGTCGCGCACTCAGGTCGAAACGTTGCGGCGAAACTGCGCCGAATACGGGGTCGAGCTATATCCGATGGGCGATATCGAGCAGGGCATCGTGCACGTCGTCGGACCGCAATTGGGGCTGACCCAGCCGGGAATGACGATTGTCTGTGGAGATAGTCACACCTCCACCCACGGAGCATTCGGTGCACTGGCAATGGGCATCGGTACCTCCGAAGTCGAGCATGTGCTGGCCACCCAGACTTTGCAGTTGCGGCCCTTCAAGACAATGGCGGTCAACGTCGACGGGCAATTGCCGCCCGGAGTGACGGCCAAGGACATCATTCTCGCGTTGATCGCCAAGATCGGCACCGGCGGCGGGCAAGGCCATGTCATCGAATATCGGGGCAGCGCGATCGAATCGCTGTCCATGGAAGGTCGGATGACGGTCTGCAACATGAGTATCGAAGCCGGCGCCCGGGCCGGAATGGTGGCGCCGGACGAGACCACTTACGAATTCCTGCGCGGCCGCCCACACGCGCCGACCGGCGAGCAGTGGGACGCCGCGCTCCAGTACTGGCAACAGCTGCGCACCGATGACGGCGCCGTCTTCGACACCGAGGTCTATCTCGATGCGGAGTCGTTGACCCCGTTCGTCACCTGGGGAACGAACCCCGGCCAGGGAGTCCCATTGGGTGCGGCGGTGCCGGATCCCGATTTGATGACCGACGACGGCGACCGGCAGTCCGCCGAGAAAGCGTTGGCATACATGGACCTTCGGCCGGGTATGCCGATGCGTGAGATCGCCGTCGACACGGTGTTCGTCGGGTCTTGTACCAACGGTCGCATCGAAGATCTGCGGGTGGTGGCCGAGGTGTTGCGCGGTCGCAAAGTGGCCCGGGGTGTGCGAATGCTGGTCGTTCCGGGCTCGATGCGGGTGCGCGCGCAGGCCGAAGCCGAAGGGCTCAGTGAGGTATTCACCGCCGCCGGCGCCGAATGGCGGCAGGCCGGCTGCTCGATGTGCCTTGGCATGAACCCCGATCAGCTCGCGCCGGGCGAGCGCTGCGCCGCGACGTCCAACCGCAACTTCGAAGGGCGACAGGGCAAAGGGGGCCGCACACATTTGGTATCACCGGCCGTCGCCGCGGCAACCGCGGTTCGCGGCACACTGTCCGCTCCGGCCGACCTGAACTGAACTGAAACGAAATCGAGGACGAAGATGGAAGCCTTCCAGACCCACACCGGGATCGGCGTGCCGCTGCGGCGCTCCAATGTCGATACCGATCAGATCATTCCTGCGGTGTATTTGAAGCGCGTCACCCGAACCGGATTCGAGGACGGCTTGTTCGCGACGTGGCGGTCGGATCCGTCATTCGTGCTCAACCTCAGCCCCTTTGACCGAGGCTCGGTCTTGGTCGCCGGACCCGACTTCGGGACCGGATCGTCGCGCGAGCATGCGGTGTGGGCGCTGATGGACTACGGATTCCGGGTAGTCATCTCATCTCGATTCGGTGACATTTTTCGGGGCAACGCGGGCAAGGCGGGGCTGCTGGCGGCCGAAGTCGGCCAAGACGGTGTGGAACTTCTTTGGAAGCTCATCGAGCAGAGTCCGGGGCTGGAAATCACTGCCAATCTTCAAGATCGAAATATCACTGCGGGAACGACGGTGTTGCCGTTCAAGATTGACGATCACGCCGCATGGCGACTTCTCGAAGGGCTTGACGATATAGCCCTTACGCTGCGCAAACTCGACGAGATCGAATCTTTTGAGGCGGCCCGTCCGGATTGGAAACCGCGCACTCTACCCACCCCATGAAGGGATGATCGGGATCAAATTTCGCCCCGATCATCTTAGATAGCAAGGCTTATTTTCGGGCCGCGTCACCGACCAAGGGCGGCAACCGGATTCCGGAACTTCCTGTCGCTTGGCCGTGAAATTGCGCGTGGCGCTTGGAAATTTGCTAGGTGAGGGTTTACCGTGTTCGCTAGTCGGTTCCCAAAATGGGACCACTGGCTTCGGAGGGTTTTGAATGAACAAAGCAGAGCTCATAGATGTGCTCACACAGAAATTGGGCTCGGACCGTCGGCAGGCGACCGCCGCCGTCGAGAATGTTGTCGACACCATTGTGCGTGCGGTGCACAAGGGCGACAGCGTGACCATCACCGGGTTCGGTGTGTTTGAACAACGGCGCCGCGCAGCGCGTGTCGCCCGCAACCCGCGTACCGGTGAGACGGTAAAGGTAAAGCCGACGTCCGTTCCCGCATTCCGCCCGGGCGCCCAATTCAAAGCGGTTGTCGCTGGCGCACAGCGCCTCCCGTCGGAAGGACCGGCCGTGAAACGTGGTGTTGTTGCAGGCGCAGCCAAGAAGGTCGCCAAGAAGGCGCCCGCCAAAAAGGCTGCTGTGAAGAAGGCGCCCGCCAAAAAGGCTGCCGTGAAGAAGGCACCCGCCAAGAAGGCTGCCGTGAAGAAGGCACCCGCCAAAAAGGCTGCCGTGAAGAAGGCCGCGACCAAGGCGCCCGTGCGTAAGGCCGCGACCAAGGCTCCGGCCAAGAAGACCGCGGCCAAGAAGGCGCCCGTGCGTAAGGCCGCAACCAAGGCTCCGGCCAAGAAGACCGCGGCCAAGAAGGCGCCGGCCAAGAAGGCTGCCACCAAGCGCGGCCGCAAGTAAGTCAGTAACCGAGTTCACACGCGAATACCCTTTGGGCGGCAAGGCTGCGCCCGAAGGGTATTTCGTGTGTCAGGCCCGCACGTTGGCGGCCAGTGGGCCGCCGATGTAGTCGGCCGCCACAATGCGGCCTTGGTACAGCGACAGCACCCAGGTACTGCCCTTGTGGTTGCGGGATTTGTCGGGGTGCACTCCGTCGCGTTCGCACCACCACTGGATCAGATCCGGAATCACCTTGCCCTGCGTACAGATCACCGGTGTGCCGCCCTCGGCGGCGATAGCCAACATCCGGTGCCGGCCGCGTTTGGGGTTCTTGGTGTACGACTCCTCGGTGAGGGTGGGCTCGTTCCTGATCGTCACACCCAGTTCCTCGGCGAGCGGTTCCACCGTCTGGTAGCAGCGCACCCGATCGGCGGCGTACACGTCGGTGGGGCCGAACGCCATCAGCTGCGCGACTAGTGCCTCCGCCTGCGCGCGTCCTCGTTTATCCAACGGTCGCTTGGTGTCATCCCCGGAGAAGCGGGACTTACGGCCGGCGGTGCCGTGCCGGACCACCAAAACGCTACGCGTATCCGCTGGCTGTTTTGTGAAGCGCTGCAACACGTTTCGGTCTTGGGCGTAGTCGAGCTTCTTCATCGCATTGGCGACGGGCAACCAGATCAACTCGTCGACCTCTTTGCCCGGTACGAATTCCCCACCGGTGGCGCGGGCCGCCCAGTAGTACACCTTTTTGACGCCCTGGTCGATCGGATAGCTCACCTTGTTGAGCCGTCTGCCAAGGACGGCGTGCTGTCCGGTCTCCTCGCGCACTTCACGTACCGCGGCCACGGGTGCCGTCTCGCCCGGGTCCACTTTGCCCTTGGGCAGCGACCAGTCGTTGTAGCGGGGGCGGTGGATGACAGCGATCTCGAGCTCCGGGTTGGCCGTATCCGCACCGCCTTGTCGCCACAACACCGCGCCCGCGGCGAAGACGATTCGCTTCCCCGAGCGCCGATTGCCTGACGAGTTCTGGTCCGACACGACACTCCTGCAAGTCAATTCAGCCAGCGCGGCGCCGGTCATGGACGTGGCCTGGAAAGTTACCACACGGCGTTAGGTGCTGCGGTGCCGTTCCATCAATGACTCCTGATGGTCGCGCACCGTGTGACCTTCCCGTGGCGACGCGATCCACTGCCCGCCGGACTCGAGTTCCCAGCAGCGCGTGGACGGGTCCAGCGCGGACTCGAACAAGTCGTTCAGATATGCGGTCAGCTTCGGATCCTTGACTTGAACCAGCGCTTCGACGCGCCGGTCGAGGTTGCGGTGCATCATGTCGGCGCTGCCGATCCAGAACTCGTTGATGCGACTGAAATGCATGATCCGTGAGTGCTCCAGGAATCGGCCGAGGATCGAACGGACCGAAATGTTTTCCGAGAAGCCTTCGGCGCCCGGGCGCAGCGCGCAGATCCCGCGCACCACCACCTCCACCCGCACGCCGGCCCGCGACGCGCGATACAGCGCATCGATGACCTGCTCGTCGACGAGAGCGTTCATCTTCATCCGGATCCGGCCACCGCCATGTTCGCGGTGCGCTTCGATCTCACGTTCGACGCGTTCGATGATGCCCGTGCGAACGCTGTGCGGGGCAACCAAGAGGTTGCGGTAGGAGACCTTGCGCGAGTAGCCGGTCAGCGAATTGAACAAGTCCGTCAGGTCGGCTCCGATCTCGGAGGACGCCGTGAGCAGACCGACGTCCTCGTACAGTCGCGCCGTCTTCCCGTTGTAGTTGCCGGTCCCAATGTGGCAGTAGCGCCGGATCATCGAACCTTCGCGGCGCACCACCAGGCAGGTCTTGCAGTGCGTCTTGAGTCCGACGTACCCGTAGACGACGTGCACGCCCGCTTGCTCAAGGGTGCGCGCAAAGCGGATGTTGGCCTGCTCGTCGAAGCGTGCCTTGATCTCCACCATTGCCACGACTTGTTTTCCGGCCTCGGCAGCGGAGATGAGTGCCCGAACGATCGGCGAGTCACCGGAGGTGCGGTACAGCGTCTGCTTGATCGCCAGCACGTTGGGATCGGCGGCAGCCTGCTCGATGAACCGTTGCACGCTCGTGGAGAACGATTCATACGGATGGTGAAGCAGCACATCGCCTTCGCGCAGCGTCGCGAAGATGCTCTTGGGTGTTTCCCGGTCGGCGAAAGCGGGACTGGTGGCCGGAACCCAGGTGCGGTCTTTCAGTGCCGGCCGGTCGATCCCGTAGATCTGCCACAACGACGAGAGGTCGAGAAGCCCGGGAACTTCAACGACGTCACCGGGATTCACGTCGAGTTCGCGCAGCAGCAGCTCCAGCATGCTCTCGGTCATGTCGTCGGCGATCTCGAGTCGCACCGGCGAACCGAACCGCCGGCGCGCCAATTCCCGTTCCATCGCCTGCAGCAGGTCTTCGTCGCGGTCCTCTTCAACCTCGTAGTCGGCATTACGGGTAATGCGGAACGCGTGATGCTCGACGATTTCCATGCCGGGGAAAAGCACTGGAAGGAAGGACGAGATCAGCTCTTCCATGGGCAGGTAGCGGATTACCACTGGCCCGTCGCTGCCGTCCGCATCGCCGCGGCTGTCGAGCTCGACGAAGCGATCCACGTTGTCGGGCACCTTGACTCGAGCGAAGTGCTGACCGCCTTCGTCCTTGACCGTGACAGCCAGGTTCAGGCTCAGCCCGCTCACAAACGGGAACGGGTGCGCCGGGTCGACGGCGAGCGGGGTCAGGACCGGGAAGACCTGCTCGGTGAAGTAGGTCGACAGTCGTTCGCGTTCGGCCTGATCCAGATCGGCCCACGTGACGATATAGATGCCTTCCTGTGCGAGCGCCGGTCGCACCGAATCGAGGAACTCCCGGGCGTGCCGGGTCGCTATCCGCTGCGTCTGCTCGCCGATGCGGGCCAGTTGCTCACGTGGCGTCAGACCGTCGGCCGAGCGGACCGACAGCCCCATCTCGTCGCGGCGCTTGAGGCCGGCCACCCGGACCATGTAGAACTCGTCGAGGTTGGACGCGAAAATCGCCAGAAACTTGGCACGCTCCAATAGCGGCAACGAGGTGTCGGCGGCCAATGCCAGCACGCGCGCGTTGAAGTCCAGCCAGCTCAGTTCCCGGTTGAGGTAACGGTCCTCCGGCAGCGCGTCATCGATCGCGGCGGGGGTCGCGGCCGGGGGCGCTCCCACTGCGCTATCGCCGGGTTGCCACACAGTTCCGTCAAGCCGTGCTTCAGCTTCGATTTCGGTCACCATGGAATCATTGCTCATCACCCGCTGGTGCTGCTAGCGCATGGTAGAGATCCATCGGTCGTTGGCGCTCCGTTCATCCCCCAGACAGGTTTGCCACGCGGCTTTTGATCAATGCGCCGTGATGGCGCGGGCGGTTGCTGCGCCGACGCCGAGACGGCGGGCGGCCGCCAAGTCGGCGGGAGTATCGACATCGCAGCGCAGGCCGGGCCACGCCCCCGTCAGCTCGATCGCACCCGAACGACGATGCCGCGCGGCCGAATCCAACCCGAACCGTGGATCCAACGCAGTGCCGAACGCGCACAGCGCGGCGGTGCCGGTTGCCAGCCGGTCGGCAACGAAGCTGCGCCGATGGTGACGTGCGGCAGCGATCGCCTCGGCCAGCTCTTGTGTCTGCAATGCGGGCAAATCACCTTGCAGCGCAACCACATTGGCGAAAGACTCGGCCACAGAGCGTTCGGCGGCGGCAATGGCGTTGTTCAGCGGATCGTGGTGGCCTTCGGGTGTCGGGTCGGCGAGCACATGCGCTCCGAGCCCTACCGCCGCCGCCGCCGCGTCGTCGTCTGGCGTGATGACGGTGATCGAGCCCACCGATGCGACCCCCGCCGCGGCCGTCACGGTGTCCACCAACATGGCCAGCACGACGGTCTCCCGGGTACGCGCCGAGAAAACCGGAGCCAGCCTGGTCTTGGCGGCGGTCAACCGCTTGAGCGCGATGATTAACGCGATATCGTCGGCGCCGTCGGGCCGTGTGCCGCTCATGACGTCAATCCTGCCAGCGCTGCGTTTCGCGCCGGTCGCGAGCCGGGGTACCGCCCGCTTGCGGGCGACATGTGACGGCCGTCCGCCCCTGTTCTAGGGTGTAGCGGCTGCAGATGCCGCATTGATGACAGATCGGGATG
>DASYJS010000438.1:0-16944 GCA_035996225.1 Mycobacterium sp. | reverse complement strand
ACGGCTTCATCCTGGTCTGGCATGAGCGGCACGGCCGGGCGCCGTACTGGCAACCACCGGTGTTGCCGGAATTGGAGACCAACGAGTACTACCCGCTGCATCCGCACAGCCGAATGGTCAACCGGGTCAAGGTGCACGCGCAAATGATCATCGAGAACGCGGCCGACCCCTATCACGTTCAATATGTGCACAAGGCCGCCAACCCCGCTAACACCGCCTCGTTCGAGGTCTCGGGCTATCACCTGCACGCCACCGTCAACGCTCATTTCGGCGGCGGCCGCGCCAAGACCTGGCTGACTCCAAACGGTCCCGTCGACGCGAAGATCATCTACGACAATTACTCGCTGGGGTTGGGACTGGTTCGCTTCCCCAGTGATTTGGTGGCCACCATCGAGGTGACCGGACAGACGCCGGTCGACGAGGACTACACCGACTACTTCTACACCCAGGCTTCGATTCGCGAGCCCGGTGACAGCGGCGACGTACCCTCCGGTCGCGCCGCCAAGTTCCTGGCGCTGCAGCAAGAGGTCATCAAACAGGACTTCTTCACCTGGGAGAACATGAAGTACCTGGAGAAGCCGAACCTGGCGCCCGAAGAGGCACACGACTACGCGGCTCTGCGCCGCTGGGCGCACCGCTTCTACCCGGGCACGGAGCCCTCAGCCACGGACTTCGGGTACACCGCCCAAGGTGAGCCCGACCCGGCGGCTGCGAAAGCCCAAGCGGCGTCTGATGAATTCGGTTCGGAGTAAGCCCCTAGGGCCCTCCGATTTCGGCGTCGATCGGTTCACCGTCCCGGCCGTGCTGGATCGCCGGGCCCAGCAGTACCCCGATCGGGTGATGATGTCGATCGCCGGTACCGACGTGACTTTCGAGCAGATGCGTCAGCGTTCCTGCGCGGCGGCCGACATGCTGGCCGAGTTGGGTGTGGGGCGCGGTGACGGTGTGGCCTTGTTCACCGCCACCTGCCCGGAATGGGTTTACTTCTGGCTCGGTGCGGCTCGCATCGGCGCGGTGAGCGCGGCGGTCAACGCCGCCAACAAAGGGGACTTCCTGCTGCACACCCTACGGCTATCGCGGGCCAAGGTGATTCTCACCGACGCCGAGCGCCGTGCCCGCGTCGACGAGGTTGCCGACCGGTTGGACACGGTGACCGACGTTGTGGTGCAAGATGATTCGCTCAGCGCTGCGCTTGTCCACAAAACTGCCCGCACCGGTACCGACGCCCCCGCGGCGGCCGGCGAGGTGGGGGCGCTGTTCTACACGTCGGGCACCACCGGCCCATCGAAAGCTGTTGCCACAACCTGGAATTACCTATTCTCGGTTGCCGCGACCGTCGCGTCGGCCTGGGAACTTCAGTCGGGGGAGTCGTTATGGACGGCGATGCCGTTGTTCCACCTAAGCGCGGCGCCGAGCGTGCTGGCCCCAATGCTGGTCGGCGGAACGACCGTGCTGGCGCAGGCTTTCCATCCCGGCCAGGTGTGGGATGACATCCGCGGCCATGGCGCCGTCGGCTTTGCCGGAGCCGGCGCGATGGTTTCGATGCTGCAAAATCTGCCCGCCGATGCGCGCGACGCTACGTTGCCGCTGCGGTTCATCTCCGCCGCGCCGATCGACGCGAGTTCCTACCACGACATCGAAAAACGTTACGGCTGCCGCATTGTCACGATGTACGGGATGACCGAGGCTTTCCCGATCGCGGTCAAGGGCGTGGCCGACGATGGGGTTCCCGGAACGTCGGGCCGGCCGAACCCGAATTTCGACGTGCGCATCCTCGACGCCGACGGCAATTCGTTGCCCATCGGCACCGTCGGAGAGATCGCTTGCCGGCCCAGGCATCCGCACGTGATGAGCGAGGGCTATGTAGGTCAGGGTGCGCAGGTGGACCCGCACCCGGAATGGTTCCGCACCGGTGATCTCGGCCGACTCGACGCCAACGAGAACCTGACGTATCTGGATCGGATCAAGGATTCGCTGCGCAGGCGCGGCGAGAACATCTCCTCGGTCGAAGTGGAACGCATCGTCACGCGACATCCCGCGGTAGCCGACGCCGCAGCGATCGGGGTGCCCAGTGAATTGGGCGAGGACGACATCTTGCTGGTCGTGACGTTGCGCCCGAACGCTGCGCTGGATTGTGCCGAGTTGCTGGACTTCTGCACCGCCCGCATGCCGTACTTCTGCGTCCCCCGATACGTCGAGAAGGTCGATGAACTCCCGAAGAACGTTATCGGACGGGTGCGTAAAGATTTATTGCGAGCCAGAGGTTTAACGTCGGGGGTCTGGGATCGAGAAAAGTACGGATATATTGTGACCCGGTAAGTAAAGTTGATGTTACGCAGATCGTTTCTTTTTTCCTTCGGGGAGAGGCTGGACAGTAGAAATGACGATGACCTACCAGCAGGAACAGTTCCTCCAAGCTGCGATCGGCCGCGATGCGATCTTGAATCTGAACGCTCGGTACAATCGCGCCTACTCCGACGGCGATCGCGACGGCTGGATCAGTACCTTTCGGCATTCCGGTGCCACCTTCGTCCGCGACGGTGAACTGTTTGCGGACCTGCGTTCGGCCTTCGACGGCGGCGACAGCCAACGCTTGGTGACCGTCGATCACGAGATCGCCATTGAGGGCGTCAACGCGATCCAGCGTTGTGTCGCCGTGCTTTTCTCCGCCGACTTCGGCGACACCACCCTTCGGGCCACCGGGACCTACCGGGATGAGCTGATCTACGAGCGCGGTGGCTGGTACTTCACGTCCCGCAATCTCTCCTGGGATCTGGTGCCCAGCCGGCACCCGCTTGTCATGTAAGCGGCACCGATACGTGGACTCCGACCTCAGCTATCAACTAGCCTTCGGCACTTACGAAGACGCGTTGCGGATGGTCGGCGCGGCGAGCGAGCCACGGACCGCGACGACGCCGATCAGCGGTGCGCGCATTCAACTGTTTGCCTCAATGATTCATGACGGCAATCGTTCGTACTGGGACGCGGAATTCGCGCGGCAGCGATGGGGAGGCCTGCTGGCCCCGCCGGCTCTTTTGATGGGGTGGCTGATACCTCCGCCGTGGGAGCCCGGGGGCCGGCGGCCGGCGGCATCGCTTGTACTGCGAGTCCCGTTGCCCGGCACCACATTCATCAACGCCGCCAACGACGTTGAGTTCTTGGAGCCCATCGTCGAGGGTGACGTGCTGACCGTCATCGAGGAATTGGTGTCGGTGTCACCGGAGAAGCAGACCCGGCTGGGTGTAGGCCATTTCGTCGAGACGCTGGAGACCTATCGCCGTCGGGACGGCACCGTCGTCGCCCGATCGCGCAATACCTTGTTCCGCTTCACCCCAGGGGCGTCCGCGTGACCGGTGCGGATCTGGACTGGAACGAGATCACCGTACCCGTCGAGCTGCCGGAAGTGGTCGACGAGATCAGCTACCAGCGGGTGGTGGAGAACGCCGGAGCGACGTGGGACTATTTTCCCGGCCACTTCGATCCCGAATACGCCCAAAGTCAGCGAAACCCAACGATTTACCTGAACACCATGCATCTCGCCGGGTTCGCCGACCGCGTCGCAACCGACTGGGCCGGCCCCAGCAGCCGGGTGGTGCGCCGCTCGCTGCGGCTGGCCGGCTCCATCTATGCCGGCGACACGATGATCGGCCGGGGCCGCGCGGTAGCCAAGCGGCGCGACACCTCGGTAGACCCACCGCGGTACCTGCTCGACATCTCGATCGAAGTGACCAACCAGCATGGCGCCCTGTGCTGCCCGGTCGAGCTCACCCTGCAGTTGCCCGGTGGATGACGGCATAGCCGAACTGCATCTGGCGGTGTGTCGACGGTTCGGCGAGGCGGTTGCGTCGGCCGATGGCAAATGGGCTCGTCGCACGCCGTGCGATGAGTGGGACGCCCGAGGAGTCCTCGAGCACGTCATCGGGTTCCATGACGTACTTCTGTTGCGGCCCCTCGAACTAAAACCCGACCGGCCACGAAACGATCCGCAAGTGCGGTGGCGACTGACTTATGACTCGCTGAAAGAGGCTATTGAATCCGGCAGAGTGACACAGCTGGATGCCTATCAGCTGATGCCGAGTCTGACGCGCGATGTCTTAGTGCATACCTGGGACCTCGCCCGCGCGGTGGGGGCCGACGACCGGCTGGACGCTGGTTGGTGTCAACTGTTTTACGCCGGCTTGCCGATGGACCCCCAGTTGTTAGCCGCATCGGGAATGTTCAGTGCCCCGATCGCGGTGAACGACGAGATCGATGCGCAGGCAAGACTTCTCGCACGGTTGGGCCGCGATCCCTCGTGGCGACCCGCAATTTTATAGGGGCGGCATCTGGCCCTTGGCGATCACCGTCTGCAGCTCGACGTATTCGTCGAGGCCTTCCGGTCCGAACTCGCGGCCGATGCCCGAGTGTTTGAAACCGCCGAACGGACTGCCGATGTCGAGCGTGTACATGTTGATGCCGTAGGTGCCGGCGCGCACACTGGCGGCGACCTCTAGGCCGTGGGCGATGTCGGCAGTCCACACCGAACCGGCCAGGCCATAGTTGCTTTCGTTGGCGATCCGGACCGCGTCGGATTCGTCGCGGTAACGCAGCACGGTCAACACCGGGCCGAAAATCTCCTCGCGGGCGATGCGCATGTCGTTGGTGGCGTCGACGAACAACGTTGGCCGCACGTACCAGCCGCGCTCGGCCGGACTGTCTTGTGCGGTATTCAGGCCACCGAGCACGATGCGCGCGCCTTCGCTCTGACCGGACTGGATGTACTCCTGAACTTGACGCTGATGCCGTTGGGCGAAAAGAGGTCCGATGTCGGTCGCCTCGTCGGCCGGATCCCCGACGTTGAGATCCGACATCATTGCGGCCAGCGCGTCGACGAACTCGTCATGCCGTCGTTCGCTGACCAGTAGGCGGGTCTGCGCGACGCAGGCCTGGCCGTTGTTCATCAGGCTGGCCGACTTCAGCCCGGCCACGGTCTTGGCGATGTCGGCGTCATCGAGGACGATCGCCGCCGACTTGCCGCCCAGTTCCAGGCTCACTCGTTTGAGTTGCTCTCCGCAGAGCGCGGCGATTCGGCGTCCGACCGCACTGGAACCGGTGAAAGAGATCTTGTCCACGCCGGGGTGACGTACCAGCGCCTCCCCGACATCGGTGCCGCCGGGCAGCACGGACACCACCCCATCGGGCAGGCCGATCTGCTCGATCATTTCGGCCAACCACAAAGCGTCCAAAGGTGTTTCGGGTGCGGGTTTGATAATGATCGTGCACCCGGCGATCAGGGCCGGAATGAGCTTGGGCATGATCAAGAATTGCGGCACGTTCCACGGCACGATCGCTCCGACCACCCCGACCGGCGCCCTGTGCAGGTGCACTTCGCCGAGTATCCCTTGGCGGCGTTCCGCCCAGGGGAAGTCGCGGGCGGCAGCCAGCGTGAGGTGTATCAACGCCGCCGCGGCCGCCCCTTGGCCCATCCGGCTGAAACTGCGCGGGGACCCCATCTCGTCGGTGATCAGATCGGCCATCTCGTTGACGTGGCCGGCATAGATCGCCGCGAGTTCTTCAACCTTGGCCATCCGCTCCGCGTGGGTCATCCGTGGCCACGGGCCATGGTCGAAAGCCTGCCGCGCGGCGGCGACCGCGGCATCGACATCCTCGGGACCGGCGACTTGGACGTGGCCGATCGGCTCTTCGGTGTGCGGCGAGATCACGGCGAGCTGCTGCGGGTTGGCGGGCTTGCGCCACTGCCCTCCGATGAAGAGTTCCGCATAGGTCCGATGGTCGGAATGTTCTGTCATCGGGGCACTTCCTTGGGGCGAGGGTGAGGCCGTGACCGTAACTTCGCTATTGACGCTAACATAGCAAAAAAGCACGATAGCGCCGTGGCAAGGAAGCCGACATGAACAGCGATTGGCGCAGTTACCCGTATCAGTTGGTTCCCGGCGATAGCCAGCTGGATTTTCCCGAAGCCGAGGGCGAGCATCCCGACCAGGAATCCGACACGTGGTTTCTGGCCGGCCAGCTCGATGCCGCCACCGGGCGGTCGTTTGCCTTCCTGACGATCTTCAACAAGAACCGGCCCGGGGGAACGATCGTCGCGGACTTCTACACGATGGCGCTCTTCGATCTGGATTCCGGCGATTACGGCACCTTCACGGACTACGACATGCCGCCGGCCAACCTGGAACCGGATGCGCAACGCAAGCTGGAGATGACGTCGGGCCATCTCGACATCAGCTACCACAGCAGCGCGGGCACGGCCTCGTGGGCCGCGTGCCGCAACGGCGACGAAGAGCTGCTGCCCTACACCTACCGCGTCAGCCTGGTGGGCACCGACCACTCCGGCCGGTCCATGCGGCTGGACCTTGCCGTAACACCAACGCGCGCACCGACACCGGTGGGTGCATCAACCTACAACGGGAAGATCATCTGCTTCGGGCAAAGCGACACGTACTCGTATTTCCAGACCGGTATGTCGATGACCGGAACGTTGCGGTGGGGCGACGTGGTCGAGCAGGTTTCCGGCAGCAGCGGACATGTCGATCGGCAGTGGTTCCCGAAGTACGCGGGCGGGGGTGGAACCGCGGGAGATCCGCGGGCCAGGTCACACGAATGGCGCACGATCAATTTCGACAATGGCGTCGACCTGAGCATCTGGCGGCAGTTCGACCGCACCAACGGAAATGCGCTGCAACCTTTTACCGGCGCAACGACGAGTCATCCCGACCCCGCGATCCCGCCGGAGTGCGCCGAAGATGTTGAGGTCACCATCAGCAGCTACGTGCGATGGCCGAATGCGGTGCGTCCCCTGCTGCGTCCATTGGCCCCGGCCCGGTATATGCCCGACCGTCACCGGATCACCTGCGCCACACTGCAACTCGACCTCGTTGGCGAGCCTCTGGTACCGGCCCCGGCACACGGCCTGCCGATCGAATACATGGAAGGTCCCTACCGCTACCAGGGAACGCTGTGGGGCAAACCGGTGAGCGGCTTCGCGTTCAACGAGCGTTCGCTGGCGCTGTATCGCGACTGGGAACTGGTCGAGGTGCTGGCCACCACTGTTGCAGACGTCGAACCCGGCTTGCAGGCGGTGGTCGATCAGCTGGTGCCGTTGGTGGCCGCCGGCCGCCGCCGCGCGGCGGTTCAGCTGCTGAGCGGGACGCTTCCCGTGCAAAACGCCACGCTCGCAACCCTTCTCGACGATATGATCGCGGTACTGTCCGAAGCAGGGTCAGTCGACGGCAGCTGACGCGGCGAGCGCCTCGGCCCATGCGATGTGGCGATGCTGCAGCCCCGGCTCGTTGCGGCCGAACACCAGGTGGTCGCGAGCGCCCGACGCGAGGTTGGCCTGTAGCCCCGCGACCAGCCGGTAGTCTTCGTCGCGCACCGTGGCGTGCGCGTACTCGAAGACGGCTTGCGCGCCGGCCGCCACGGACTCCTCGGACAGGTCCAGCGGTGTCGAGTTCTGGTGCACGGTGATCGACCTGCCGGGTTCGTCGCCCGGGTAGATCCGGAACAGCTCGCCGTTGGCGATCGTCACCGAAAGCACGATGTTGGGGAACAGCGCGTAGATCACCACCATGTTGTGGAACGGGTCCCACTGCTCCTCGGGAACATTCTCCAGCTCGAGGATCGCGTTGAGCGGGAAGATCAATCGATGGTGGGGCCCGTACGAATCGAACACGGTGCAGTTGCTGCGGGCGATGGTGGCGAAGGTCTGCCGGTGCACGGTGGCGAAATGGTAGTTCTCGGCGAAGGTGTCGACGGCCAGCTTCCAGTTGATCGGGACGTCGAGCACCTTCTCGCCCAGGGGAGACCACCGTCCGATGCCCCACGAGTCGAGCTCGTCGGCCAGCGGTCCCAGGTGCGCGGCGACGTCCAGGGTTACGCCTGGATCCAGCGCGACCCAGAGGAACCCGGCGAATTCGGCGGCCGGGAGTTCGGTCAACGAGTCGGACTTGACGGTCATGTCCGGGAAGCCCTCGCGGCCCGGCAGGCCGACCAACTTGCCGGTGTTGTCGTAGGTCCAGGCGTGATACGGACAGGTGAACCGCTTCGCGGTGCCGCACCCCGTCACCACCGGCGACTGCCGGTGCAGACACACATTGTCGAATGCCCGGACCGACCCGTCGGACGTTCTGGTCAGCAGGATCGATCGCCCCAGCACTGTCTTGGTGCAGTAGGCGCCGGGCTCGGGCAGCTCCGAGACGTAACCGACCAGTTGCGGGCTGGCCAGCAGCAACGCCCTGTCACTGTGGTGTCGCTCCAGAGAGGTGTAGTCGCGCGCGTCGACCGTGTGCTGCCGGGGAGCGAGGTCGGTCGCCTTGTCGCGCGCCAACTTCAAAGCCCGCCGGGTCAGGTCGATGAGCTGGTCATGGTCCATCGGAAACCCCCTGCAGTCGAGCGCCGTCGCTGTGCCCCTCCGACGCTAACTTTATAAACTTAATAGTGACAATAATAATGCGCTGCTTGACGGCTGGGTCGAGCTCCTGGGTGCGCTCACGGCTTCGGGCGTGCGCGGCGGGCGGCCTGCCCCGGCGTGTCGCCGCCTTCAGCGCACACGCAACGCCGTCACCGCACACTCGATGACTGCTTCCGGCGTCCTAAACGCGGTGCGGCAAACGTGATGGACATGTGATCGGTGTGACTGGTGTGTCTTCTGGTGTTTGTGTCGTACCCTGTGCGGTGTGTCGTTTTCGCGCCGTGACGTGCTCAAATTCGCGGCCGCAACCCCGGCCTTGGTCGGCCTGGGCGTCGCGGCGTCGTCGTTGCGCGCCGCGCCCGCATCGGCATCGCTGGGCACCTTGTTGGACTACGCCGCGGGCGTGATCCCGGCCAGCCAGATCCGCGCTGCCGGTGCCGTGGGGTCGATCCGGTACGTCTCCGACCGGCGACCAGGCGGTAATTGGATGCTGGGCAAGCCGATCCAGGTCGCCGAAGCGCGCGATCTGCACAGCAACGGGCTCAAAATTGTCTCCTGTTATCAGTACGGCAAGGGCAGCACTTCCGACTGGTTGGGCGGTGCCAACGCCGGGCTGCAGCACGCCAAGCGGGGGCTGGACCTCCACGCGGCCGCCGGTGGTCCCGCCAACGCCCCCATTTACGCGTCGATCGACGACGATCCGTCCTACGAGCAGTACAAGAGCCAGGTAGCCCCGTATCTGCGGTCCTGGGAGTCGGTGGTCGGACACCAGCGGACGGGCGTTTACGCCAATTCGAAGACGATCGACTGGGCACTGCACGACGGCCTGGGCTCCTACTTCTGGCAGCACAACTGGGGCTCGCCCAAGGGCTACGCCCATCCGGCGGCGAACCTGCACCAAGTCGAGATCGATAAGCGCAGCGTGGGCGGTGTTGGGGTGGACATCAACGAGATCCTCAAGCCGCAATTCGGGCAGTGGGCGTAGCGCCGGCGCGTCATCACAAATATTTCTGACCCTCGAACCGATCCGGCCGGGCTTGCGCAACCGTGTTCCAGCAAACACTCGTTCGCTGGTTGTCGGGCAGCGCGGGCGGCGGCGGGCGTGAGACGGCTCGACCGCCGCGTCGCCACGCGCGGCGCGGGCTGCAAATTCTTAACATAACGATTTGATAACAATGCGGCCTTGAACAGCGCAGTTATAGCTACTCGACCGTAACCACCTGCATGCAGGACGTTTGTTCTGGATACCTACGGAGCCGGTTAATCCGGGTGTTACCCACAACACGGTTACCCGTGCGTAGAACTCACCAGTAACCGATCTGCGCAGGAAAACGACCTGAATCCTTATGACACTCTTAGTACAGCCGATGCAGTCCGCCGCGCCGCTAGGTCCGCGTGAGTGGCCCGCCGACAACACACCGGTCAAGCGCTTTTGGGCTGCGATTCAAAGCGGAATCGATCCCGAGCCAGTTGGGGCCCGCTCGCCGGGGCTCTCAGCCGGCCGAACGAACCGATACGTGAAGACGCATACAGGGAGATATACAAGGTGACGATCCACGAGCATGACCGGGTGTCCGCAGACCGCGACGGGAATAGCCCGCACAGCACCCATGCTCTGGTCGACCGTCTCACGGCCGGCGAGCCGTACGCTGTCGCGTTCGGCGGCCAGGGCAGCGCCTGGCTGGAAACCCTCGAAGAACTCGTGTCCTCAGCCGGGATCGAGACCGACATCGCAACGCTGGTCGGCGAAGCGGAGCTGCTGCTCGAGCCGGTGGAAAAAGAGCTGGTCGTGGTCCGTCCGATCGGCTTCGAGCCGCTGCACTGGGTTCGCGCGCTGGCGGCCGAGGACCCGGTCCCGGCGGACAAGCACCTGACCTCGGCCGCGGTGTCGATACCCGGTGTGCTGCTCACCCAGATCGCGGCCGGGCGTGCCCTGGCCCGACAGGGCATGGACTGGACCGCGACCCCGCCGGTCGCCGTCGCCGGGCACTCGCAAGGTGTGCTCGCCGTCGAGGCGTTCAAGGCCGCGGGCGCGCATGACGTCGAGTTGCTGGCCCTGGCCCAGCTGATCGGTGCGGCCGGGACCCTGGTGGCCCGTCGCCGCGGCATCTCCGTTCTCGGTGACCGTCCGCCGATGGTGTCGGTCACCAACGCCGACCCCGAGCGCATCCTTCGGCTGCTCGACGAGTTTTCCCAGGACGTTCGGACCGTGCTGCCCCCGGTGCTGTCGATCCGCAACGGTCGGCGTTCGGTCGTCATAACCGGCACGCCGGAGCAACTCTCCCGCTTCGAGCTGTACTGCCAGCAGATCTCCGAGAAAGAAGAGGCCGAGCGCAAGAGCAAGCTCCGCGGCGGCGACGTCTTCGCGCCGGTCTTTGACCCGGTCCGGGTCGAGGTGGGCTTCCACACGCCGCGGTTGGCCGACGGCATCGACATCGTCGGCGCGTGGGCCGAGAAGATCGGCCTGGACGTCGCGCTGGCGCGCCAACTGACCGAAGCCATTCTGGTGAGCCGGGTTGACTGGGTGGAGGAGATCACCCGGGTGCACAATGCCGGCGCGCGCTGGATTCTCGACCTGGGTCCCGGCGACATCCTCACCCGGCTCACCGCACCGGTGATCCGCGGCCTCGGCGTCGGCATCGTGCCCGCCGCAACCCGCGGCGGTCAGCGCAACCTCTTTACCGTCGGGGCCACCCCCGAGGTGGCACGGCCCTGGTCGAGCTACGCGCCGACCGTCGTGACCCTGCCCGATGGCCGGGTCAGGCTCTCGACGAAGTTCACCCGGCTGACCGGGCGCTCGCCGATCCTGCTGGCCGGAATGACCCCGACCACTGTCGACGCCAAGATCGTCGCCGCCGCGGCCAATGCCGGACACTGGGCCGAGCTGGCCGGCGGCGGGCAGGTGACCGAAGAAATCTTCGCCGCCCGCATCGAGGAGCTGTCCGGATTGCTCGAGCCGGGCCGCACCTACCAGTTCAACACGCTGTTCCTCGACCCCTACTTGTGGAAGCTTCAGGTCGGCGGCAAGCGCCTGGTTCAGAAGGCCCGCCAGTCCGGTGCCGCGATCGACGGCCTCGTCGTCAGCGCCGGCATCCCGGACCTCGAGGAAGCCGTCGAGCTGATCGACGAGCTCAACGACATCGGCATCAGCCACGTGGTGTTCAAGCCCGGCACCATCGAGCAGATCCGCTCGGTCATCCGCATCGCGACCGAGGCGCCCACCAAAGCGGTGATCGTGCATATCGAGGGTGGGCGCGCCGGCGGCCACCACTCGTGGGAAGACCTCGACGACCTGCTGCTGGCGACCTACTCGGAGCTGCGGTCCCGCCCCAACATCACCGTCTGCGTCGGCGGCGGTATCGGCACGCCCGAGCGGGCCGCCGAGTACCTGTCGGGACGCTGGTCGGAGTCGTATGGCTTCCCGTCGATGCCGATCGACGGCATCCTGGTCGGCACCGCGGCGATGGCGACCAAGGAGTCGACCACGTCGCCGTCGGTCAAGCAGATGCTGGTCGAGATCAACGGCACTGACCAATGGATCGGCGCCGGAAAGGCCCAGGGCGGCATGGCTTCCAGCCGTAGCCAGCTCGGTGCCGACATCCACGAGATCGACAACACCGCCTCACGATGCGGCCGGCTGCTCGACGAGGTCGCCGGTGACGCGGACGCCGTCGCCGAGCGCCGCGACGAGATCATCGCCGCGATGGCCGGCACGGCCAAGCCGTACTTCGGCGACGTCGCAGACATGACCTACCTGCAGTGGCTGCGACGCTACGTCGAGCTGGCGATCGGTGCGGGCGACTCGACCGCGGACACTGCCTCGCCCGGCAGCCCGTGGCTGGCCGATACCTGGCGCGACCGCTTTCAGCAGATGCTGCAGCGCGCGGAGGCGCGATTGCACGCCCAGGAGCACGGCCCGATCGACAGCTTATTTTCCGGTTCCACCGGCTCGGCGATGTTGGAGAACCCGGCGCCGGCGATCGAGGGGCTGCTGGCTAGCTACCCCGACGCCGAAACCGTGCAGCTGCATCCGGCCGATGTGCCGTTCTTCATCACCCTGTGCAAGACGCTGGGCAAGCCGGTCAACTTCGTGCCGGTGATCGACAAAGACGTGCGCCGGTGGTGGCGCAGTGACTCGCTGTGGCAGGCGCACGACGCCCGCTACGACGCCGACCAGGTGTGCATCATCCCCGGCACCGCCGCCGTCGCCGGCATCACCAGGGTGGATGAGCCCGTGGGCGAGTTGCTCGACCGCTTCGAGCAGGCCGCGATCGACGAGGTGCTGGGCACCGGCGCCGAGGCGAAAGCCGTCAGGTCGCGCAGGCGGGGCCGCCCGGACGTGACCGGGCCACTGGCCGTCGTGCTCGATGCCCCCGATGTGCTGTGGGCCGGGCGCACCACCACCAACCCGGTTCATCGCATCGCCGATCCGGGCGACTGGCTGGTCCACGATGGATCCGAAGGTCTGCGTGCCACGCACTCATCCACCGGAGCTCGGCTGCAGGTCAAGTCCGACGGTGGGGCCGGCAACGAACAAGTCGTTCTCAGTATCCCGGTGTCCGGGGTCTGGATCGACATCCCATTCACGTTGCACGCCAACACCGTTGACGGCGGTACTCCGGTGGTCTCCACCGAAGACGCCGCCACCGCGATGCGTGCGGTCCTGGCGATTGCCGCCGGCGTGGACGGGCCGGAGTTCTTGCCCCGGGTGACCGGCAGAACGGCCACCGTGACGGTGGACTGGGACCCGGAGCGGGTCGCCGACCACACCGGGGTCACGGCCACCTTTAGTGAACGGCTGGCGCCCAGCCTCACCACCGTGCCCGATGCGCTGGTCGGTCTGTGCTGGCCCGCGGTTTTCGCGACGATCGGCTCCGCGGTCACCGAGGCCGGGGTGCCGGTCGTCGAGGGCCTGCTGAGCCTGGTGCATTTGGACCACGCCGCTCACGTGGTTGGCCAGTTGCCCTCAGCACAGGCCCAATTGACTGTCACCGCAACGGCTTCGGCGGCAACCGATACTGACATGGGCCGTGTCGTCCCGGTCTCGGTGACGGTGTCCGGTCCCGATGGCGCCGTGATCGCCACCCTCGAGGAGCGATTCGCGATCCTCGGGCGTACCGGTGCCGCCGAACTCACCGACCCGGCCCGGGCCGGCGGCGCGGTGTCCGAGAACGCGACCGACACTCCGCGGCTACGCCGCCGCGACGTCACCCTCGCCGCGCCGGTCGACATGCGTCCCTTCGCGGTGGTGTCCGGTGACCACAACCCGATCCACACGGACCGGGCGGCTGCGCTGCTGGCCGGACTGGAATCGCCCATCGTGCATGGCATGTGGTTGTCGGCTGCCGCACAACACGCGGTAACCGCCACCGATGGTCAAACCCGTCCGCCTGCTCGTTTGGTCGGCTGGACCGCGCGGTTCCTGGGCATGGTGCGTCCGGGTGACGAGGTCGACTTCCGTGTCGACCGCGTCGGAATCGACCAGGGCGCAGAGGTTTTGGATGTATCCGCGCGCATCGGATCGGATCTGGTGATGTCGGCTACCGCACGCCTGGCCGCACCCAAGACGGTCTACGCGTTCCCGGGCCAGGGCATCCAGCACAAGGGCATGGGCATGGAGGTGAGGGGCCGGTCCAAGGCGGCCCGCAAGGTATGGGACAAGGCCGACAAGTTCACTCGCGAGACGCTGGGCTTCTCGGTGCTGCACGTGGTGCGCGACAACCCGACCAGCATCATCGCCAGCGGCGTGCATTACCACCACCCCGAAGGCGTTCTCTACCTGACGCAGTTCACCCAGGTCGCGATGGCGACGGTGGCCGCCGCGCAGGTCGCCGAGATGCGCGAGCAGGGCGCCTTCGTCGAAGGTGCCATCGCGTGCGGTCACTCGGTCGGCGAGTACACCGCGCTGGCCTGCGTTACCAATATCTACGAGCTGGAAGCCCTGTTGGAGATGGTGTTTCACCGCGGCTCCAAGATGCACGACATCGTGCCGCGCGACGAGCTGGGCCGCTCGAACTACCGGTTGGCCGCGATCCGTCCGTCGCAAATCGACTTGCCCGACGAGGAGGTTCCCGAGTTCATCGCCGGGATCGCGGCGAATACTGGCGAGTTTCTTGAGATTGTGAACTTCAACCTGCGCGGCTCGCAGTACGCAATCGCCGGCACGGTGCGCGGTCTCGAGGCCCTCGAGGAGGAAGTGGAGCGGCGGCGCCAGCTCAGCGGCGGCAAGCGGTCGTTCATCCTGGTGCCGGGCATCGACGTGCCGTTCCATTCGCGGGTGTTGCGGGTCGGCGTCGCCGATTTCCGGCGCTCGCTGGAGCGGGTCATGCCGCGCGATAAAGATCCCGAGGTGATCATCGGACGCTACATCCCGAACCTGGTGCCGCGCCCGTTCACGCTGGACCGTGACTTCATCCAGGAGATCCGCGATCTGGTCCCCGCCGAGCCGCTCGACGAGATCCTCGCCGACTACGACACGTGGCGTAGCGAGAGGCCCCGCGACCTGGCGCGCACCGTGTTGATCGAGTTGCTGGCCTGGCAGTTCGCCAGCCCGGTGCGCTGGATCGAGACCCAGGATCTGTTGTTCACCGAGGAGGCCGCCGGCGGCCTGGGCTCGGAGCGGTTCGTCGAGATCGGCGTGAAGTCGGCGCCGACCGTCGCCGGGCTGGCCGCCAATACCCTCAAGCTGCCCGAATATGCCCACAGCACTGTCGAAGTGCTCAATGCCGAGCGCGACGCCGCGGTGCTGTTCGCCAATGACACCGACCCCGAGCCGGAGGCCGACGACGAGGCACCGGGAGATTCCGACGCTGCCACGTCGGACGGTGCGCCCAATTCCAATGTCGCCCCAGCCGTCGCTGCGGCTCCCGCCGCGGCTCCGTCCGGGGCTCCTCGTCCCGATGACATCGGGTTCGGCGCGGCCGACGCCACTCTGGCGCTGATCGCGCTGTCGGCGAAAATGCGCATCGACCAGATCGAGGAGCTGGACTCCATCGAGTCCATCACCGACGGCGCGTCGTCGCGGCGCAACCAGCTGCTGGTTGACCTGGGTTCGGAGTTGAACCTGGGCGCCATCGACGGTGCCGCCGAGGCCGACCTGGCCGGACTGCGGTCGCAGGTGACCAAGCTTGCCCGCACTTATAAGCCTTACGGCCCAGTGCTTTCCGACGCCATCAACGACCAGCTGCGCACGGTTCTCGGCCCGTCCGGCAAGCGGCCGGCCGCCATCGCCGAGCGGGTCACGAAGACCTGGGAACTTGGCGAGGGCTGGGCCAAGCACGTCATAGTCGAGGTCGCGCTGGGAACGCGTGAGGGCACCAGCGTCCGCGGCGGTGCCATGGGGCACCTGCACGAGGGTGCGTTGGCCGACGCCGGCTCCGTCGACAAGGCCATCGACGCCGCCGTCGCTTCGGTCGCCGCACGCCAGGGCGTTTCGGTGGCACTGCCGTCGGCGGGGGGTGGCGGCGGAGCGACGATCGACGCGGCCGCACTCAGTGAGTTCACCGATCAAATCACCGGCCGTGACGGCGTGCTCGCTTCGGCGGCCCGTCTGGTGCTGGGCCAGCTGGGGCTGGACGATCAGGTCAGCGCCCCGCCGGTGGCCAACGACGCCGAGCTCGTCGATCTGGTCACCGCCGAGTTGGGTGCGGACTGGCCACGTTTGGTGGCGCCGGTGTTCGAGGCCAAGAAGGCCGTCGTGTTCGATGACCGTTGGGCCAGCGCCCGCGAGGACCTGGTCAAGCTCTGGCTGACCGACGAGGGCGATATCGACGCCCAATGGATCAGCCTCTCGGAGAGGTTCGAGGGCGCCGGCCATGTCGTGGCCACTCAGGCCACCTGGTGGCAGGGTAGGGCGTTGGCCGCGGGCCGTCAGATCCACGCGTCGCTCTACGGCCGGATCGCCGCGGGCGCCGAGAACCCGGACCCCGGTCCCTACAGCAGCGAAGTCGCGGTGGTGACCGGGGCTTCCAAGGGTTCCATCGCGGCGTCGGTGGTGGCGCGACTGCTCGACGGTGGCGCCATGGTCATCGCAACGACATCCAAGCTCGACGAGGAGCGGCTGGCGTTCTACCGCACGCTGTACCGCGACCACGCTCGGTTCGGTGCGACGCTGTGGGTGGTCGCGGCCAACATGGCGTCCTACTCCGACATCGACGCCTTGGTCGAGTGGGTCGGTACCGAGCAGAGCGAAAGCCTTGGGCCACAGTCGATTCACATCAAGGACGCGCAGACCCCGACGCTGTTGTTCCCGTTCGCGGCACCGCGTGTCGTCGGCGATCTGTCGGAGGCCGGTTCGCGCTCCGAGATGGAGATGAAGGTTCTGCTGTGGGCCGTGCAGCGGCTGATCGGCGGCCTGTCGAAGATCGGCGCCGATCGCGACATCGCGTCAAGGATCCACGTGGTGCTGCCCGGCTCGCCCAACCGTGGAATGTTCGGCGGTGACGGCGCTTACGGCGAGGCAAAGTCGGCGCTGGATGCCCTGGTGAGTCGCTGGCATGCCGAATCTTCGTGGGCGGCCCGGGTCAGCTTGG
>DASYJS010000437.1:0-3247 GCA_035996225.1 Mycobacterium sp. | reverse complement strand
TCGGCGACCACGACGAGGCGGTGCGCGGCTACCTGACCCTGGATCCGCGGCGCTACGCCCATCCCGGGCTCTCGCTGCTGCTGCCGATGGTGTTCATCGCGCTGGGTGGGATCGGCCTGCCGGGTGCCGCGGTATATGTGCGCACCGGGTTCATGACTCCGACGCGCCGCACCCTGGTCAGCCTGGCCGGCCCGGCGGCCAACCTGCTGCTGGCGGTGCTGCTGCTGACGCTGACCCGGCTGCTCTTCGACCCGGAGCACTGGGTGCTCTGGGCCGGCATCGCCTTTCTGGGGTTCCTGCAGATCATGGCGGTGGTGCTGAACCTGCTGCCCATCCCGGGCCTGGACGGTTACGACGCGCTGGAACCGCATTTGAGCCCCGAGACGCAACGCGCCGTCGCGCCGGCCAAACAGTACGGCGTGTTCATCCTGTTGTTCCTGTTGTTGGCGCCGGTGGTGAACCAGTGGTTGTTCGCGATCGTGGACTGGTTCTTCGACTTCTCCGGGGTGCCGCATTTGCTGGCTAGCGCGGGCAACTCGCTGACTCGCTTCTGGAGCCGCTGGTTCTGACTCTTGCAATACATGCGTTGCCACGCATATATTGATCGACTATGGGCGCCGGACACAGTCACACCCCCGCCGAGGCCGACGCGTCTCGGATGATCCCCCGCATGGTCATGGCGGCGTCGATCCTGGCGACGTTCTTCGTGATCGAACTGACCACTTCGCTGCTGATCAATTCCCTGGCGCTGCTGGCCGATGCCGGGCACATGCTGACCGACGTCGTCGCGGTGTTCATGGGCCTGGCCGCCGTGATGCTGGCAAAGCGCGGC
The DNA here is from genome assembly GCA_035996225.1 of Mycobacterium sp. Taxonomy (GTDB): domain Bacteria; phylum Actinomycetota; class Actinomycetes; order Mycobacteriales; family Mycobacteriaceae; genus Mycobacterium. The sequence continues at coordinate 2,415 of DASYJS010000437.1, read as the reverse complement.
AGCACGTCTCCGGATCGCACGTACGGCTGGCACCGCGCCGAGGTCTTCACCGCGGTGGCCAATGCGGTGCTGCTGGTAGGCGTCGCGCTGTTCATCCTCTACGAAGCGATCGAACGGCTCGGGACCGGAGCGTCGGTCCCCGGCGTGCCGATGATCGTGGTGGCGCTGGCCGGGCTGGTCGCCAACTTCGCGGTGGCGATGCTGCTGCGGTCGCACTCCGAGGGCAGCCTGGCCGTCAAAGGCGCCTACATGGAGGTCGTCGCCGACACCGTCGGCAGCCTGGGCGTGCTGATCGCCGGGATCGTCACCGTCACGACGCACTGGCCCTACGCCGACGTCGTGGTCGCCATCTTGGTGGCGCTGTGGGTGCTGCCCCGCGCTTTCGCGCTCGCGCGCGCGGCGCTGCGGATCCTGTCCGAGTCGTCGCCGGCCCACATCGACGTCGAGGAGCTGCGTGCGGCGCTGAGCGCCGTCGACGGTGTGACCGAGGTGCACGATCTGCACGTGTGGACGCTGTCGCCGGGCAAGGACATGTGCACCTGTCACTTGACCAGCTCCGGCGACTCCGCCCGCGTGCTGAGCGACGCGCGCGCGGTGCTGCACGAACGCGGGCTGGACCACGCCACCGTCCAGATCGAATGCCCGGAGAGCACCGAGGACTGCACGGAAACTTTCTAAAGCCCCAACTCTTTACGGGCCGCGGGATCGCAGTCGTCGAGCAGGTCCAGGCAGCGGTTCAGCTCGTCGGTCTCACCGATCGCGTCGGCGGCCCGGGCCAACGCCGCCACACACCGCAGGAAGCCGCGGTTGGGCTCGTGCGAATAGGGCACCGGGCCGAAGCCCTTCCACCCATTGCGACGCAGCTTGTCCAGGCCGCGGTGGTAGCCGGTCCGGGCGTACGCGTAGGCCGTGATGGCCCGGTCGTCGGCCAGCGCCTCCTCGGCGAGGGTCGCCCAGGCCACCGACGCCGACGGATGCGCCGCGGCGACGATGCCCGGATTCTCGTCGGCGAGCAGTTCGGCTTCGGCCTCGCTGTCGGCGGGCAGCAGGATTGGATCAGGTCCCAGGAGATCACCCATTGGTGTCATAAGTTCTATTCTGCCGTCCCGCCGCGGGTCGCTAAGCTCCAACTCATGCCTAACCCACCGGAGCCCGACCGCGGCACCCCGCGCGAACCCGGGGCCGAAGCTGCCGCCGTCCCGGACGAGGAGCAGGTCGACGAGGCAACTGAGGCCTACCCGCTGGTCCCTCCCGACCCCGAGACCGAGACTGTGGTGATCGACAAGCCCGATCTCGGCACCGCTCCCGAGGCGGATCCCGAAGGACAACAGCGCGAACGTCGATTCACCGCGCCCGGCTTCGACTCGAAAGAAACGGCGATCATCGCCACCACCCCGGACCCCGCGACCGAAGTGTTCAGCACCACCCCGGGGCAGCCCGGGCCGCCGGGGCAGCCCCCAATGCCCCCGAAACCTGCTGTGCCGCAATCTATCCCAGGGCGTGACGGGAACAAGCCGCGATCGGCATCCAGGAATTTCAACTGGGGCTGGGTGCTGGCGATAACCGTGATCGTCTTGGCACTGGCAGCGATCGCCATCCTGGGCACCGTGCTGCTGACCCGCGGTAAGCACACGAAAGTCTCGCAAGAAGACCAGGTGCGCCAGTCCATCCACTCCTTCGACACCGCGGTGCAGCGCGGCGACCTGACTGAGCTGCGCAGCATCACCTGCGGCACCACCCGCGACGGCTACGTCGATTACGACGAGCACTCGTGGACCGAGACCTACCAGCGAGTCTCGGCGGCCAAGCAGTATCCGGTGATCGCCAGCATCGACCAGATCGTCGTGAACGGCCAGCACGCCGAGGCCAACATCACCACGTTCATGGCCTACGACCCGCAGGTCCGCTCAACACGCAGCCTCGACCTGCAATACCGCGACGATCAGTGGAAGATCTGCCAGTCCCCCAGCGGCTAAGCGATCTCGTGCCGAGTGTGCGGCCAGCCGCACGTTCGAGGGCGGCGGGGACGGCTAGCTACTGATTGACTTTCCGGCGCAGTGCAGGTCGTTACAGGCCTCGATCACGCGCTCGGTCATCGACGCCTCGGCCTTCTTGAGGTAGCTGCGCGGGTCGTAGACCTTCTTGTTGCCCACGTCGCCGTCGACCTTGAGCACGCCGTCGTAGTTGCTGAACATGTGGCCGGCGATCGGGCGGGTGAACGCGTACTGGGCGTCGGTGTCCACGTTCATCTTCACCACGCCGTAGCGCAGCGCCTCTTCGATCTCCGACTTCGCCGAACCCGAGCCGCCGTGGAAGACGAAGTCGAAGGGCTTGGAGCCCTCGGGCAGCCCGAGCTTCTTCGCCGCGACGGCCTGGCCCTCGGCCAGCACCTCGGGCTTCAGTTTGACGTTGCCC
>DASYJS010000436.1:0-9359 GCA_035996225.1 Mycobacterium sp. | reverse complement strand
AGTGAACCGTCGGTGTCCAAATACGATGCAGTCGCGATCGGGGTTGGCGGCTGCCACTGCCGAGAACACTTGGGCGAGATTGAATTCCATTGACGCTCCTCACGCCGACCGGCCCGGCGAGAGCCACGCTACAACAGCGTTTCGGGGCCGATGTCACGCATCAGAATTCGGATCGGGATTAGTCTCGGCATCGTGTACGGAGCTACTCAGGCCGAATACTCCAGGTACGTCGCCATCGGCGACAGCCAAACCGAAGGCCTTTGGGACGGCGACGAAACTACCGGCCTCTTGGGATTTGCCGACCGACTCGCCGTCATGCTCGATACGCTCTACCCCGGGTTGCAATATGCCAACCTCGCGGTCCGCGGCAAGAAGCTGGGCGACGTGCTCACCGAGCAAGTCCCGCAGGCACTGGCCATGGAGCCGGATCTGATCACGGTATGCGTCGGGATGAACGACGTCATCCAGCCCGGACGACAGTTTCCCCGCGCGCTGGCCGAACTCGATTACGTCTATGCGGCGCTGGCCAGATCGGGCGCGACGGTGGTGACCACGACCTTCCCGAACGTCGCGCAATTTCTCCCGTTCGGCCGCATCGTGTCCAAACGGCTGGCCCGCATCAACAACGCGATCACCGTTGCCGCCGACCGCTACGGCTTCAAGCTCATCGACCTCTACAACGCCGCGTCGATGCGCGACTGGGATACGTGGAGCTTCGACCGCGTACACGCCTCCCCCAAAGGCCATATCCTGTTCGCCGCCGCAGCTGCTGAAGCGCTCAATTTGCCTGACAGCAGCCATGATTGGGCCGCAGCGCATCCCAATCCGACACAGCTGTCAATTGCCCACGGCGCATACGGAAGGTTGCGCTGGACGCAGGACAATTTCTTCCCCTGGGTCTGGCGCCGGATGCGCGGCCTGTCCGCAGCCGACGGACGATTTCCTAAGCGCCCCGAGTTGGAGCCGGTCAACACGCGGTGTTCGCCGCACGACGCCGCGCCCACCGACGACATTGCGGCGCGGAGCCGGTATCAGTCAGGCATTCTTGACCCATGAACGTGGAGGCTTTGCTGCAGTCCATCCCGCCGCTGGCGGTCTACCTCGTGGTCGGGGGCGTGGTGGGGGTGGAAAGCCTGGGCGTGCCGCTTCCCGGCGAGATCGTCCTGGTGAGCGCGGCGCTGATGTCGTCTCATCACAACCTTGCCGTCAACCCGGTCGGTGTCGGGGTTGCCGCCGTGATCGGCGCGGTGATCGGCGATTCCATCGGCTACTCGATCGGGCGCCGCTTCGGCATGTCGCTCTTCGACAAGCTGGGCCAGCGCTTCCCGAAGCACTTCGGTCCGGGGCACGTCATGCTGGCCGAGCGCTTGTTCGATCGCTGGGGAGTTCGGGCGGTGTTCTTCGGACGCTTCATCGCACTGCTGCGGATATTCGCCGGGCCGCTGGCCGGCGCGCTGAAAATGCACTACCGGCGCTTCCTGGCGGCCAACGTGTCCGGTGCCATCTGCTGGGCGGGTGGCACGACCGCGCTGGTCTATTTCGCGGGGATGGCCGCCGAACGATGGTTGGAGCGGTTCTCCTGGATCGCACTCGTCATCGCCATCGTGGTCGGCCTGATCGCCGCGATCTTGCTGCGCGAGCGCACATCGCGTGCAATCGCCGAACTCGAGGCCGAACACGAGGGTAAAACTGGAAGCGCCGCGGCCGACGCTGCTTGACGGCTCAGGGCGAGCTAACCGGTCGCCTCGCCTCTCTCCACGACCGCATCCGGCCGGTGTTCCTCGATCAGAGCAAAAGCCATCTTCTGGGCGCGCTGCGCGGCATTCAGGTCACCCACCGCCGCTAGCACGATGGCGCCTTTCATCAGGATGTGCCAGGACGAGGCGAAGTCCTCGACGTCGGTGAGTCCCGCCGCGAGGGCACGGCGGCGCACGATGTCGCGGACGTGGTCGATGTGCGCGATGCTGGCCTGTCCGGCGGGGTGATCGGCGCCCAACTCGAGCAACACATTGATGAACGAGCAGCCTTCGTAGCCGTCGCGGAGCTGAAACCAGTCGTGCATCACGTCGAAGATCGCCAGCAGCTGTTCCTCGGGTGTGGTGCCGCGCTGCTCCGACTGCCCCTCGATCAAACCGTGGGTCCAGATCTCTTCGCGACGCTCCAAGACAGCCAGCACGAGGTCGTTCTTCTTCGCGAAATGCCGGTACAAAGTCGCCTTGGCCACGCCGGCCCGCTCGATCACCTCGTCGGTGCCGACCGCACGAATCCCACGCCGGCTGAACAGCTCATATGCCGCATTCAAGATCCGCTCACGAGCAGACGGCGCGGCCGGCACAATGTCGGAGGTTGCCATATTTCGCCTTACGGTACTCTTAGGCGCCCCAGGTAGACAGACCGCCCTGTCTCGTTATACAAATGAGGTTCGCAGTTCGAGAAAGGTCTGTCTTCAGATACCAGGACGGACATCCATCGCGGCGCCTGCGGCGCCAGTCGATTAGGAGTCCACCATGAAGTCGATTGCCGAACACGCTCCTCCGATGTCGAGCCCCCACCTCATGCTCAGCACGCGGCTGGTCTATGAGCTCGGCGATCCGCGCAGCACGCTGCGGGCGACCACCGATCGCCGCGGCCCGGCCGTGCTGATCTACGCGGGCGGCGAGATCGACGCCTGCAACGAGCAAACCTGGCGCCACCTGGTCAGCGAGGCGGCCGGCGTCGTCACGTCCCCCGGCCCCTTGATCGTCGACGTCACCGGACTGGACTTCATGGGCTGCTGCGCATTCGCGGTGCTGGCCGAGGAAGCAGAAAACTTGCGCCGTCGCGGAGTCGAACTGCGGCTGGTCAGCCGGCAGCCAGTCGTTGCCCGCATTGTCGACGCGTGCGGGCTCAGCGGCGTGCTGCCCATTTACCCGACCGCGGACTCCGCCCTGGCTCGGTAGCGACCTACCGTGAGCCACGGTCGCCTTCTCGGGTCGAAAGGTTGATTGGGCTGGATGCATCACCTACCCACTTTCGGCGTGGAGGAGGAGTTTCTCCTCGTCGATCCCGAAACTGGCGAGCCTGCCCCATGCAATAGCGAGGTGGCCGCGGAGGCCAAGCGCCGTGGGACCACACTGCAGCTGGAACTGAGCAGCTGCCAGGTCGAAACCACCTCCGCCGTTGCCGCGAGTAGCGCCGAACTCGGTGCGGAACTCGCACAGCTGCGGCGCACCGCGGCCCAAGCTGCCGAGGCCAGCGGGGTTCACCTGTTGGCGCTGGGGCTCCCGCCGGTCACACCGCACGAGTTCCCGATCACCGATACCGAGCGTTATCGGCGGATCGGTGCGCAGTTCGGCATGGTCGCGCACGAGCAAGGCATCTGCGGCTGCCATGTACACGTCGAGGTACCCGGCCGGGCGGCCGCGATCAAGGTCAGTAACTGGCTGCGACCGTGGCTGCCGTCTTTGCTTGCGTTGTCAGCGAATTCGGCGCTGTATCGCAATACCGACACCGGTTATGCGAGCTGGCGCAGCATCCTGTGGAGGCGCTGGCCGGCAGCCGGCGCGCCCCCGTTCTTCGCCTCACCGGAGCAATACGACCGCACCGTGCGCATGCTGGTCGAAAGTGGGGTGATTCTGGATCACAAGATGATCTATTGGGACGTGCGCCCGTCAGCGAATTTCCCGACGGTCGAGGTGCGGGTGGCCGACGTACCGGCGACCGTCGACGAAACGGTGCTGCTCGCCACCCTGATCAGGGCCGCGGTGATGACGGCGCTCGAAGCACACGGACGCGGCGACGACGGCGGGCGGCTGCCGCCGGCAGCACTGCGGGCGGCGTACTGGAAGGCCGCCCACGACGGACTGTCGGGGCACTTGCTCGACCCGCTGCACGATAGCGGCGCCGTGCCGGCGCGTCAGCATTTGGATGCACTGGTGCAACGGGTGCGCCCGGCACTGGATGCGCTCGGCGAATACGACCGCGTCACCGAAGAACTCGACCGCGTCACGGCGCAGGGCAACGGGGCGATGCGGCAGCGCAAGGTTTGGCGAGAGCGCGGCGACATGATGGACGTCATCGCCGATGCCGCGGCCGCCACGCGGGGCTGACGCGCGCGACGATCCGCGCTACACCGTAAGCAGGCGATACAGCCCGATCAGGCCGACCACGATAATCGTGGCGCGCAACGCATTCGGCGACAGCCGGCGTCCGTAGCGCGCGCCTATCCATCCGCCGACCAGCGAGCCCGCCGCGATGATTCCGGCAACCAGCCAACTGATTCGATCGAATGCCACCAACGTATAGCTCACCGCGGCAACGATATTCACCACTAGCGCCAGCAGATTTTTCGCGGCGTTCATGCGTTGCACCGACTCCGGCAGCAGCGCGCCCATGACGCCGACCAGCAGAATGCCCTGTGCGGCGGTGAAGTAGCCGCCGTACACGCCAACGCCGAACGTGCCGATCACCAGGATCGCCATCCGGACCGGTGTGATGCGTTCGGGGGATCGCCCGGCTTCTTCGGCCCGTCGGCGCGCCCAGGACTGAATCCGCGGGCCGACCAGCACCAGCAGCAGGGCCAGCACCAGCAGCGCCGGCACAACCTCGGCGAACACCGATTCGGGCAAATGCAGCAGCAGGAACGCGCCCAGGGTGGCGCCGACCAGCGAAGCCGGGATCTGCCAGCGCAATCGATCCCGCTGACCACTCAGCTCGGCGCGATAACCCCAGGTGCCCGACACACTGCCCGCCACCAAACCGATCGCGTTGGACATGGTGGACGTGACCGGCGGATAGCCCAGGGCGATCAGCGTCGGGAAGGTGATCAGGGTTCCAGATCCAACGAGCGCATTGATTGCGCCGGCGGCGAGCCCGGCCAGGGCGATCCAAACCATATGGGAAGGCGACACTCCCAAAGACCTTAGTACGGCGTCGGTTTGCGCCAAGAATCGTGCAGCTGAGCGGCTTTGCGTCAGGCGGGAGGCGCTTGCGAGCCGCGGTCTACGCCGGTGCGTAGCTTGACCGAGGCCGAATACGCGAGGCTGCGGAAATGCAGCACCGGATCGTCGGAGGGTTCGATGCCGTCGGTCACCCGCATCGGGTCGAACACGACGATGTCGTCTCCGTGCTCGCGCTCGGTGTCGAGGCCGGTGATTTCCAGGGTGCCGACAGTGATCGTCTCCGCGCTCCGCCACGGCGCCGACGGGTCGATCGTCGAATCCTGTGGCCCGGCGATTTGCACGCGGTAGTCGAACCGGACCGGCCCTGGTGCCAGACGCGTATTCAGCTCGTCGGTGAGGAAGTCGGGGCCCACACCGTGAGCATCCGGTCCCGAGAGGTAGCTCTCACCCGCGGCGGGGATCAGGTGGTAGCGAACGAATTTGGCGTTACCGTCGGCGCTGATCCAGCGGAAAGCGTGCAGGCCGTGGTATTCGATGGTGGCGTAGCTGGCCGGCACCTTGTTCGCGTCGCGCAGCACCGGCAACGCGCCGAGCAGTCGAGGATGCGTGACGAAGTATTTGGCCATGCGCAGCGGGGTCGCCGGCCCGGGTCGCATCGCTTTGAGCAGATCGACGAAACCTTCCGGCCGGCTGGAGACGAACAGCCGGGCGGTCTGGGTCGACACGTCGGTGGTGGACCCGTCGGGCAAGGTGAACTTGACCGCCATCCCGCGCACCCCCGGCGAGCCGTCGGGCTGCGCGGGGTTCCCGGATCCGTTGGAGAAGCGGATCAGCGCCGGGACTGCTGCGCCGTCGAGATGTTTGGCCCGGGAGAGTTCCGCCCCATCGCGGGTAGCGATAAACGTGCCGCGATACAGCGTGCCTTTCGCGTGCAGCGCCCGAGCGCCGGGTTGTGCTCCCCCGGTACCTCGAATCGCATCGATCGCGTCGTCGGGAGAAACAGGGCCGCTCATAGGCGAATCCTAAAGGCATCAATCAGGAAAACCGAAGAGTTTGACGACACCGTGATCGCGACCGGCGGTGTAACCGCCGTCAACGGCAATGGCCTGACCGCTGACGAATGACGCGTCGAGCGACAACAGGAAGGCCGCCATCGCCGCGACCTCCTCCGGCCGGCCGAGCCGTTGCAGCGCATGCGCCGCGGTGATGGACGCCAACGGAGCTTCCATCCCCGGCAGGTCGAAGACATTTCGCGCCATCGGCGTTTCGATGAAGCCGGGGCAGATCGCGTTCGCCCGGATGCCGCTCGGGCCGTAATCGAGCGCAATGTTCTTGGTGAGCAGCACGACACCGCCCTTGGCGGCGTTGTAGGAACTGCCGCCCGCGGTGCCTTCCAGGCCCTCGATGCTGGCGACGGTCACGATCGACCCGCGCTCGCCGTCGAGCCTTTCTTGCTCGATCATCGTGGCCAGGGCGGCCTTGGCCACCAGGAACGTGCCGGTGAGGTTGATCCCGATCACCCGGTCCCACTCCGCGCGGTCGAGCAGATGGACCGGGCCGCCCCCGGCGACGCCGGCGGCGTGGAAGACACCGTCCAGGCGACCGGCCACCGCGGCGAACACGGCGGCGACGGCGTCTTCGTCGCTCACGTCGGCCGTCACGAAATGGAAATTGGGACCCAGGTCGGGTGGGGAGGCCAGGTCGGCGCCGACGACCGTTCCGCCTTCGGCCAGCAGGCGCCGCGCGGTGGCCAGACCGATGCCCGACGCCGCGCCCGTCACGACGAACGTGCGAGAACGGGCACGATCAACGTGGACCATGTGTGGGTTCCTTCATCAGGGGGTTTGCTGAGCAATGGTTACACACGTTGTCAAAACGATTCTGCTAGGCCATGACTCTTAGTGTCGCACTACCATTTTCCCTGTGGAGCTACGTCACCTTCGCTATTTTGTAGCGGTCGCCGAAGAGCTGAATTTCGGCCGCGCCGCAAAGCGGTTATGCATTGCCGGACCGTCGCTTTCGCAGCAAATCAAGGTCCTCGAGCGGGATCTGCGGGTGCGATTGTTCGATCGCGACCGTCGGTCTGTCACCCTGACAGCAACGGGTGCCGCGTTGCTTCCATCGGCGCGCACGCTGCTGGATCAAGCGGATCAGTTGCGCCGGTCGGCAATCGGGTTGTCGCTGGCCGAACCCGTGCGGGTCGGCTATGCGCAATGGCTCCCCCCCGACTTGTGCGATCGGACCGCGGCCGTGGCAAAAGTACACATCGACACATGGGTGCTGCCGTCTCACGCCCAGGTCACCCGGGTCGCCGAGGGTGGCATCGATTTGGCGATCTGCGGGGCGCGGTCCTCCGACCTGGACAGGCATGGGCTGAACTCGCACCTCATTGGCGCCGAACAGCTCTATGCGGTCAGCGTCGGCTCGGATACATCCGCGGTCGACGCGGCCGACACGATCGTGTTACTCGACGCCGACTCCGGCAGCTGGTTTTCGTGGAATCGGTACGGAGAGCAATTCGCCAGGGAGACCGGCGCCCGCACGGTGCGGATCAGCGACGGCGGTCTGGCCGCCCCGATGTTTTTCGAACACGTTCGCCGGCTGGGCCGGCCGGTGCTCAGCTCGCCCAGGGCCCAAACCGCGGTAGTTCCAGCGGACCTCGTGCAGCGCCCTGTTGCCGCACCCGCGCCGTTCTGGACGTGGTCGCTGGTGTGGCGCCGCACCGAAAACCGCGAAACCGTGCGCGGGGTAATCGACGCGCTGACGCTCGGCGCCGAACTGCCCGATCTTGATGAGGCGTGGCTGCCCTTCACCGACCCCTACCGATCGCGAATCACGCTGGCAAGTGCGTGATCACCCGGTTCATACCGTGGTGCTCATGCGCTCCGGTATCCCCAGCATCGACTTCCCGTAGACCTCGTAGCCGACGGTTGCCTGCATGCCCGCGTGCCGTGCCGCTGTGTTAGCGTCGCGCCAATACTGTTGCAGTAAGCTAGATTCCGCGAAACTTCCCGCTCCGTGCGCATCGACCAGGATCGACAGTGCGTCGATAACCTGTTGGGCCGCATAACCAAGCCGGGCGCGGAATTCCGCACGGGCAGCGTAGCCGACGGTCCGCTCTTCGGCGGTGGCGGAATCGAGGGTGGTCGCCATGTCATAGGCATGCAGCCGCGCAGTGCTGATTCGCGTCGCCGCCTCAGCGATACGTATCTGCAGCCCAACGGATTCGCGCTGTCGCGAAATCGTGGTACCGGCCAGCGGCTTGGTCTGCGCGTTGTCCACCACGAAGCGCAGCGCCGCGCGGCCAACGCCCAGTAGCGGACCCAGCAATGGCACCATCAACGCCGGCGCCGACGGCAGCCGGTACAACGGCTCGTCAATCATCTGCGGCCAGTCTCCCTCGGCGATCGCGCCGAGGGAAACCGTCCGTTCGTCGGGGACGAAGACATCGTCTCCGACCCAGGTGTCACTGCCGGTTCCCCGCATACCGACAGTGCGCCAAGAGTTTTCCAGGGTCAACTCCGCTGCTGGCAATGCGCACAACATGGCCTCCTCCGGCTCGCCGGGGAGGGCCGCGCCCACCAATGCCCAGTCGGCGTGATAGGCGCCCGATGCGTAGGGCCAACGCCCGGAGACGCTCAGCCCTCCCGGCACCCGCCGAGCCGTCCCGGGGTTGGTCGCCCCGGCGAACCGTGCGTCGGGCTTCGCGCCGAACATCTCCTCTTGGGCCTGCGGTGCGTACCGGGCGCCCAGCCAGCTTCCCGTCGTCCCGATCACGACCAGCCACGCGGCGGATGCGTCGGCCTCTGCCAGCGCCTCGCTCACCTCCAGCACCGTCCTGGTGCCGACGGCGTAGCCGCCGTACCGCTTGGGCGTCTGCAGCCGAAACAGGCCGGCCGTGGTGAGGGCTGCATTGACCGGGTCGGATAGCCGGCGAAGTGATTCGCCCGCTGCGGCGTGCTGACGTAAAACCGGTTGCAAGGCGCGGGCTTGGGCGACAACTTGCTCGTGTGTCGAGAGGTCGCATGCCCGGACATTGTGACTCATCACAGCTGATCATTCGCCGTGCATCGCAGCTTTCGCTATGACCGGGTTGCTTCCACGATGGAGGCCCCGGCTCTCTGCGGCAGGTTGTGGACACGGTGGCTAGCCTTGGCTTGACTGAACCCGGGAACCCACGGACTTCGAGAAGCGGAGGAGTAATGCCACCAGCCGACGTCAGCACCGACACGACGGAGACGCTCGTCGGAATGGTCGAGCAGCACGCCCAGCGCCGGCCCGACGAGATCGCGATCCACTTCGGTGAGCGGCACTGGTCGTGGGCGCAGTGGGCGTCGCGGATTCGTCAGGCGGCCGGAGCGCTGCGGGCCACCGGGCTGCAGCGTGGCCAGGTGGTGGCATTCCTGGACAAAAACCATCCCGGCTGTCTGGAAACCCTGCTGGCGGCCACCTCGATTGGCGTGGTCGCCACGATCGTCA